>JAUZPB010000150.1 GCA_030706145.1 Bacteroidota bacterium
AGGTTTAGGTATAGTATCAATAAGCGTTCTAAGGAATTCAACCTGGCTCTGTATCTTCTCTTCAGAAAGCTTCTGCTTTTTTATCTCCTCTTCAAGCTTCTCATTTAACTGCACCAGCCTTGCAGTCCTTTCCTCTACAGTCTTTTCTAATTGAAGTTTATATTGCTCTTCAGAGTGAGAAAGGGCCTTTTGTGCTGACTTTAGCATCCGCAGATCGCGGCTGATCAGAAGAAAAAGGATAATTGCAGTTATAAGAATGAAAAACCATCCCTTAAATGTCTGGAACTTAGTTAAAAGGACGGGATTCTGTATAAGCTCATATAAGATCTTATCAGAGCTTAGTATCCATAAGCTACCTATAATTATATAAATTACAGATATCTTAATTGCAGAGTTTTTCCAGCCGTTTTCTATTGGCATAAGACCTTAAAAAAAGTTTTTATTCCAGGAGCTGATTTTTTTTTAACCGACCAGAGACAAATTTCCGCTTAAGATAATACTTTTTTTCTTCAGTTGCATCGCTTTGGCAAAGAAATTCTATGAAAAGAGAAAACAGTGGGAAACTTAGATGGACCATTTTATGTTTTTATATGACAAAATGAGATAAGACTATGAAAGCTATAATTTGTGTCCTGGTACTACTATTGCAGTTTTCATTTACTAATTGTTCTACAAACTATAAAAGTGATGTAATGGCAAATAAAGATCATAAAGGTAATGCTCCCGAATTTCCTGAGGGTCTGGACTGGCTTAATACCGATAAACCAATAAAACTTTCAGATCTAAAGGGTAAAATAGTACTTCTTGACTTCTGGACATTTTGCTGCATAAACTGTATGCACATAATTCCTGATCTTAAAAAGCTTGAGGCTAAGTATCCGGATGAACTCGTTGTAATTGGCGTTCATTCGGCCAAGTTTCTGACCGAACAGGGTACAGATAATATAAGACAGGCTATTCTTCGCTATGAGATCGAACATCCTGTAGTAAACGATAAAGACTTTAAGGTATGGAACAGCTATGGCGCTAATGCATGGCCTACACTGGTTCTTATTGATCCAAAGGGTGATATCGTTGGGTCACTTGCAGGCGAGGGTATATTTGATACAATGGATAAAGCAATAGGTAAACTTGCAAAAGATTATGCAAACAGCATTAATAGGACACACCTTGCTCTGAATCTTGAAAAAAATAAAAAACCTAAATCACTTCTTAATTTTCCCGGAAAGATACTGGCAGATGAAGCCTCAGGAAGGCTATTTATCACAGATTCAAATAATAACCGCATAATTATTTCTGATCTTAATGGTAATATAATCGATATTATCGGCTCGGGCAGTCAGGGACAGAAAGATGGTGATTTTACAAGTGCAGAGTTCTTTCACCCGCAGGGACTTGCACTTGACAGCGGAGATATGCTCTATATTGCAGATACTGAAAATCACCTGATAAGAAAAGCCGATCTGAAAAATAAAAAAGTTGTTACTATTGCAGGAATAGGTAAACAGGTCTATGACCGCAATCCAATGGGCCAGGCAAGACAAACAGGACTAAATTCACCGTGGGATTTGACCATTGATAATGGAGTGCTCTATATTGCAATGGCAGGACCTCATCAGATATGGGCGATAGATCTTGCAAGCGGAACAATAAGACTCCATGCAGGTTCAGGAGTTGAAAATATACACGATGCAAACCTTAAGTCAGCCTCACTTGCACAGCCAAGCGGAATAACTACTGATGGCAAAAAACTTTATTTTGCCGATAGTGAAGTTAGTGCAGTGCGAAGTGCAGATATCGATCCGAATGGGAAAGTAAGTACAATTATAGGTCACGGCTTATTTGAATTTGGCGATATTGACGGAGATGCCGAAGATGCGCGCTTCCAGCATCCCCTTGGAATTGTATATGTTGATAAAAAATTATACCTGGCAGATACATACAACAATAAAATAAAAGTCGTTGACCCTTTAAGGAGAATAAGCAGAACTTTTGCAGGTTCAGGAAAAGTCGGAATGCAAGATGGTGCTCCACGCGATGCAACGTTTAATGAACCTGGAGGAATAAGCTATGCAAAGGGGAAACTTTATCTGGCAGATACTAATAATCATCTTATACGTGTAGTCGACATTAACAACGGGCAGACATCAACTTTAGTCTTAAAAGGTATTGATAAACTAAGAACACCATTTGTTTTTAATAAAAGTGATTTTAAAGGTGAGACCAAAATTGTTAATGATGTCAATCTTGCCATGCTTAAGAACATAAATCTAAATCTTACACTTCCTGCAGGATATCATCTTAATTCACTTGCCCCAAGCGAACTTAAGGTATTTTCTAAAGACGGGAAAATAAATATAGGCAAGAAGATCACCTCAAATAATATAATGCTCGATTTAGAAAATCCAGGTCATATAGATAAGCTATATGCAGAGATGGTTGTCTACTACTGCCGTGAAGGCAATGAGGGCCTTTGCCTTATAAAGGATGTTTTATATGAAATAAACAATTCATCTTCTTCAAAGCAAGAGGACCTAAAGCTTGACTATGCCATAATGACAATGAAATAGCCTAAGATCCCTTTTACTTTAAGGGATTTCCTGAGAGCCATTTTCTATGGTTTTTATTACTGATTCGACAAAATCGGTATCACTTACAGCAGGCTCTTCAAGAGCAAGCTTTTTATCTTGTTTTGCCCTCTCTCTTGCCATAAGGACCTTTATGTACTTTTCGCTCTTGGATACTCTAGGATCTACATTCATGCTGCATACAAGCCAGCCTTCTTTCCCATACTGATTCAAAGTACTTATTATCTTTTCCTCATTTTGTATGTGCTCATCAAATTCTATTTTAATGATCCTGTATTCATATTGCTTCAATGTTCTTTCCCCTATCTGCCATATATTATTGAATTATTATAATTTTTTTTCAAAATATTTTCCGAGGCATATTAAATTTCGGATATATATATGATTGAAATCAGTAAGTTCTTGATAGGAATTACAGGTAAAATTAAACCGGGAACCTGAAAAATACTGTCTTGATCCATCCTGTCCTGAAAAAACAGGTGTACCGGTTTAATCTATTTTAAACTAACATAGAAAATAAGATAATTCCCCCTTCCGGGATCTTTTAATCCCACAAGAAGAGGGAAATTAAATTTAGCTCTTCTTGTATGAAGTGCTCTAAAAGAATGTTCTCGATGAGAAAAATCCGCCCAGAGCAGCGCAAATTCCAGAGACAACTGCAGTACCAAAAGCCCACCATGCAGCTGTAGAGGCCGTTTTGCGGACTTCATCGGCCTGGTGTACGGCTTCTTCTTTTGCTTCATTTAAGCGGCGCTTAACTTCCATTTGCATTTGCTCTATTTTATGCATTACACTATCTCTTGCATTTTCAATTTTGTTAATTATTCTTTCTGCATCTTCTTCAGAAATATCCCTTCTTGAGGCAAGAATTGTACCTTTGCATATTTACTCCTTTCCTTGTTATTATTTCTTTCAATCTCCTCTTCATTTTTAATGAAAAAGAAATGAATAATTTTTCAAGGCGTGAATTAATGGAGAGTTATTCTCTACTATTAATCTAAATTATTAATTATGCATGGCCGTCAATGGTAAGTAGCTGACTACTCTCTTTCTCCCAGTCAACATTTCTGCTTTTTTTCCTACTTTATCCTGCTTTTCATAAGGTTATATACCTTTGATGAGATCGCCTGAAATTTTGGAAGCGCTTTTTCTTCTTCAAGAGGAATAAATAAGGAAAATATATACTTTAGGTTTCCATCATCTACAATTCCTACATCGTTTGTCCAGTAGCTGAACCAGCCTGTCTTGTTGTAGTACATTGCATTAGCAGGTAGTCCGGATGCAGCTTTTGACTTGTCGAGCTGCCTTCCCAGCAGGCACTTAAGCTGCATGCTTACCCATGGATTTATCATAGTGTTTGTATATATCTTGTACATAAAGTCTGCAGCATGCAAAGCGCAGGTCATCGTTCCTGGAACCTTCTCGTATCCTGGATCTTCATATTTTCTTCTTAGAAATTTTCGTGTAACCTCACTACCTTCCCAACCATATTGAGTCATCATCTCGTTTATTTTTTTTCTTGATGCAAGGTCAATCAGGCAATTTGCAGCCGAGTTGTCACTGCGCGTTATCATAAGATCCAGCAGGTAATTAATATTTACCGTATCTCCATCTTTTAGTAAAGGCCTGGGATCGGTTTTTATTTCTTTGGACATGTCTACAATGTTTGGGAATTTTGCAATGTAGGGCTTTGTAAGTGAATGCTCGCAGTTACTTACCTGGGCTAATATCTGGGCTGCAACATACATTTTATAAACACTTGCTGGATAGATAAAATTATCCATATTTACTCCCCCTATTCTTGGCTCTTTGCCCGTAAGGTCTATTACAGCAAAAGAGATCTTTTCAAGGCCATCTTCGCCAACACTAAAGGAGTTATCGAGTCCTTCGGAAATAATGATATTCTTCAATTCTTCCGATAGATCATTATCCTGAATGTAGTATGTGGGAACATTTGGTTGTATTTGTGCCTGTGCAAATAATGGGAAAAAATACAAGAAAGAAATAATGATGGATAATTTTAGTTTCATGAAGACTCCTAAAAAACAGATTTAATTTTTTTTGTGCAGAAAACCTTTATTGAAATACTCCTTTATTGAAGTACTTCTTTATTGAAGTATTTCTTAAACAGGATCAATATGAACAAATACTTTTTGAACCTCTGGAAGCTTTTCTATTGCATGCTGAACATCTTTTCCAATATCATGAGATTCTTTTGTGCTTACTGACTTATTTACTTCAATGTGTATCTCTATATGAAATTTATCACCTACATAGTGGGAGCGCAGATCATTTAGCCCTTCAACTCCTTTTACTCTAAGTGCTCTTGAAGTAATTTCCATGATAAGGTTCTCATCAGCGGCTCTGCCCATAAGATAGTCAATATTTTCCTTTGCGATCTCAAAACCTGAACGCAGAATGAACATTGCAACCAGTATTCCTCCAACACCATCTATTCTAGGATAACCCGCCTGAACTCCTATTATACCAATAAGCGCTATTGATGAGGCAAGTACATCGTTAATGCTATCTACAGACTGCGCTCTTACGGCAGGACTGTTGTATTTATTACCTATATGTATCTGATATCTGTTTAAGATTACCTTGGAGATGATAGTTATTGCAAGGACTATATAGACATATATATTGATCTGAATATTTGCAGGTGTGACGATCCTTTTTACAGATTCCTGTATGATATTTAGTCCTAAAACTCCTGCAAAAACAGCTACTATAAATGTTGCAATTGGCTGCGCTGCAGAATGGCCAAACTGATGTTTATCATCAGGCTTCATAGAAGAAATACGTACACTGTATTTTATGGCAAGCGATGATATTATGTCTGTCGATGAGTTTACAGCTTCAGAGATCATAGTAATGGAATTTGAAATAATTCCAACGGTAAGCTTAATAGCAAAGAGAAACACATTGGTAGCAAGGGCTAGGGAAGTAGCTTTCTTAAGATGCTCAGACATAAAATAAAGGTTAAAAGTTAAAGGACAAAACAAATAGTTTAATATTGCATGACCTAAAAAATAATCGCTTAAAAATAAATAGTAAAAGGCAAAAGAAAAAGTTTAAAATACAGGCCGTACATATTTCCTCTTTTCTTTTGCCTTTTTACACTTTATTTCAGTTCCCTTCTTGTCTTCAGGCTTTTTCAGCCCATATCTTTGCAATAGTAACTATATTCTTGACCGACATCTCCATATCCTGAACTGCTACCCATTCGAGCTGGCTATGGAAGCTATGTTCACCTGCAAAAATATTAGGCGTAGGCAGTCCCATATATGAAAGTCTTGAACCATCTGTACCTCCTCTTATAGGTGATAAGATAGGCTCTACCTCCAGTTTCTTGAGCGCCTCGATTGCATATTGGGCAACCTGTGGATGTTTATCAAGGACATATTTCATGTTTCTGTACTGTTCAATTGTCTCAAATTCCATACGTGAGCCCGGGAAGGCCTCTACTGACTTCTGAGCCAGGTCTTTAAGAAGGCTCTCATATTCTTTGAGCTTTTCTGTTATGAAATCTCTTATAATAAACTTTACAGTACAAAGTTCTTCATTACCGCTTATGGAAGTAACATGCACAAATCCTTCCCTTTTTTCTGTAGTCTCGGGTGAGAGTTTGTCTTTTGGCAAACTATTAATAAAATGGGCTGCAACTTTCATTGAGTTGACCATTTTACCTTTAGCATATCCCGGATGAATATTAATACCTCTGAATTTTACGACTACGGCATCTGCGCTGAAGGTTTCAACTTCAACCTCTCCTCTTGAAGAGCCGTCAACGGTATAGGCGTATTTTGCACCGAACTTCTGAATATCGAATTTTTCTGTTCCGCGGCCAACTTCTTCATCTGGAGTAAAGCAGACCTTTATTGTTCCATGCTTTTCTTCCGGATGTGTCAAAAAGTAATTAACAGCATCAACTATTTCAGCTACACCTGCTTTATTATCTGCCCCTAAGAGTGTTGTGCCGTCGGTTGTAATTATGTCGAAACCTTTCATATTATTCAGGTCCGGATTCTTTTGAACCTCTATTACTTGTGTTTTATCGTTAGGAAGTGCAATATCTCCTCCCTGGTAGTTCTTGTGAATTATAGGGTTTACATTAGCTCCGGTTACAGCAGGAGATGTATCTACGTGTGCAATAAATCCTATGACATCTACATCTTTATCAACGTTTGAAGGTAAAGTTGCCATAACATAACCATTTGGGTCAATGTGGGCATCTTCCAGTCCCATTTGTTTTAATTCTTTTGCCAAGTCTTTTGATAAGACCAATTGCTTTGCTGAGCTCGGGAAAGTATTTGAGTCCTCATCTGACTGTGTATCATACTTAACATATCTAAGAAACCTTTCTACACAGGTGAACTTGTAATTAGCGTCGAACATAACAGCCTCGGAATTTTTTTAAGTAATATTAAAACTTATTTCAAAGTATATTGAAAACAGACTATAATTTCAATAAATAAAAAGAAATTAGTGAAGATAATGGGCTCTTTTGCTTACAATTAAATTTTATTGGATTGAAGAATAACTGTGTGAAGAATAGCTATGGTTTTTTTCTATAAATATCCTTACTTTGAAAAACGGAGGACGAAAAATATTGAGGGTGTCTTTCCCGTAGAGTAAAAGGCAAGGGTATTACAATGAAGTTTCTGTCGTCTATTGAGAAAAATATTAAGTTTACACCTTTTGTGATAAGCATTAGCTACGCCGTTATTAGCGCCTTGTGGGTTTTAGTAACAGATTATATGCTCTCTGGACAAATAAAAGATCCTGCTTTACTGACTGAATTTCAGACAATAAAGGGATGGTTTTTTATTTTAATGACTGCTTTGCTTCTTTACTATTTTATCCGCTCTAGCTTCAGAAAAATTGAACAATCCTCCTCTGCACTTATTACTAGTGAAAACAAATACAGGATGCTTCTTGAAGAGGCTTCAGATGGAATTATACTCCTGGATGAAACAGGTAAAATTCTGCAGGTAAATTCCAGGATCTGTCTTATGCTTGGTTACAATTCATCAGATATGACAGGAAAGAATGTTGCAGATTTCATAGCAAAAGAAGAGCTGGAAAAAAGACCACTAAATTTTTATGACATATTTTCTGGCGTTGTAGTCTTATCTGAAAGAAGTCTTTTTCATAAAAATGGAAACGTTGTCTTTACAGAGATTAGTTCAAAAATGCTCGGGCCAAAGCTTATACAATCTATAATTAGGGATATAAGCATGAGGAAAAAAGCAGAAAAAGAACTGCGTGAATCAGAGCAGCAGTACCGCCTCCTTTTCAGAGAAAACCCCTATCCTATGTGGGTCTATGACCTTGAAACACTTCGCTTTCTTGCAGTAAATAATGCAGCAGTTGGAAACTATGGCTATTCGCATGAAGAATTCCTCTCAATGACAATAAAAGATATCCGCCCCGAAGAGGATCTAAAAACTTTGAATGATAACATAAAATCTTCATATACTGACCTTCAGCAGTCAGGGCCATGGCGCCATAGGAAAAAAAATGGTGAGATAATCCAGGTAGAGATTATTTCAAACTACATGGTTTTCTCGGGGCGTAAAGCAAGAATTGTCCTTGCAAACGATATAACAGAAAGAAAAGCCGTAATGGAGGCCCTTCAGGTTAGCGAACTAAGATACAAAAGCTTATTTGAGAAGTCTCCTATTTCAATATGGGAAGAGGATTTTTCACTGATCAAAAACCACATTGATCTATTAAAGATTACAGGAGTTGGAAATTTCAGGGAGTATCTGGATAAATATCCCGAGGAAGTTGCCTCTAGTGTTTCAATGATAAGAATACTGGATGTAAATGAAGCTACAGTAGAACTTTACCAGGCTAAAGACAAAGATGATATTTTATCAGGAATGACTATGCTCTTTGATCAGGAATTCTACTCTGCGCAAAAAGAATCAATAATTGCTGTCTCTGAAAATAAGACAAGGTTCGAGATCGAAACTTCATGCAGGACACTTAAAGGGAAAAGGCTTAACATAGTCTATAGATGGGTGGTTGCCCAAGGATATGAGATGACCTATGGAAAAATACTTCTTTCTATTGTAGATATAACAGAAAGAAAACTGGCCGAGAAAGCTCTTAAGGAAAGTGAAGAGCGTTTTAGCTCTTACATGAAAATGCTTCCTGGAATAGCCATGATGAAAGACCTAAGCGGAAGATATATATACGCAAATGAGACCTGGAAAAAATTAACCAAAAGAGAGGAATATTTCGGCCTTAGGGATACTGATATCTGGCCCCCGGATATAGCAGCTCAGTTTACAGATAACGATAGATATGTAATAAAAAGTGGCGAAGTATTAGATACAATTGAATACTCAAACTATAATGACGAGGTAAAATACTGGCTGATATCCAAGTTCCCAATAAGGAATATCGTAACCGGACAGTTTATGGCCTTAGGTGCTATTGGCATTGATATAACAGATAGAAGAAAAGCCGAAGATGAAGTAAAAAGACTCAATGAAGAACTTGAGCAAAGAGTAATCAAGAGAACTCAGCAACTTGAAGCCTCCAATCAGGAGCTTGAAGCTTTTTCTTATTCAATATCGCATGACCTGCGTACACCTTTAAGAGCAATTACAGGTTTTTCAAAGATACTTCTTGATGATTATTCCAAGCAATTTGATTCAGAAGCTCAAAGAATGATGAATATTATTGAAAAAAATGCCTTCCAGATGGAACAGCTAATAGAAGACCTTTTGGCTTTCTCGAAACTCCTGGGGAAAGAGAAAACGGAAATAAGATTAAATATGCGTGAACTTGTAAATTCTGTTGCTGAGGAAATGAAGAAGGAAAATATTGACCGCGAAATTTCAATTAAAATAAAAGACATGCCCGAGGTAAAGGCCGACAGATCAATGATAAAGCAGGTCTGGATAAATCTAATCTCAAATGCAATTAAATTTACAAAGATGAGAGATTGTGCAGAAATAGAGATTGGCGGAAGTATACAGGCTAAAGAAGCCGTATATTACATCAGGGATAATGGAATAGGCTTCGATATGGCTTATGCTAATAAGCTCTTCAAGGCCTTTCAGCGCCTGCATAACTCTGAGCAATTCGAAGGTACAGGCGTTGGACTGGCCATGGTGCAGAGAATAATTAAAAGACATGAAGGCCACATCTGGGCAGAAGGTGAAGTAGATAAAGGAGCGATCATATATTTTGCCCTGCCTGCTATATGAGTTTCTTAGCTTTTAGATATGAT
>JAUZPB010000151.1 GCA_030706145.1 Bacteroidota bacterium
GAACATAAAAGCCGCACCTCCGCCCATAGACGAAAGTACAACAGGAAAACTCCATGCAATAAGAGCATTCATTATCCAGTGTGTAAAAGAGCCCAGAGCCTGACCTTTTGCCCTAATGCTGTTAGGGAATATTTCAGCAAGAAGAGCATACCAGTTAGCGGCAAAAGCGCAGCCTATAGAAGAAATAATATAAAGAACGCCGCAAAGCTTAAGCATTGCACGGCGCCCGTATTTATCGCCGGGCTTTCCAATTAAGATTGAACCAATTACAGTACCAATAAGAGCAATTGAAACAGTAAAGCCCAGTGTAGCATCTGTAAGTCCAAAATAAGGCTGAATAAATTTCGTTGTACCTGAAATTACAGCCGTATCAAACCCAAAGAGCAGGCCGCCTAAGGCGGCTGCTACTGTATAAAATAAAAGTCTTTTGTTCATTTTGGAAGATCCCCTTTAGAAGAGCAATTTTTTGATTAAGGGCTGCTAGCGGTTTTACTTCAACAAAACCATCTTTCTTGTTTCTGTCATCTGACCTGCAGACAACCTGTAGAAGTAGATTCCGCTCTGGACCTTCTGTCCCATATCATCAAGACCGTCCCATCTTACGGAATAATTGCCTTTCTGCAGCTCTGCATTGACAAGGCTTCTTACATGCCTTCCAAGCAGATCAAAAACATCAAGCTTTACGTTAGAAGATTCGTTAAGGTTATACCTTATCATTGTAACCGGGTTAAAGGGGTTTGGGAAATTCTGCTCAAGGTGAAACTCATTTGGGATTTTTTTTTCAATCTTTTCAACTGCAGTTGTTTCCTTTGGCTCTCTGATGCTTATATTATAAAGTGAAGCGCCATAGCCATCTGATTTCATGCCGTCTTCAAAAATGACATAAATATCTTCCCATGCCTGATCCAGATATTCCTCAAGGCTTAAGTATAATTCTTTTTTGTTAGCTAGTGTGTGCATATGCTTTGTTGTATCGGTGCTCCATCTGAAGACCTCTTTTGCAGGTGCATCGAGACTGTTTGTAACGCTAACCTTATATTCATTACCTACAGTAAAAGCAAGCCTTAAGTCTGAATATTTGCTGAGTGAGAAAAGAACATCTTTATTAAAGTGATAGATGATCTTAGCGTTGCCATCTGCCCATCTGTGCAGTGAATCTGAACCAGTACCTGTAAAACCGCTGACTAAAAATTGGCTTTCTGCTTGTTTTGTATTGCCAGGAGTAAAGTTTATTATATCTTCTCTTGGTCCAAGGTTTTTCTTAATAAGGGATACAAACTCGTCAGGAGTAACGACGCGTACATTGCTGTTAAGAAGCTTTGTACAGTTAATAACATCTGTAACAGATTCTGTCCATACATGAACAGGAATAAGGCTGTATGCTGATGTTGAATAAATGTTTGTAGAAAGAGTATTTAACTTTGAAGCCAAAGTAGTCGAGTTTTCAAAAACATCGCGCCAAAGGTTATAGCGGCCGTGGATGACAGGCTTGCCATTTGTCCACTTTATTTTTCCGCCACCGCCAGCATAGTTTGAATAATAGTAATAGAATACAGCATCAATATAAGGCTGCTGCATAAACGGAGTAAGGTAAATATCATTGTCGTTATTACCGATTATGTTAAGTATATTCAGATCCGCCTTCTGCATATAATCATTTGTCATCTTAGCAAAATGAGTTACATCTTTAAACATATCAGGATTCATATAACCAAGTCCTGAAGGAGCTGCAACGAAGTAATCGCGCCCGGTTGAAGTAACTTTCTCAAGATCATAGATCTTCTTAAGAGCTGTAGGAGCAAGTTCAGCCATAGCGGGAGACATTGTCCATCCGATGTATGTCGTTCCCCTGTCGCCGCTTCCATACCAGTTTGCATTTCCTGCAAAAGAGCTCAGCATCCACTGAAGGTTATCGCCGTCAGTCATAAGGAAACATACTGTATGCTTCTGCTCATTCTGGTTAAATTCTCTTATTGATTGTTTTTGCTTTGCTTGTGTAGAATTGAAGTTAGACAAAGTAGAAAGATTATTTGCATAGTCTGCTGCGTGGACAAAAATATTATATTGTGAAGTATGAGCGACCAGCTGACCCTCATCAAAGCCCCATCCGAAAAGGGCTGCATCAGGATCAAAATAAGCAAATATCTTATCTGTATTTGCATCAAATGAAGTATTATAGAAAGTGATCATCTTTCCAAATACAGAGTAATCAGATAAAAATTTTGGAGCGCTTTCGGTTTGGAAACAGAAAGCCTTTTTATTCATCTGAGTGCCATAGTTATCAAAGAACCAGCTTTCATCTTTACCGCGTACATCGGCATACATTGGAATGCCGAGGCTGTTAAAGAAGCTCTGCTGTTCGGTAGTAATTGCAACTGAATTTGAAATTCCGCATAGAGAAATGGCAACGTTAACAGAGTTATCATTAAGATTACAGAGTATGTAGTGTCCAATCTCATTTTTGAAATTTTTGATCAGTCCGTTAAAGTCACTATCGTATGTATAGATAACAGTAACTCCATAGTTTTGTTTAAGATCATCAAGCCAGATATTATAAGTAGGATTAGCCGATCTGTAGATCTTAGGTTTTTTCTGAGCCAGCAGACCCTGAAGAGTACCAACAGTAAGCAGCTGACTGTTGCTGAAATTTGCATCCGTGACCCTGTAGAGAGTATCGGGTCTTTGAGAAGCCGGATACGGGCTTCCTTCCATACGTTGTACACTTTGGGAGTAAAGGGAACCACAAAGAATAAAAAAGCCGAGTAGTAATTTTCTTATCATAACCTGCCTAACTTGAAATTTTCATCAAATAAAAAGAGAATGGACGGGGGAAGAAGATCCTTCCCCACTCTGTCCATTCAAAGCTTTAAGAAATGGATTACTTAAGCATTACCATTTTCTTGCAGATCTGCTGCTGATTGTCGAAAGATACCCTGTAGAAATAAATTCCGCTTGATACCTTTTCGCCAAAGTTGTTATCACCTTTCCAGGTAACCTGGTAAGTTCCTGCATTCTGAATATCGTTAACGAGAGTGCGAACCTCGCGTCCTAAGATATCATAGATAGAAAGAGTTATTTTACCAGACTTAGGAATAGCATAACGAATAGCTGTTTCAGGGTTGAACGGATTTGGATAATTCTGTTCAACTGCGAATGTATGAGGAATATTTGAAGATACTGTCTTTACATCCGAAGTAATGTTCTTAATAACGGATAATGAAACCTTGTACAAAGCTGGACCCCAACCGTCTGTAGGGATACCATCTGTAAAGGTCATATAGATATCTTCCCATCCTTTATCAAAGAAAGGTTTAAGATCTACTTCCTGAGGACCTTTGTTAGCGCCAGTTGTTTCAGGAACTTTCTTTTCGCTCCAGATAAGAACCTGAGTAGCTGTGCTATCCATGTTAGGTTTAACAGAAACTACGAACTCATTTTCAACGATAAAGCGTGTGATAATATGATCTGTACCAGCTTTAGCAACAAGATCAGATTTCTTGAAATGATAAGTAATGTCAGAATTACCATCAGCAAAACGGTGATGATCAGAAACACCTGAACCAGTGTGACCGTCAACTAAATAATTAGCTTCAGAAGTAACATTAGTACTAGGAATGAATTCATCTACTGCATAATATCCCTGGAGATCGCGATAAGAGATGTTTGCATTGCGCAGAGCACCGCCCCATCCGTCTGTTGTGATACCATCAGAGAAGAAGATATAAACATTATCCAAACCTTTAGCCATATAAGGAAGAAGTGAAATTGTGACCCATCCAGCATTCTTGCTTTCAGTTTCAGGAATATTCTTTGCACTCCATCTTACGAGCTCAGTTTTTGGACCTGTTAAAGATTCAGCTGCTGAGATTACATATTCGTTATCAATGTAAACCTTAAAGATAGCTTCTTTGCCCTGGCATTTTGAAGCAATGTCTTTCAGATCAAATTTATAACCGCAAGAGCTTGTTCCATCTGTCCAGCGGTGATTGGCATCTGCACCAGAACCGTTATCAGCAACCAGATATTTTGAGTCACCCTTTACAGGATCATTACCTGGTGTCCATTCAGCAATAATGTTATCGTTTGGAATACCTTTGTAGTAGATTTTGATACCTCTTACAGAAGCACCCCAACCGTCAGTAGGAATACCATCAGTAAAGAATACATAGAGATCCATGTAGCCTTGCTGCTGCATGTCAGTTAAGTTGATCTCGATATCTTTTCTGTTAGCTTCGTCATGTTCAGGAATGTTTTTGTTTGACCAGATTGCAAACTGTGATCTTTTTCCTGTATCAGCACCGGCAACACTCATAACGTATTCGTTACCAACATTAAAAGAAACGTATACATCCTGATTAGGAACGATATCTTTCCAGTGAGCAATGTCAAAGTGGAAAGCTAAAGTATCCTTGTTGTCAGCCCATCTGTGTGAGCCATCGGAAGCGCCCTGATATTTAGATACTATGAAATCCTGATCATCTTTTCCAGGTGTAATAGATTTGAGCAAACCTTTAACAGTATTGTCAGTAGCTTCAGCAACACGTTTGTCGATCATAAAAGTCTTTAATAACCAGGAAGCTGGACTTACGTCAACCTGATCATCAGCACCTGCGATGAGTGAACCTTTAACAGTAGCACCATCGGCATCCTTAACCTGGAATGCAAAAGGTAAATAGTGATCAGCGTTAACTTTGTAGATGGAATTTGTTGAATCCTGTATATGTAATGATGCAAGTGGTATCATACCTTCAACATTGTATCCTGTTGCAGTTTTAACAACAGAAACCTTTGAATCAACTACAAGACCATTAAGAATATAGGATTCGGTAATAACAGGAGAAGTTTCGTTAATGCCTACAGCAAATTTGTAATCGGGTTCAGTATGTTTTCTGAAGCCTTTAAGAGTTGGACCACTTGCTAGCTTAAAGTTCAAGTGACCAAGCTGATTTAATGAATCAGATACATCGTAAACGCCCAAATAGAACAACAGACTATCTTTGCCTGCAGTAAGCTGATTATCAGTTACTTTAGCAGCAAAGTAGACATTCTCTGCATCAAAAGAAATAGCAGCTTTAGCACTAAGGTCGTTGTTATCGGCAATAGTACCTGTAGAAACTATGTTTTTAGCACCTTTTGATAAGTCAACCCACTGAGCATCTGCTGGCCAATCAGTAAGATCACCATCTACTGTGATGAAATTAGAATTGCCCCAAACAACGTTAACAGGGTTATTTGGAACGTTAACTGAATCTACCTGATAGTAGAAACCAATGCTTGGAAGACTTGGACCCCAACCATCTTCAGGTCTGCCGTCAAAAAAGCTTATGTAGAGATCATCATTATAAAGAGCCATACAATCCTCAAGAGGAAGTTCTATCGTAGTAACGTTAGTTCCTTCTCTAGCCGGTGGAAGTGGATTTGCATTTGAATAAGCTGCAACCAGATCTCCTTCAGAAGAGTTAGTAATTGGAGTTGAGGAAGCCTTAACAATGAATTCATTCCATGTGGTAAAGCGGATTGTAAGAGGTGTCTTTTTCTGAGCCTCTGCAAAGTCCGACAGTTTAAAGTGATAAGAGATCACATTAGCGTTATCAGCGAAACGATGGTCTGAGTTTTGATTAAAGCAACCTGGAGAGACCAGGAACTGCCTTTCAACCTCATTATTATCGCACCTGAAACTTAAAAACGGGACCCATGTTTTCTTCTGCTGGCCCGGAAGTAGGCTAGCAAATAACAACTGAACAATAACAAAAGTATAAATATACTTTTTCATGTAATTACTCCTGCTTTTTTTAATTAATCATGCCCTTTCAACTACAAGATCTTTTCCCTTTTATTTATTTACTCCCTTAGATCCATCTGTAAGTTATACCTTTTCCCGAAGTACGCTCTGCTTAAAACATTCAACAAGTTATCAGTATCTCTTACATAGTAGCTAAAATTGCATATATACAAAATATTGCAGTGCTTCATTATTTCCAAATATTATTTTCAATATCTTTATATTTTAAAGAGATATTTTTACCTCTATATTTATAATTGACAAAACTTTGGCTCATTTAGCTCTTTTTGAGTGCTAATGTATATATACTGTTTTTTTTGACTTAAGGATGTTTAATACATCATGTTTGGCAATTAAGGAGCAATATCCAAGAGGAATTATTGAGAGTGAAACAGCAACAGGCGGCAAAGCTCTTTTTTAAGCCAGTGGAGGGAGTTATTTATCTCCCGCCGGACCTTAATACATATTTTTGAGTCAAAGTTTTATTATGATTCTAAGCTAAATCCCCCATCATTATTGTTTGGTATGAGCAGTTTCGGCTCTAATCTAAGCTTTACTGCAGGCCTGTCAGGATCCTTCATTTTTTCAATCAGTATCTCGGCAGCCTTCATTCCTACCTGATCATTAAACTGTTCTACAGTTGGGAAAAGAGGTGTTTCGTAGCTGTTGTTATAGCCGAAAACATGGCAGTTTTGGGGAATATCACTCCCTTTTTCCTGAAGTTTTTTCTGAAGTTCAACTATAAGGGCATCATGATTTACGCAGATGCCTACGTTATTGTATGTTGTGCTAAGTGTATCTATAGACCCGGCAAGCTCGCTAAATGATATCGGCTCGGCTGCGTTATCATTATAAAGCACCTTCATCGAATACTTGTAGCCTTCAATTTTCTCGCTGCACGATGAAATTACATCCGAATCCTCATACGAAGTAACATAGAATATTTTATCACAATCACGGTTATATTTTAAGTAAGAGCATACCCTCATCATTGCATCTACATTATTTATCACAACATAATCTGTCTCGAGTTCGGGGATATAACGGTCGATAAGTACAAACGGGAATTTCCTTTCCTTAAGCTGTGCTATATGTGAGTAGTCGTTAACGTAATGGTTTTCAAGGAATATGATCATTCCATCGACCCTGTTTGTAATAAGCCTGTTTATTGTCTCTTTTTCCTTTTCGTGGTTCATATTGGAGATTGAGACTAAAAGGCCGATATTAGCTTTTTCGAGCGCTTTTCTTACGCCTGTAAGTATATCGATGAAAATCTTGTGGGCACTGAAATCCTTTGGAATTATAAGGGCTACCTGTTTATTGTTAGGTGCCGAAGGATCCATATTTACAAAAAGACCTTTCCCCTGCCTTTTCGTAATAAATCCCTCTTTTTCCATTTCGATAAGAGTTCTATGCACAGTGGCATAACTATAGCCTATTGTGTCGATTAGTTCTCTGATAGTTGGAAGCTGGTCATTCTGTTTAAGATTATTTTTTTTAATGTAGCTTATAAGCTCATCGCGAAGAGCTTCGTACTTTTTTTTGTTTTGCTGTTTCTCATCCATTTATGTCCATTCTCCCCAGAAAAATGTCTCGACTTTTTGTTTTTTATTCAGTTAGAATTTCTTCTTTTAAAGCAGAAGAATTGTCACTAACATCTTGGCCTGCGGCCTTTTTTGGAGGCAAATTCCTGTACCAGAAAAAGTACATTCCTGTAAGGCATGCAAGGCATAATGCAAGTGTAATAAAAAATTCTCCATAGGACCTGACCATAAACTGCATAGGCAAAAGGAAAAGAGATATCTGCCAGATCAGTGTAAAAGGAACAGAAATAATGTCATTTTTATGTTCACGCTCCATTTTGCTTTTCAGTGCAGGGTTTAACTTTGCCTTTAAAGGTTTCCAGAAGCCGAAGGGCCTGGTTGTCAGGTAAAAGTTCTCAAGTACCTTTTCATCAATTGGTTTACTAAGCAGTGTGCCTGCAATTGCAGCAATAAGAGAAACCACAGCAACGAGTGTAAACTGCTGCCATTCCAAAAGACCCGGGAAAAAGTATGCCTGAGCAACTGATGTAATAATGCCAACTGTAGTTCCTGCAGCAAAGCCATATCCGTTATAGCGCCACCAGTAAAACTTAAGCATTGCGGGAATAGCTATTCCGCCGCCAAGTCCCATTACAATCCATCCCCAGATCTGGTTAATGCTTTCAATATTGTAGGCCAGTATAAAGCCGGATCCTACCAGGAATATAGAAAACAGATAAGAGGCAATAATCAGCTCGCGGTTTTTAGCATATCTTCTAATATAATGCTGGTAAAGGTCGCGCGTAAAATATGCAGTTGTCGAATTAACATTCGAGTTAAAAGACGACAAGGCTGCTGCCACGAAGGCAATAAAAATAAATCCTCTAAGGCCAACCGGTATATAATACATAATAACTCCGGGCACGATCTGCTCGGCATTAACTGTACCGTCATAGCTTAAAAGGTGCAGTTTTGCCTGCCAGTTATCCTTTAACAGGGCCTTAAGAGCGGCAATAAGTTCGGGCGACTGTTTTTCCGGGAAGTGAATAATTCCGGAAATAGTATCAAACCACCTTTCCCTTGGAATTGGTCCCAGAGATGATTTTATCAGTTCCGAAGCACTTGCAAGTACTCCATGATCGGGGAAGAAACCATTTACAAGGAAAAGACCAAGAATTGCAAAGCCGATCATCATAGGCCACCTGAAAACCATAAGTGATGTCCACAGGAAGCTTAAAGTACCGCATTCCCTTTCATTTCTAGCGCCGAAATATCTAGGATCAGCTCCAGATGCCGAAATTCCATAAAAGAAATTCCGCAAAAGGTAGAAAAAGCTAAAAAGAACAAGATTCTGATATGCCTCATAGCCTTTGGGCATTGTTACTGTCCATTTAATACAGGATTTAACCCATTCAGGGTTTCCGGTAACCTTTTCAGCCAGCAGCGCCAGACTCTGCGTCTCGCCAACCTTAAGAAAGGCCATAGTCGAGATAAGCAGTATCATTGTGATAACAAAAAACGATTGAAACAGGTCTATATAAACCACGCCGTAAAAGCCAGAGACAGTTGTATAAAGAGTAGCTATTACGATCATCACAAGTGCGCACACAGCAGGTGAACAAGGCAGAAACATAGCTGTAAACATTCCCAGGGCCTTTATCAGGTAAGCCAGCATTCCAATAGTTGTTACAATTACAGCAACAACCGATATTAGTCTGGCAAATTCGCCGCCCCAGTTTTTGCCGAAGCGGTAGATCATCCATTCGGCACCCGTCATGCAGCGCGATCTGTAGTGCCATTTACCCGACCAGAGGAGCATAAAGGTTAAAACCAGAACAGCCCCGCCCCTGAATTCAATATATAATCCCCTTGGACCAAGCATATAAAGGAAAGAAACAATAAGCATTGTTCCCGCCATATCGATATATGAAGACATACCCGAAATGCCCATTGCCCACCATGGGAGTTTGTTTCCACCAAGAAAATAATCTTCCAGACTTCCAGCTGCTTTCCTGCTCAAATAGATCCCAAGTGTTACCAGCGTCACCAGATATACAACAATTACCCCTATGTCTGTAAAATTCAAATGGTACATAAAATTCCTTACAAGCAGTTGTTTAAGAACCTATTATCGGTATTTTTTCAGGAAAGTTACTACTCCCATTTAAATATTCGTGCTGTTTTTAGACCTTCCGCACCTTTTTTAAGCAAATATTTTCATAGCGTTACATATAAAAGAACATGTATATAGACAATTTTTATTGTGCTGAAAATAAATATTCTAATGTATATATGCAATTCTTTGTGGGAAATTATTTTAAAGATAAGCTGCTTTGATAATAAAAATGCCCGTCAGGGAGTGTATGTTGACATCCCAACGGGCAAATTGAAATTTATTTTAGGTCGAATGACCTGCTGGTCAAATGACCAGCTGCTAAAAGATTATGATCAGCTGTTTTTCAGAAGGCCAGGATTTTCGTTATAAATTTTCAGTATAAGTTCTCCAAATAAAGTGTTAGCCCATGCAAACC
>JAUZPB010000152.1 GCA_030706145.1 Bacteroidota bacterium
CAGTTGATCGCCATTATTTACAACAGTAGCGCGGTCTATCATTTTACCCTTTTCATTAGTAAAGATAGTTGAAGAGAGTTCTCCTTGTTTCAGGTCTTTCAGAGCATTAGTCGTGATCCTGTGAAGATAATCCAGACTATCATTGCCTTTAAGTTCAAAAAGAGAGCACCCGGAAAGATCGATCAATCCCGCACCATTTATCAATGCATCATACTCTTCAAATTCGGAATCATATACTTTTACTATTTTTTCCTGCTCATCAAAAATCAAATCACTATAGATTGTTTTAAATACATTCAAATTTTTAAATTCATTAAAATTGTTTTCCGCCATCCCTATTCCTGTCAAATTAGCTAATGATATTGTTCCGAAAAAGAGTACAAATATAAGTCACACTTCTGAAAATTTCTATATTGACATTCTCCTTGTAAGTTTTAATAAGGTCTTGTTTGTTTCGGATTTCTTGTATTTACATACAGGTTGCTTTTAGTATTCCAAACAAAGCCGACCGAATCACCTGAAGCAATCTTTCTGTCAAGGTTATAGAAATAGTACTCATAATAGTCAGGGTACATGTCGTTGTTAAGGTTTGTCATTGTTCTTCTTCTTGAAAGGCCCTCATAGGTTTCAAGCAAATGAGGAGGAGATTTCAAACCATTAACAAGGAAGAGATTATAGTCTCTATGGCCTACAATGATCCCATCTTCATAGTCGCAGCATACGTAAGGAATTCCCTTTGCCCTCCAGGTATTATAGGTCATCCTGTTAAATCCGCCATGGATAGGGATCTGTTTTTCCCAGACAAACTGAAAGCTGTTATCGACACATTCAAAGAGTGTAAGGTAAAAGAACGCTGTACCAAGCTTAGTACTGTCAAGATTAACAAAACTGGAATTATATCCAATGATATTTTTTGTCTCGATCAGTCTTTCACCAGTTTTTGACTTAGCTACAATAGCAAAGATATACTGTGCATCTGCGTGGTGATAGATAACAGCATATTTAGGTACATTAAAAGCATTGGAGCGGTCAAACTGAACGAGATAAGATCCTGCCGGATAATTAGTCATGATGTACTCTCTAAGGGCAAGAGTATCATAAGGATTTCTTCCGGCAGCCTGGTCTTTGTTGACTTCAAGGTTATAGGATTGAAGGCTAAGGTCCTTTTCAGGAGAGTAGGCTGCATCGCCACTATCCTCCACCTGTTTTTTATTTCCGCCGCATGAAGCCAAGAACAATGAAAGAAGCACTAAGGCAAAGATATGCCCGAAACATAGTTTCATCTTTTCCCCCTCATTTGTATATCAAATACAAGATTATCCGGTCCAGACATAGGTGAACTAATCTTTTGAGAACTCATCGATAAAATAAGCAGAGCTTTCAATTCCCAAGCGGAAATGATTAAGATCAAAGTGCTCATTTGGTGAATGCAGGTTCTCACTATCAAGGCCGAGTCCCATCAGGACAGCCGGAGCATTTAGATTCTTAACAAAGTCAACCACAATTGGAATAGAGCCGCCTTCGCGCATAAAAACAGTCTTCTTGCCAAAAGCCTTTGCCATTGCATCAGCGCCTGAAACAATAGCTTTATGTTCAAGAGGAACTACTACAGGATATCCGCCATGGAGGTATTTAACATTAACCTTTACGCTCTTAGGAGCAAGAGACTTAAAGAATTTTGTAAAGAGTTTTGCAATTTTATTTGGGTCCTGGTTAGGAACAAGTCTCATGCTTATTTTTGCAGTTGCCTTAGAAGGTATAATTGTTTTAGCTCCGCTTCCGGTAAATCCGCCGAATATTCCATTGCAATCAAGAGTTGGTCTTGCCCAAACTCTCTCAAGTGTAGAAAAGCCTTTTTCTCCCATAAGTTCGGCAACGCCAAGTTCCTTTGCGTATTTCTTTTCTGAGAATTTAAGTTTCTTAAAGCTTTCCCTTTCCTTCTTAGTAAGGTTTAATACATCCTTATAAAACTCAGGTATTGCAATCTTCCCATTTTTGTCGTGGAGTTTTGCTATCATTTGAGCGAGTACGTTTACAGGATTAGCAACAGCTCCGCCGAAGCTGCCAGAATGGAGGTCCTTATTAGGTCCAATAACCTCAACTTCCATATAGCACAAGCCTCTAAGTCCATAAGTAATTGTAGGAACACCTTTAGCAAACAAAGAGGTATCGGAGATCAGAACAACGTCTGATTTGAGCATATCCTTATTCTGTGCAATAAATGGAGCAAGGCTTTCGCTTCCAATTTCCTCTTCTCCTTCAAGGAGAAACTTTACGTTAAGAGGCAAGCTGCCATTAGCCTTAAAGAAGGCCTCAACGCTTTTAATGTGGACTAAAACCTGGCCTTTATCGTCAGTAGCACCGCGGGCCCAGATCTTTCCATCATTAATTACAGGTTCGAAGGGAGGATTATTCCAGAGTTCAATAGGGTCGACTGGCTGAACGTCATAATGTCCATAAAACAGGATAGTAGGTTTACCAGGTGCACCGAGCCATTCGCCATAGACAATCGGATGCCCTTCGGTCTGGTAGACCTGAACACGATTCATGCCTGCATCCCTAAGTTTACCTGCGACAAATTCGGCACAATTGTTCATGTCGCTCTTATTTTCCGGTAAAGCACTTATGCTTGGAATCCTCAAGAAGTCCTTGAGCTCTTCGATGTACCTGTCGTTATTTTCTGAAATGTAACTGATTACTTTTTGCACGTTTCCCCTGAAGTTTATTTATTGTAAATTATTCAAATAATACATAATAATATAATTAAAATCTTAATATTTGTTAAACTTTTAGTGCTTTGGTATATTTAATTTTGAATTTTATGAAAGAAAGTAACTCAAACTGAATGGTATTACTCAGGAAATGATTTTATATAGATATATATTAAAGAACCACATAGGTCCATTCCTTTTTTCACTACTGACACTGATCTTTGTATTTCTATTCAATTTTCTTACAAAGTTTGCTGACAGGCTTGTAGGCAAAGGATTAGGCTTTTGGATAATAACTAAGTTAATTGTATACAATCTTGCATGGATGGTGGTACTAGTTGTACCTATGTCAATTCTGGTTGCTACACTTATGGCATATGGCAATATGTCGAACAATAATGAAATTGCCATTATGAAAGCAAGCGGAATAAGCGTATATAAAATGATATTACCTACTTTCCTTTTAAGCATAGTCATAGGTTATCTGCTTATCAGATTTAACAATGATATTTATCCTGATGCAAATCATGCAGCAAGAATAATGATACAGGATATATCGAACAAAAAGCCAACGCTTTCGCTTGTACCTGGTTTATTTTCACAGGAAGTACCCAATTATGCGATACTGGTAAGGAATATGGATCAAAACAGCAATAAGCTTGAAGGTGTTACGATCTATGATTACAAAGATCCAATGAAGCTTAATGTTGTTACGGCAAAGCTTGGGAAGATATATTTTTCAGCCGATCAGAAGAAATTGATAATGGATCTGACAGATGGTGAGATACATGAGGCTAGTCCAACAGATAAGAACATGTATAGAAAGATGCTTTTTCATTCGCATAAAATAATAATGGATGCAAGCCAGTTTTCATTTCAGCAGTCGACTCCCGGTGGACCAAGAGGCGACCGTGAGCTTAGTGCGCAGGCAATAAAAGGAATAGTAGACAGCTTAACAAAGATACAGGTCTATTTTGAGCACAACCTAAAGAGAGACATAAAGAATTATTTTAAGGTTGACAGCAG
The DNA here is from genome assembly GCA_030706145.1 of Bacteroidota bacterium. Lineage (GTDB taxonomy): Bacteria > Bacteroidota > Ignavibacteria > Ignavibacteriales > SURF-24 > JAUZPB01. The sequence goes on from JAUZPB010000152.1 coordinate 3,738, forward strand.
CTATGCTTCAATTCCAGCAGGTGCTCAGTTTTCAGATCAAAATGCGCTCACGCGCGTAATAGACAGAATGAATTCTGCAAGAAATATTATTGCATCTGACATTTCAACTCTTGAACATAGTGAAGAAAGCATAGACAGCCTGATGGTTGAATATCATAAAAAATACTCAATTCCCTTTGCTTGTATAGTCTTTGTTCTAATTGGAGCTCCGCTTGGAATAATGACACGAAAAGGCGGAATGGGAGTTGCAGCAGGAATAAGCATTTTGTTCTTTCTTGTTTACTGGGCGTTTTTAATTGGAGGAGAAAAGCTAGCCGACAGGAATATGATAACTCCCTTCTGGGGAATGTGGAGTGCAAATTTTGTATTAGGTTTCCTTGGAATATTCCTTACTGTAAGATCAGCAAAGGAGATGGTAAACCTAAACTTAAATTTCATTTCAAAGATAATCCCAAAGAAATGGAAAACAGCAACGGAAGAGGAAGATGAGAATAATTGACAGATATTTTATAAAACAATTCCTGCAGACGCTAGTTTTCGCTCTTGGAGCCTTTGTTGTAATCTTTGTTGTTATAGACCTGATGGAGAACTTAGATGATTTTATTGATCATAACGTTGCCACACAGCTGATATTTGAGTATTACATCTATTTCATACCTGAAATTGTGCGCCTGATGCTCCCTGTTGCAACACTGCTTTCATGCTTGTTTACTGTTGGAAAGATGGCAAACCAGAATGAACTTACAGCTGTAAAATCAGCCGGAGTAAGCCTTTACAGGATAATGCTTCCATACATTATCACAGGACTTATCATAAGTGTTTTTTCCATATATTTCGGCGGCTATGTTGTTCCTCTGGCAAATAAGGGTAAAGTGTTTATTGAACAGACCTATATGAAAAAAGATGTAGTCGCTGCAGGAACAAACATATTTTTTCAGGACTCAAGGACAAGGATCGTAGAGATATTGTATTATGAGCCGCAAAACCTGCAGGCAAACCAGATATCTATCCAGGAATTTAACAAAGATAGCTTAACGCAGATGACACTTAGGATTGATGCTGCAAGTATGCGCTATGACAGCCTGAAAAAAGTCTGGACTATATTTGATGGTATAAAAAGAACATTTAGCGGCGATAGTGAGACAGCAGAAAAATTCACTCAAATGCCGGTTAACTACTTAAATTTCCAGCCAAAGGATATAGTATCAAAGCAGTTAAAACCTGAAGAGATGACACTTTCAGAGTTAAAGAAATTCTATAAGAATCAGGAAAGAACAGGCAATGATCCAACAAGGGCTTTAATAGAATATCATTCGAGATATTCTTTTGCTTTTGCATGTGTGATCGTACTGTTTTTAGGGCTGCCTTTAGCCTCGGTAAAAAAGCGTGGGGGACTTGCGCTTCAGTTTGGATTAAGCCTATTATTTACATTTATTTATCTTGGGTTCATGAAAATAAGTGAGGCTTTTGGGAAAAACGGTGTAATGGATCCACTTCTGACCGCGTGGTTTGCTAACGCTGTATTTCTAATCGCGGCATTTATTAATCTGGCAAGATCTCAGAAGTAATAGAAAAAAGGCTGTTTTACTCAAGGCAAACAACTTCATTAGCCTGTTGTTTATAGGAAAGTACTACTTTTACTGAATCGTATCCTTTGCTGCTAAGAGCGTTCCTAGCCGATTGCAAAGCTATACGTCCTGTGTTGCACTGCTGGCTTATATGGGCAAGCACGACAGCTTCCGGCAGTTTTGATGAGCGCCCGAGAACCTGCAAAAGAAAATCTGCGCACTGATTATTAGAAAGGTGTCCAATCTGGCGGATCCTATCTTTCAGGTACTGCGGCCGCCCGGAATTCTCAAGCATATCAAGGTCATGGTTCGATTCAATTACAATCACATCAGAATCCATGAATTTTTCGCTTAAAACATCACTAGAATATCCAAGATCGGTTGCAACAGTAATTTTTTTTCTGCCAGAGGGGACTGACTTAAAGATATTATAGCCAAAGCATCCACCGGTTGAGTCATGCGGAACCTCGAAGGAAGAAACTGAAAATTCACCTGCCCTTATCTCCTCTTGCTCAAAAGAGCGTAATAATCCAGGAATATGTCCTTTTCCCATCGTAACGAACTTATTTGCAAGATCTCTTTTAATATTATTATGGCAATAAACAGGTATCCTGTTCCTGTTAAGTAGTTTCATCATTGTCTTATTAACATGATCAGAGTGCGTATGGGTAATAAATACGCCTGAAAGGAAGGAAATGTTCATGTTCATTGAATCAAGCTGAGGTACTATATAATTCGGGCTAAAGCCACAATCGATCATAATGGCACTCTTAGAATCCCAAATCAATGTACAATTACCGGCACTAGAACTACCTAAAACTCTAATCTTCAATTTCATCTCAAAGTATCGACAAATTTTTAATCGGCAAAGATAACAATTTTTTACTCAATAAAAAAAATCACCCTTCCCTATTTTAACAGGAAAGGGTGATCATCAGAGCGTACCAATCCGATTTATTGCGGATTTTCGGATTGCGGAATGCAAATTCTTAAGAAAACTACTCATTTTCTTCAACATTTACTTCAGTAGCCTTCATTACCTTTCCATCAGGTTTAATGTGGAAAGGATTAGGAATATCCTTTGTACTGGTTTCGCTTGTAAAAATTGTCAAAGTAGGCTGTACAAGAGCCTTCTTAATCTTCTCAACATTAGTCTGTTTTGCATCAAAGAATACAATAGCAGTAGGAACATCATAGTAACGTGTTGAGAATCTGACAATGCCATGATCGGCAGACAAGTGGCTTGTCAATGAGCTAAATCTCTGGCGCAGAACCGGGTTAGCGGATTCAGGCATTGGGAATACCAATACGGAAAGATTATCTATTGAATATTGTTTATAGTCATTGAATTTACGGTCATATGACTTAAATATTCTCTTTTTATATTCAGGTACAGTAGTATTACCTGAGATGACGCCCATATCTGCAAGTTCAAAGTTAACTTCAGTGTTCTGAATCTTATCGCCAATTTTAACATTGACCGATTTAACTTCAATTTCCTTTTTCATTTTAGCAGGATTTGTCTTAGCCGGGTCAAAGAAAATGGTAACCATTACAGGCTCGCCATATCTTGTTTCGAAACCATAGACACCGCCATCACCCTTAAGGGCGCTATTGAAATAGATAAAGTCGAATCCATCAAAAAGACCATAGACGCCCACTTCCCAAATAGAAAGAGAGCTAAGAGATGGATCTTTTACGGGGTGAACTTCCTGTTTTGCAGGAGAGAACAAAGAAGCCTTTACTTTCTGCTCAGAAATAACAGATGGGTCATAATAAACCTTAACGGCATGAGCGCTAGCCCATGTATCAAGACCAACTATTCCTTCAACTGTTTCGAGCTTTGCTTTCAAAGCCATAGAGCTGCTGAAGCACTTAACATTCTTTAATCCAGAACGCTCATAAGTAGCAACTTTCTGTATAGAATTAAAGTTACCCCAACGTTCAGCAATAGTAGTAAAGTTTAATTTACTAGCAGCGCCAAGGCTTAAGAGTATAATTACGATAACAGCAATTGGTGAAAGATACTTATAGTTTTTCTTTTTCTGAATTGAAAGAGTATTTTTAAGAGGGCAAGTATAAACGCAATCGCTGCAGAGAGTGCAATCGATGTGGTTTACTTTTTCCATCTGTGAGATCTTTATACCCTGAGGGCATTTTTTATCGCAAAGGCCGCATTTTGAGCAGCGCTCTGCGTTTCTTGTAATCTTAGGCAATGGATTGAAGAAGCTTCTCATAAAGCCAAGTTCAGTTATAAGTCCAGAAACAACTAAACCGCCAATTAGCCATGAATAGCTAAGAGAAGGAATCATAACTTTTGCAATAATAAAAAGAACAATTGCAATACCAGCGCCAACAACATTTAAGAATACATTACTAATTGCGCCAAGTGGGCAGAGGTATCTGCACCATGAAAATCTAAAGAAAACAGCGCCAAGAATAGCAATTACAAATGCCGGTATAGAGAAATAAAGTACAGTATCTACATTACCGAATAAATTAGCAGAAGCAAAATATGGATCGAACTCCTTGCAGAACAGTTCGCTTGAAGTCATTGTAAAGTACATAGCGATAAAGAGGAGTACATATTTAAGTGCTCTGAATGGGCGGTCGAGGAATTTAGGCATTTCCCTGCGGACGCCAAGTTTGTCACCAAGTCTTCCGAGCCATTCTGTAACAGTTCCGATCGGGCAAATATAGCTGCAGAACAATTTTCCAATAATAAGAACGCCGATAAGCAGGCCAATTCCAAGAGCGACCTGGACTTCGCCCATAGTACAAGCCATTGTACCCTGGTTTAGTTTACTGACAAATGAGGCCAGACCACCATAGGGGCAATATTTTTCAAAATCAGCAATGTAACCTTTATCGAAGGCCGGTCTGATAGCAACATAAGCAATAAGGCCTAAGAAAAAGAACTGAAATATAAGCCGTATTTTGTTTTTCATTTTTTAATGCTCCAAAAGATTAAAGGGAAGCGGAACAATGTTCCGCTTTTTCAATTACAATTCGTTCAACAGATGGTCAAGTGAATGTTCTTCAAGAGGACCATCAACAACAATTACATATTTATCTAGTGTGAAGTACTTTTTAGCTAACTTTATTATATCATCTTTAGAAATTGCAAGGATTCTGTCAGCCTTTTTGTCGAAGCTTTCAAGAGGTCTCTTCTCATGAATAAGATCATAAACCTGTGAAGCCACGTCATCAGGAGTTTCAACAAGGAAAGGAAGAAGTCCAAGCTGACGGTTCTTTGCTGCATTTAATTCTTCATCAGTAATGCCATTATCGATAAGCTTACGAATTTCTTTGAAAATACCAGTAAGAACCTTTTCTACGTTCTTTGGTGATGTCTTAGTCTGGAATTTCCAGTAGCAGATATTATCTGTTGGAGCCCAGTAATCACTCTTTAAGCCATAGATAAGTCCCTGTTTGTCACGAAGTTCGATACCCATTCTGGAAGTAAGAGCACTTGAAGCGAGGATGTAGTTAAGAGCATTAGCTGTTTCTCTTTCATTTGGATCAATATGATCGAAAGGATTAAAGCCAATATTGATAGTACATTCTGTATAATCCTTTTCAGGGAAAACCTTTATTTCTTTTTTAGCAAGAGGTTTAACACCTGGGATCTGAGGATATTCAGGAGCTTTAGAATCAACTTTCCATGATCCGAAATACTTGTTAGCAAGATCTCTCATTTCCTCAGGTTTCATATCGCCAACCATAAGGAGTATCAAGTTATCAGGGCGGAAGTATTTATCGTGAAGATTCTTAAGGTCATCTCTTGTAATTGATTTAACAGACTCTTCAGTTGGTCTAACCTTTGAGTATGGATGGCCAGCAAAGAGAGTATTATACATATAATAGAAAGCCTTCATGCTAGTCTGCTTAAGCATATCGCGTGCAGAGATAGCGAATCTTGGTTTTAACTTATTGAGGTCTTCGTCTCTTAAACCAGGTTTAGTAACAACCTCGAAACCAGTCTTAAAGAGTTCCTCTGCATTTTCATTCAAAGCAAAGCCCTGGAAAGTAAAGCCTCTGTAGCTTCCGCCAATCTGGAATTGGTAAGGAACGAAAGCCATTCTTTCAGAGAGCTGCTGATAATTCATAGTTTCGGTTCCGCGGCCCATAATGTCACCAAGTAAAGAAGCGATACCAGGTTTTTGGCCTTCATTAGCTTCTGGAATATTACCACAATCGAAATTACCAACGACAGTAATAGCAGGAACGAGGTGGTTTTCAATAGCATAGAGTTTAACACCATTATTAAGAGTCATTTCCTTAACAAGTGGTTTAATCTCTTTAGGTTTGATAATGTCTTTTATATCTTTACCGTTTTGTGTAACAGTTTCATAGATCTCAAGAGGGTTCTTCAGGAAGAACTGGTCATCAGGAATAAGGTTAACCTGATCCTGCTGGTCCATATCATCATCTTTCTGAGCTTCTGTATCAGCAGCTTTC
>JAUZPB010000153.1 GCA_030706145.1 Bacteroidota bacterium
GTGCCTGAAGCTTTTGTTGTCATAAATGGATCAAACACCTTCTCTGGAAAAGCAATTCCGCTGCCGCTGTCTTTTATACTGATTTGAAGATCTTTGTCGATCAATCTCGATGAAATTGAAATTTCCCCGTTCAGGCTTATGGCATCAAGTGAGTTTTCTATCAGGTTTATAAATACCTGGCGCAGTTTCTCCTCATCGGCAACTATCTCGAGTGACTGAACATCATCTATTAGTTTTGTGCTTCTTTCATCCAGGCGGATTTGAAATTGTTTTTTGACATCTTCAATTAACTCCCTGACGTTCAGTTTTGTACAATTAAGCTCCGACTGCCGCGAAAACTGAAGAACTTCTTTGACAAGGTTGTTCAGCCTCTTGATCTCTTTTTGTATTATCTGGAAGGAATCTTCATCCTCTTCACTTAGATTCAGGCTTTCTGATAGTATATCAGCATTCATCTTAATTGAGGTAAGAGGCGTTTTTATTTCATGAGCCAAAATAGCAGACATTTTGCCCAGAACTGCAAGTTTTTCTGCCTGAAGAAGTTTGTTTTCAAGTATCTTTCTTTCGGTTAAATCAACCTCTACGAACATATGCCCCACATAGTCTGTTTCATCGAAGAAAACAGGCGAAATAGTCACAAGTAAATTCTTTTTTGCACCAGATGGCTCTCTATATTCAATCTCGCACTCATAATTTGCCCTGTTTTTAAGCGCTGAGAGTATGCCGTTTAATTCATTACTTTCTCTGTTCTTAAACTGAAGGTCAATAATGCTTTTGCTAAGAACCTCAGATGGGGCTAAACCCAAAAGTCTGAAAAATGTTTTATTTGCTTCCAGGATCTTAGCATTCTTATCAACAACTGCAATTGAAGCCTGGGATTTTTCAAATGCGCTTAGAAGTAGTGTAATTCTTTGCTCTTTTTGTCTTAATTCCATTGAATTCTGGTTAAGTGTCTGCGCCATTTCGTTAAATGCATCTGCAACTTCACCCAGCTCATCATTAGAGTTTATAGAAACTTTTGTGTTATAATTCCCCTGTTTTATCTCAAGTGCGTTATTTTTAAGTTCCTTTAGCGGGTACGATATTATAAGATTGATAAGAATTGCCATGCTTATGCTTACAATTAGTCCACCCAGCACATTTACTGCAAAATAATTCAACCAGTCTTCGTTGCTTATCCCCATTACGGCCCGTCCAAGAGGTACCTGAATTAGCATAATAATTATAGGAACGAGAATTAAAGCAATCAGCATAACTTTCCTATTTATACTGAAATCACGCACCCTGTCCAGAGCTTTCGGAAACATATCGAACTTTCCGACAGCAACTGCAGTAAACATGATCACTCCGACTAAGAATGCGAGCGGACTGGCTTCAACTAAATAATAAAAGCCGATAATCCAGGGGATGAACATACCGAAAATAAACGAGGTAAGGTTTGTAATAACCAGTCCAACTAAAAAAGTGATGATCTGCATCCTGATCTGTTTTGAGCTTTCCTTTCTGTATCTTCTAATAAGTATTACAGAAGAAAAGACAAGAAGAAATATATACCAGATAAGATATATAGGATATAAACTCGTAAAGTGGGGTGAAAAATGCATGTGATGAGCATGAGACTCCTTTACAAGATAACCACCCCAAAGCAAGGCCAGGACAATTATCGAGGGAATAAGTATTATTGATGCTTTGACCAAACCTGTTTTTCTATCTCTTGGAAAATTCCATGCAAAAAATGCCATAGTTATATTGATAAGCAGCAGAAAAGAATGGCAGGACCTATCCAGAATTGTCACATCTCCTGAAGTCATGACAAGGAAATGGATCCCATGTGAAATTATATAGCCCACTACAAGAAGCAAAGTAAAAAGAAAGAGTTTGCTGCTGTAATTTCCCTTATCTCTGGAATAAATAATTACGCTAAGTCCAATTGCTGCCAGGATCGTTGAGATCAGGAAGATCAAGTCTGTTATGTCAGGTTTCATGAGCATTTTCTGTGAAGGTAAGTTGGTTCTTCTATTTTAAGTATTAAATTTTTGTCAAATATATAACAAACTTAACTCTGTTTCAATTCTATTTGTTCCAGTACCTATGCTGTTTTTTTACATTGATCCAAGCCATATTTAAGGTAATTATTAAGTATTTATATCATTATCAGTTTGGGAAATGAATCGGATCTTAAGCTGGCAAAGTAAAATAAAATGTTGCGCCCCTGCCTGATTCGGATTCAATCCATATTCTGCCGCCATGACTTTCTACAATTCTTTTGCAAAGAGATAATCCGATTCCAGTTCCGGAAAAGGCATCGCGAGCATGAAGCCTGTGGAATATCACAAATATTCTTTCAAAATCCTCCGGACTAATTCCAATTCCATTGTCTTTAACAGAATATAGTACTGTTACTTCTTTTTTCTTCCCCTTAATTTCAATGCAGGGTTTTACATCCTTTGCTATGAATTTAATGGCATTTGAGATCAGGTTAAACATCAGCAATTATTTTTTCAACGAATGCTCTTGCCCCATAGCAATAGATCTTTTGATAATTCTATTATGATCCTTTCCACCAGCTTTAACCAGGTTCAAAGCAGTTATGTCCGGATGGGATATCTTGATCTTACAACTGGTGAAGAATACTATGACTATTTTGCTCCAGGAAAAACTGTTTATACTATTAATGTAAATATGACTGTTGGACACGATTATTTAGTATATGTTCAGGGAACGGGTTCTGGATATTTGTTCTGTGAACAATAAAACCAATATCATTATTATAAATCACCCGCTATTTGCCTATTAAAAAAATGGGGATATCTCATAATCCAATATTGCGAAAATCATTTACAAAGCTGAGTACATTAAAGAAAATCTATAGCTTATTGTAAGTCTTTTCACAGTTATCTACTTATGAAATAACCCCATTTATTTGTTGTTCCCACTACCCGACTACTGTTTATTCTGATAACGGGGTTTCAGGAATCCATATATTTTTACTTCTACTATTTATTGTGCGTGTCGTATAGTCTGACTTTCAGCATTGTATATGTAAAGCGTGCCATCACTTTTCATCAGCATATTTTCCCAGCCAGCCGATATTGATACTACATCAGTAATATCTAATTTTATAGGAACGTTTATTGAATGAAATGCTCCGCTGCTGTCTTTATACCTGTAACCCCAGAACCAAACAGTACCGTCGTTTTTTAATGCAAGGTTGTAGTCATAGTTTGCCGAAATAGTCTTAACGTCGCAAAGTCCCTTAACTTGAACAGGATGATCCTTGCTTACATATGTACCATTTCCTAATTGCCCAATATCATTTTGACCCCAGGCCCAGACAGTTCCATCATTTTTTAGCACGACAGATCTTCTATTATAAACATTTTGCATTTGCTTAACATCAGATAAACCAGATACATATCCTCCATATAAACTACTCGTAATTGGATATGTTTCGACAATAGTTCCATTGTTTAGCAGGGCCATTGCCTCAGAAATGGAACATACGTTTGTTAAATCATTTCTTTTTACAGGCTGATTATATTGAGAGGGATTAGCATCGTCAATCTTTACGTAGTAGAAACTCCCATCTTTTCTTAGCATATATAAATTAAATGGGGCTCCAATTTTTATTGATTTTATATTATCAAGATGTGAGATCTTTACTGGTGTTGCAATGCCTCTATGCGCTACTGACCAGAATAGTGCATTTCCCCATAACCATACGTCTCCGTTTTCATCTGCTGCAACGGCTAAACCTGAATTCGTATCAAATGAAATAACCTTCTTTAAATTCAATACTTGTTGCGGTACATCACTGTCTGTATAGGTGCCATTGCCCAAAGTACCGGAAGTGTTTTTCCCCCACATCCATAGAGTGCCATCTTCTTTTAGCATTCCATAGACCCAGTCATATTTTAGCTGAACTGAGCTTTGTTGAACTGCTCCTGCCGAATTGTTAATAGAAAAGTCAATTGCATTTGTTATGTTATTCCCTTTGGAACATGAAATAATTAACAATGCTGATGTGAGAGCGAAGATAATACTTATTAACTGTGATTTTTTACTCAATGACCTGTTCATCAGATTATCACCTCAGAAAATTATTAATAAATTGATGATCAACAATACTAAACAAGCTATGTAAATATAACCTATTTCATTGTATTAAGAAACTTGATTTATTTACATTTGTAAATATTTTATTATTAAATTATAAGCGAATAGGTAAATTAAATCCCCCATTGATCATGGAATATGATGACGGCTCATCTGAATCATCATCGATCTTAATATTTATGAAGAAATTTAAATTATTTGGAACAGAAACCCTTATACCAAAATTATAATTGAAAACATGAGATAATCCATTTGTATGTACTTTGATATTTGTATAATGTTCAGATGGCAGGTATTCAACTATTTCTTTGAACCTTTCCATATGACAATAAGTGGGTCCGGCTTCAATTCCAAAATATGGAGTAATAAAATAATTGAAGATATAATACTTAGCTCCAAATACAAGTGGAAACTGTGAATAAGTTGCTTTTTCGCTAGGATGTCCCCAATGTGCAGCATCTTGTGTTGAGGTCAAAAATCCCAGAGATAGTGACAGATCAAAATGTTCAGAAAGGTTATATATACCATCTGCAAATATGCCAAAGCCTTCATTTGAGGCTTCCGGATGAAATATTCCTGCATTTAAGCCAATTTGGTATTTGTTCTGTCCGAAGCAAGCAGCAGTAATTAGAAAAGTAATAATGATCAATTTCGAGAGCTTCATAGTACACCTCTAATGTAAAGTTATGAGTAATAGTTAATTAAAACAGGATTCTATTAATCAAATGAGGTATAAATTAACGATAAATGCTCCCTAAGTCTGTTATAGAGGATTATAAGGACGACATTAAGTTATTAATTTTGATTTTTAATATCAATTAATTTCTGGATATTTTTTTCTGCCTGATATTTTTTTCTGCCGATATGTAAAAATCTGTCTTAGGAATTTTTCGCTATATCCAGTAAAATAGTTTTTTTGAAAATTTAGTGCATTTCTATTTATTTACTTTACATATAAATTGTTGCCGGAAACTATAATTATCTTTCCAGGAGGGAAAATGGAAAGAAATATTGCTTTTGAAGAACTCAATGGGATAATAAATATAATAAGCGATCCTTTATTTGTAAAGGACCGGGAGCATAGATGGATCATTGTAAATGACGCTCTTTGCCATTTGGTAAAACATACCAGAGAAGAAATGCTCAGCAAATCAGACTACGACTTCTTTCCTAAACACGAGGCAGATAATTTATGGCAAAAAGACGAACAGGTCTTTTTATCTGGGGTTGATAATACCAGCGAAGAAACAATTACTGACTCAAATAATATTATTCATATAATCAGCACAAAGAAATCATTATTTACAAGTAGTAATGGTGATAAATTCATTGTCGGGATTTTCAGGGATATCACTCAAATAAAAAGCGCAGAAATAGAAACACTTGAGAGTAAAAGAAAACTTACTACTCTTATTGACAACTTACCAGGAATTGTATACCGCTGCAAAAATGATAAAGACTGGACGATGGAATTTATTAGTGAAGGCTGTTTTGAACTGACAGGATACAAAGCTGAAGATATTATTGATAACAAAATAATCCCTTTCAATAATATTATTTCCGAAGAATACCGTGAATTTTTATGGTCAAAATGGCAGAAAGTTCTTCAGGAACACCGTAAATTTTCGGATTCGTATGTTATTGTAAGAGCCGACGGAGAAAGGAGACATGTTTTTGAGTGGGGCTGCGGTGTCTATGACAACAAAGGAAATGTTGTAGCTCTCGAAGGATTTATAACTGACATTACTGAAAAGGTCACAACTGAAGAAGCACTACGGAAAAGTAAAGCTATGCTAAAACAAGAGCTTGATTCAATTCTTGTGCCCGATATTGAAATTAAAGATGAGGACCTTAAGAACATACTTAATACTGAATCTCTGCAACTGCTTCTTGAAGATTTTTCTAATCTTACTAATATGGGTTCTGCTTTTCTTGATCTTAAAGGAACAGTACTGGCCGCCGCTGGTTGGAAAGATATCTGCACTAAATTCCATAGAGTAAATCCTGAGTCTGCAAAAAACTGCACCGAAAGCGATTTATTCCTTTCGGGCAACGTTGAAAATGGGAAATGCGTAGTATATAAATGCAAAAACAATTTATGGGATGTGATAACACCCTTGATTATTGGCAATAAGCATGTAGGAAATATATATACCGGACAATTCTTTTATTCAGATGAAGAAATAGATAATAATACATTTCTAACTCAGGCTGAAAAGTATGGTTTTGATAAAGACGAGTATATGAAAGCTGTGAGCAGAGTACCACGCTACGATAAAGAACATCTGGATTTTCTAATGAGCTTTCTGACAAGACTCTCTTCTCTGATCTCAAGGATCAGTTACAGCAATCTGAAGCTTACTAAAGCAATCGTTGATCAGCAGGAAATAAACGCAGCATTGCGAGAGAGCAAGGAGAAATACAGCAGAATTGTCAATAATGCTAATGAAGGTATTTGGGCAATTGATTCTGAAGATAATACAGTTTTTGTTAATAAGCGGTTAACAGAAATATTAGGATTTTCAGCCGAAGAAATGATGGGACGAAATTATAACTCCTTTATGTTTGTTGAGGACAATGATGATATAGAATTAAAACATAAAAGCAGGCTGCAGGGTATAGATGAAACATACGAAAGAAGGTTAAAACATAAGGATGGCAGAACTATTTGGACAAACATCAGTGCCGCTACTCTTTGGGATAATAATCATAATTTCACTGGCAGTTTTGCTATGGTCACCGATATCACTAATATAAAAAAAGCTGAAAATGAAATAAAAATTGTGCATCAGGTATTTGAGAACATAATAGAATTTCTGCCCGATGCAACTTTTGTAATTGATAAGGAAAGAAAGGTCATTGCCTGGAACCGGGCCCTTGAGGAAATGACAGGTGTAAAAAAGAAGGATATTTTAGGCAAGGGAAATTATGCATATGCAGTCCCATTCTATGGAGAAAGAAGACCAATTGTAATTGATCTGATTGGAAGCAGCGACACTCAGAGTGAGAAACTTTATGATGTAATTAAAAGAAATGGTGATAAGATCTATACCGAGATCTTTGTACCTTCATTGTATAATGGGAAAGGGGCATATGTTTCTGGTTTGGCTTCCCCTTTATATGATAATAATGGCAACTTATATGGTGCAATTGAATCTGTCCGGGATATTACTGAAAAAAAAATGTATGAGAAGGAAATAATAGCTGCAAAAGAGAAAGCTGAAAGGTCTGAAAAGCTTAAAACTGAATTTCTGGCACAAATGTCTCATGAGATCAGAACTCCCATTAACACAATGCTGAATTATATTCAGCTTGTACAAGAGGATTTTCCACTTAGTAAAGATGCTGAGGAGAATGACTATTTTGACGCAATTGAACAAGCCGGTGAAAGAATAATCAGAACTATAGACCTTATATTAAATACAGCTGAATTACAAACAGGCAGCTATGAGTGTGTCTATAGAGAAACAAGACTTTTCGAAAATATACTTAAGAGAATATACCGTGAACTTAAGTCAAAGGCACAAAAGAAAAATCTTCAACTTATCTTAATTGAAAGTAAAGATGAGTATATTTTGAAAGTTGATCAATATTCAATTGAACAGATTTTCATAAATCTTATTGATAATGCAATAAAATATACTCCAAGTGGAAAAATTAAGATCAATGTATTCATAGATGGAACAGGAAAATTATCTGTTAATATTTCCGACACAGGTATAGGTATTGCAAAAGAATATCTGCCTTATTTATTTACTCCTTTTACACAGGAAGAACAGGGATATACAAGAAAATTTGAAGGCAATGGACTGGGGCTTTCACTTGTAAAAAGATATTGCGAAATGAATAATGCAGATATTAGTGTCCGTAGCAAAAAAGGGAAAGGATCTGTCTTTACAGTCTCCTTTAGTAGGTATAAAACACTAAACCCATTTGAAGTCAGCAAGGATTATATTACTAGCAGCAAGGTTGTATAGAATAGAAGAAATCAGGATTGTTTTACTCGCGGTATCGAGAAGAAAAATGTTGAGCCCTTCCCTTCTTCCGATTCAACCCAAATGCGTCCGCCATGACGGTCAATTATTCTTTTTGTAATTGAAAGGCCCGAACCGGTTCCCGGATAGATCTCCGGATTAAGTCTTCTGAAAAGCATAAAGATACTTTCGTGCTGGTTCTTATTTATACCTATTCCATTATCTTTTACTGAGAAGATCCATTCATGTTCATTCGACTTACTGCTAATATGCACCTTTGGAATTGTACTTTCGTTGAATTTTATTGCATTAGAGATCAGATTCTGAAATATCCTTTCCAGCTGTGTTCCATCGGCTTTGACTTTTGGTAGCTCATCGAATGTCACATCGGCCCTTCGTTCTTCTATTACTCTTGCCAGGTTCTTTAATGTAATTTCCAGAACCCCGTTGCTTTCAATTTCTTCAAAATCCTTGCCCCTTGTTACAACTCTTGAATATTCAAGTATATCGCTAACCATCTTGTTTAGTCTTTTTGCTCCATCTACAGCATAGTGTATGTACATTTCAGCCTGTTCATCTAGCTTTCCCTTGTACTTTCTGGATAGCAGATCCATAAAGCCGGAAATCATTCTTAATGGTTCTTTCAGATCGTGAGAAGTCACATATGCGAATGATTGCAGCTCTTTATTTGATTCCTCAAGTTTCTTATGTGCCTCAATTAAGCTCGCTTCAGCTTTTTTCCTTTCCTCTATTTCCTCCAGATCCATTTGATATAGCAAAGCATTATTTATAGACAGAGCTGCTTTAATGGCTATTTCTTCAAGAAACAAAATATCGTCATGCGTAAATGGTTCGTGAGTATCTTCCCTCTGAAGAGTTATAACTCCAATTACTTTGTTATGAACTTTTAAAGGAACAATTAGCAGACTATACAGGCCATTTTTATCCAAGTAATCATGATATCCTTTAGGCAATTTTTTCTTGATTTCTGTCTGATCAACAAAAGGAATAAATAACGTTTCTCTTTTTTGAATTACGGGCTCAAGCAGGCCTTCATTTTTTTTCAGAGGGAAGGTCGTTAAGATGTCATTTAATAAGATTTGTTTTTCATGATCTTTATGGTATAATGCTGCGCATTCAACATAATCACTTTCTTCCGATACAAGACCTATTATACAATAGTCTTTGATAAGTGTAGCTGTTTTTTTTGCAATAATATTAAGAACACTCTTATAATCAAATGCAGCTTCAGAAAGTTTGCTTGTAAGCTCAGAAAGAATTTCAGAATGTGTTTTCTGCTTTGTAAGTCTGTTAATTGCCTCATTATAGTTTGTAACATCATGCCATGTAATGGCGATTCTGTCATCAAGCTTTGAGGCAGAAATATCAAATATTCCATTAAGAGGACGGTCAATAAAGACCCCTTCATACTTATATGAATTAAGTCGTAAAGGTGTACCGGATTCAGCCACCTTAATGTATTTTTCAAAGAGTCCAGAATTTTTATGCGATGGAAAAAGCTCAAGCATTCTCTTGCCTACTATTTCATTTTTATTAATTCCAACGAACTTTAATGCGGCTACATTTGCATATTCATAAACAAAGTCAATTATTTTACCCGAAGAATTTCGAATGGGCTTTAAAAGCAGATATACTTCAACGATGTTATCTA
>JAUZPB010000154.1 GCA_030706145.1 Bacteroidota bacterium
TAGGGCTACTGATAAGGCTTATGACTTAAAATTGCATAAATTGCGCCCATATCCTGGACAGATTGAAACAGCTGAGAATATGTTGGCCCTAATTAAAGACAGTGAGATACGCCGCTCACATATTACTGGGGATTTAAGAGTCCAGGATGCTTATTCCTTAAGATGCATTCCACAGATTCATGGCGCCTCAAGAGATGCTATTAATTATGTATGTTCACGCGTTCAAATAGAAATTAATTCAGCTAATGATAATCCTATTATTTTCCCTGAAACTCAAGAACATATTGAAGGGGGTAACTTCCATGGCCAGCCAATGGCTCTTGCTATGGATTTTATGGCTATTGCTCTTTCTGAACTTGCAAATGTTTCTGAAAGAAGAATTGAACGAATGGTCAATGGTGCTTTAAGTGGACTGCCAAGATTCTTGGCTCATAATGGCGGTCTGAATTCCGGACTTATGATTGCACAATATACAGCTGCTAGCTTGGTCTCAGAAAACAAGGTGCTTGCTCACCCTGCTAGTGTTGATTCTATACCTACGTCTGCAAATCAGGAGGACCATAACTCGATGGGATCCATCGCTGCTCAAAAGTCCTACAGAGTTATGCAGAATCTTCAATCTGTTCTTGCCATTGAGCTTATGACTGCTGCACAAGCTCTTGAATTCCATAAACCTCTTAAATGCGGTAAAGGAACTCAGATAGCATATGATCTTATTAGGGAAGTAGTTCCTCCTCTTGAAAATGACAGGATTATTTATGATGATGTTCAGAAAGTGCTTTGCCTTGTAAAAGATGATTCATTCTTAAGGGCAATTGAAAAGACTGTAAAGCTTAACTGATTTTTTTTGTGACTAATTTTTAGGTAAGTAACTTTAAGTAAGAAATTTTTAGGTGACTGAATTTTTATGATTGGTTCTTTCTCATTCAAATTTTGCGGCACTATGCCTTCTAGACCGGTATTATATTTCTGTATGTGTGAGATACAAAGGGGAAAGAACCAATTCTTATTACTTGTAATTCTTTTTTTTATATGATCTTACTTTTTATTTTCTATCATATTTTAAATATTATCTTTTAGAAACTTGATTATTCTTTCCTGATATCCTATTCCTCCTATAGTCCATAGGTTATTATGATCGGCGCCTTTGACTGCATACCACTGCTTTTCCTTTGAATTTAGATTTGAAAATATTCTCTTGCCATGGATAATTGGAATGTTTTTATCCATCGTACCATGAATAAGAAGAGTCGGTTGGTATACTTTTTTTGCATATTCCTCTGGTGAGACCATCTGTACGGGGAATCTTGCAATCCTTTCTGAATTTTTCAAAGATCTGTCAGATATAAACTTAAATGGGATTCCTGTATATCTTTTCATATACTCATATGTAACTTCTTTTAATGAAGTAAATGTACTGGAGATAATCCCACATTTGATTCTTTTATCAATTGCCATTGCTTGTATTGCAATTGCTCCTCCGAGGGAATGTCCCATAATAGCAAATGGTTCTACATCCTTATACTTTTTTATTGCTGCATCTATGTATCTGGAGACATCATATTTTTCATAAAAGCCAAACGTACAGTATGTCCCGCCACTTTCTCCTTGTGCTCTTAGATCAAATACAATTGCATTAAAACCATTTTTTGACAAAACCTGTGCTAAGTCATACTGCGATTCCATTGAATTACTGCTTCCATGAAGCAGTATTACAGTCCCTAAGGGTTTTGTATTTTGCCCTGCTGTAGAGTGTATGAAAAGCCCTTTTAGTTTAATTGAATCTTCAACAATAATATCGAACTGTTCAATATTTGACGAATTGATTATTCGGCTATGTTTAAGCCGGGAAGGTTTTATTGGCGAATATGGAAGTACGTTCTCAGTCAAATAATATAGGCCAACAATAAGTACAATTAATCCTGCGCTTATCATTCCCAAAAAGATTCTGATAAACTTATTCATAAATATACTCTATTTATTATTTATTTAGCTGACTAAGTGCCTGCCTGATCAGTTCTTCTAATTTTATTGTGGGAGTTGTAAGCAAAATGTCTCTAATGACCCTTTCTGCCATTTTTTGGTTGTATCCTAATGTAGCTAACGCTGCAATAGCATCATCCTTGATCTTAAATGGAACAGAGCTTTCAAACTCCTCAGTAGTTATATTATCAACTTTTTCTCTTAAATCTAAAAGCATTCTTTCAGCTGTTTTCCTTCCAATACCTGGCACGGCTACGAGTCTAAGTAAATTACCCGTTTTTAAGGCGTGTTTTAGCTCCTCGATCTGAATGCCTGAAAGAACACTCTGCGCAAGCTTGGGGCCAATACCGTTTACTCCTATTAAAAGTTCGAACATCTGTTTTTCAGGTTCGGATGAAAACCCAAACAAAGTAAGTGAGTCTTCTCTTACAGCTAGATATGTATGAAGGGAGACCTTTTCTCCTGTCTCCGGAATCCTTTCAAAAGTATTAATGGAAATATTAATGACATACCCAACACCGTTTACATCAAGTAGAACCTGTGTCGGTTTTTTTGATATTATACTTCCTGTTAAATATCCTATCATATTTATACTCGGAATAAGTAGTGAATTTTTTTAACCCATAATTATTGTATTATGCGATCCGGATTTGCCTCAATAAAAGCTTTCCAGCTTTTTGTCTTTGGAAATAAGGACTTTAATCTGTAGGCATGACACATGGCTATAGCAAGAGCATCACTTTCATCAAATATCATCTTTTCATCAGAAATGCCGAGAAGATGAGTTACCATGTATTGTACCTGCTTTTTCGATGCGGCACCATTACCTACAACAGATTTCTTTACCTCTCTGGGTGAATATTCGTTTACTGGTAGTCCATTGTGAACAGCAGCAAGCATAGCCACCCCGCGGGCATAACCAATCTTTAGAGCTGATTGTACGTTTTTCCCATAAAAAGCCGTCTCTATAGCAAATTCATCTGGTTTATAAAGCTTAATATATCTGTCTATTTCTTCATATATCATTTCAAGCTTTAATGGAAGTGTTTTGCATGATGGAAGTTTTATCGAACCCTGAACTACATAGGAAAGAGAATTTTTATATTGCTTAACAATTCCGACTCCAGTAACTATTGTCCCAGGGTCGACTCCAAGAATAATCATATTTGTATCTTTTATTAAATTGAATCCCGGAATTTTATTTTCGAAAAATAAAATTCCGGGCCCTTAATTCTTTTTAGGCTATTGCACTTTCATCAATGTCTGCATTTGTGTAAACATTTTGAACATCATCATTATCTTCAAGATTATCAATAAGCTTCATGATTTTTTCAGCATCTTCACCTGCAACATTGACCATGTTTTTTGCAACCCATTGAATTGAAGCGTTTTCAACTGTTAAGCCCTTATCAAGTATTGTTCTTCTTACAGGTTCAAAAGCCTCAATGGAGGTCTGTATTGTATAATATTCATCTTCGGTCTGAAGATCATCAGCACCTGCATCAAGTACAATCTCCATCATATCGTCTTCTGATTTTCCCTGCTTTTCAATTGTAATTACGCCTTTCCTGTCAAACATCCATGAAACAGAGCCAGATTCACCCATATTACCCCCACCTTTACTGAAGAGGTGGCGTACTTCAGCAACAGTCCTATTTTTGTTATCTGTTACAGCTTCAACCATTACTGCTATCCCTGCTGGTGCATAACCTTCATATGTGACTTCAACATATGTTGCACCTTCGAGTTCTCCGGCTGCCTTTTTTATCGCTCTTTCTATGTTATCTGCTGGCATGTTTGCTGATTTTGCGTTATCAATTGCTAATCTCAGACGTGGGTTTCCTGATGGGTCACTGCCTCCATCACGGGCGGCAATGGTTAATTCTTTGATTAACTTTGTGAAGAGTTTTCCTCTCTTTGCATCTAAGGCCCCTTTTTTCCTCTTAATTGTTGCCCATTTTGAATGACCTGACATTAATATTACTCCTATTTTATTTCTTACTTTTATTTATTATATAAATTTTCTTCTTCTTTTATTGCATCTATTGGATTAACCCGCATATCTTTAATTCTCAGTTGTGGAAAACTTCTTCCATCTCGTACCGTCTTTTCAATTGTAAATACAATATCAACTAAATTCTTATCTTTATCAATCTGTGAAGCGAAATAGCCAAGGTTAAAACCAATTGCATCAAAAACTCTGTCGCAACCATCCTGTTTAATCGCAAGAATTATATGATTACTGCCAACAATGCGCGGTGTATTAGTTACTTGAACATTTTTAATCAAAAAAACCGGGCGCATATTCTGCGGACCAAATGGTGCAAACTCCTCCAGTATTCTTATAAATTTTGGCGTAAGATCCGAAAGATCTATTTCTGTGTCAATGAGAATTTCAGGGGATACATCTTCTGATTTAACTGAATTTTTAACAATTTGATTGAACCTTTCCTTAAATTCAGGAATTTTTTCTAATTCGAGGGCTAGCCCTGCTGCAGCTTCGTGACCCCCATATTGCAAAAGCACTCCTTCACACTGTTTGAGAGCTTCATATATGTTAAAACCAGCTATGCTTCTTGCTGATCCTTTTGCTACACCATCTACAGTTGTAAGCATAACAGTCGGACGATAGTATTTCTCTACCAGACGTGAGGCAACAATCCCAATTACTCCTGGATGCCAATTTTCTTCGTGCAGCACTATGGCAAGATCTTCATCCAGATCGACTGAATTTTCTACAAGGTCAATAGCATGAGAATAAGTTAGCTCATCGATCTTTCGCCTTTCGTAATTTTCTCCCTCCAGTACCTGTGCAAGTCTTGCTGCTTCAGATGCATCTTCTGTGATAAAAAGATCAACTGCACGAATTGCATCTCCCATTCTCCCAACTGCATTGATTCTTGGTGCAATAGTAAAAACAACATGCCCTGCCGTTAGATTTCCAGGCTCCATACCGGCACTCCTTATAAGAGCTGCAATGCCAGGCCTTGGCGAAGTATTTACTAGTTCTAACCCCTTCCTCACCAAAACCCTGTTCTCATCTTCAAGAGCTACAATATCAGCTGCTCCGGCAATTGCTACTAGATCCAGATATTTAAGTGGGAGCTTCCTTTTTCCAATTCTCTCACATACTGCTTGTGCCAGCTTAAATGCTACACCAGCCCCTGAGAGGTATTTGAACGGATAGTTACAACCTGGTTTTAGTGGATCTAAGACTGCAAAAGCCTCTGGAATAACGCTCCCAGGTTGGTGATGGTCACATATGATCATTTCCATACCAAGCGATTTTGCCAAAGCTGTCTCTTCAACTGCCGTTATTCCACAGTCAACAGTTATAATTAGTGAGGTGCCTTTGCTTTTTATGAATTCTATGCCGCTCTTTGAAAGACCATAGCCTTCAGTAAGGCGATTTGGAATGTAAATCTCTGCAGTAGCTCCTAATTCCTTCAGAAAAAGATACATTAAAGCCGCTGCACATGTACCATCAACATCATAATCGCCATGAATTGTGATCAGTTCGTTGGAAGTAATTGCCTTAATCAGCCTTAAGGATGCCTCCTGCATGCCATTCATAAGATAAGGATCATGGAGATCCTCAATTGTAGGGCGAAAGAAGGCTTTTGCCTGATGATAGTTTTTTATGTTCCTTTGAACCAATAAGCTTGCCAAAATAGCAGAGATATTTAATGATTCGGCTAAAGACTTGATATTATGTTCATCAGCTTTGTCTCTAAGTTTCCAACGCTTTTTTAACATTTTGATTATTCCAGACAACAAAATAAAAAGAACTTGAGTATTCAGATCTATAAGCCGAATTCTGTATATCAGCCCTAAAAAGGGCCGATAGGTAATTATTTATCTAGGTCCCAGATTGCTCTGGAACTCAAGCGATCTACCCGGAAAGCATTCAGAACGAACAATTCTGCTCCCAGTTCTATAGTTTAGTCTTGAGCTTTATGCCCAAACTAAAGAAATTTATGCCCAGTAGGGCAAATATACCGGGAACGCTTTCCCTATTTGATCTTGCTCCAAGTGGGGTTTACCATGTCATTTTATGGCATTTCTGCCAAAAATGATCCTTCTTTAAGGACCCCCGATATTACTACCGGAGCGGTAGGCTCTTACCCTGCCTTTTCACCCTTATCCCGATAAAATCGGGACGGTATCTTTTCTGTGGCACTTTCCTTAGCTGGAAGGTTGCCCTTACAGCCCCCGGTCATTATCCGGCACTTTGTTCTACGGAGTTCGGACTTTCCTCCACCTTAAATTTAACTTAAGACAGCAATTACCCAATCTGAATTACTCTTGATTATTCTTTTTATCTTTATATTAATGAATCTGTTATTTACTCACACTAGAGAGCCTTTGGGCTCATATTGATAATATTTTGGCAATTTATAAAAGTGGAACAAATATAATAAAAATAAATACTTATGTCATCAGTAAAATTAGATATTACACTATTTCATATTTTGTATAAACTATGAATTAATTAACAAATCCAAAGTAAAATAAAAAATATTTTTTTAAAGGGCCAGTTGTCTCTTTTTTATCTGAAAATGTGGTCGTAAATAATATGGCAGGATTATTTTTATCTTAGAAGTGTCATCTTTTTGCTTTCCTGATAACCTTCGCATTGAATTCTGTAGATATAAATTCCACTTGGATTGCTGCTCCCATCAAAATTTACAATGTGAGAACCTTCCTTTTGTTCCTCATTTACTAACTCTGCTACTTTGTTACCAAGAATGTCAAAAACTTCAAGCTTTACGTATCCGCCTCTTGAGAGCTGATATGTAATTTGTGTAGATGGATTAAATGGATTTGGGTAGTTATTTAGAAGTTTGTTTGTCTTTATTACTGATCTATCTCCTTCTAAAGAAATCTGGTGTGAACTGGAGCTGTCTTCCAAAACTACAGCTTCCGACATAACAGATTCGAGCATAGACCTATCGATTACCGAAATCTTGTAGTAGAACTTGCTTGTTCCAGTGGTGGAATTGGCCCCTAAATTCAGATCCTCAGATACATCTTCAAAAGTCTGAGAGGATGTTGCAGGATCATGATTGACTGTACCAATTAAATGGTATGAGGCTGACGATGTGTCATCCTTATACGATTTGTAAATCCTGTAGGACCCCCCTAGAGTTACATCAGTCTCTGAATTTGATTTCCAGGAAAGAACTGGGTGGTTGTTCTTTCCCTTACTTATACTAAGATCCTGCGGCTTTGATGGACTTCCTGACAAAATATTAAGAAAGTAAAAATCTAGTTTTATATCCATCTGCTGCATCTCCTTTAGCTCCATCGTAAAAATGGCATCATTATCTACACAAGGATTGCTCCAGGAGGAGAAAACCTGATTGTATCCAAGTGTAAAGTAATCTTTCTGGGAGCCAAGATAATCCGGATGGCTTTTTATACCAGAGGTAGTCTGTACTCCAGTTAAATTAAGCTCATCATAACCTCCCGTAGGATTTGAGGATTCTTTTTCAAAGGGGAAAAGGTAATATCCATCCTTGCACTTCCAGTTCCAGTTACCAGCAGCTGATTTTATGTCAACAAATTTTGAACTGCTGTTTTTGTTGATTTTTGTCACTAATATGCCTTTCCCTGGTGACATTAACGGCCCGCCATTGTAATATTTCCATGAGCTTTCATAATAGCTTTTCCCTTCATGGTTCTCAATGTAATAATCCCCTCTGGAGGAATGGATTTTATAAATATCCTTGTCCAAAAGAGCATCCTTTATTATAATATCCTTCTGATCTGTACTTATTACTTTGGGGGTTACCCAGCCTAGGAGTTCTCTTTCATATGCATTCATTACTCCACCCCCACCATTCGTATCCATTAAACCATGATGATGAATACCATCAAGATGTAGATTACCATTGAAAGCATAGCCAAAAAAATAGTGACCAATCTCATGGTTTATTATAGGAAGCTGACCTTCTGGATCATATATATTATTCTGAATTGTACCTGAACCTCCAAAACCTGCCCTTATTCTAACTCCATCTTTTACCAGCTCGGAACTTCCGCTTAATGCATCTGTATCTGAATTGTCGAATTTTGTATAACTGCCTGTCATCGAAGCCGTTCCTTGATATCTGCCCCAGCGGTAATCTAATTTACCAAAATCCTTTACACTCCTAAAACATATCGCGATCATATCGACAATACCATCTTTGTTGTTGTCGTAATCGGAAAAATTCACATATGGATCAATCCCGTCTAAAACTTCTTTTGCTAGGAAACTTACATTTTTGCCATTACTGTTGTAATAATAGCTCTCCTCGTGTTTCGGAATGTATAATACTGGACATACATCGCCAATCATATTTAGCTTTCCGCCTGACATCTCTGAAAAGTAACCACTTATACTTGGGTCGGGGTACTTACTCATAACTGCCTTTGAAATTGTCTTGCTAGTCCATTCTGGTAATGTATTTAGCGTAGAGGGCCAAAGATCGGTAAAGGGGCTAAAATCAAAATTATCGTCTGCAAACTTGCAGTAAACTACAAGGATTTTGAATGTGCCAGTCGTGGGAATCATTGGGAAAACTAAATTATTTTCTAACTTACTGTTTTCTTGCTGACAAATTATTGTTTTTTGCTGGGCATGAATAGCTGCTAAAAAAGAAAATAATATAAAGAGAGTAATAAATAGAAATTTTAGCCTAAACATAGTCAGTCATATTTTACGAAAGCCCAGAGTAATTGTAGAATTATGGCATTCGAAGCTTTAGTTCTTAGAGTAATTCACAATTTTGGCTTATTATCGTAAAATATTTCTAAAAGATAAGTAGTTTTTGAGGCTTTTTTATTTTTTAGGGATAAATTTGGAGAGATTAGGAAAAATCCCGTGAAAACGGGATTCTTAAAATAATTAGTGTAAAAAGATTTAACCTCGCAGCTTATCAAAAAGGATATTTAATTGTATTAGTTCTTCTTCATTTAGTTTTGAGAGGATATTTTCCATATCCTTTTCATGTCTGTCCATTTTTGCTAATAGTTCGAGCCCTTTTTCTGTAATGCAAACATCAACGTTTCTTCTGTTCTTTGGACAAATATTTCGTTCAACAAATCCCTTTATCCTGAGCTTTTCAACAAGCCTGGAAACATCCGACATCTTATCAAGCATCCTGTCTTTAAGAAGCTTAACTGTTGCTGGATTTGGATATTGCCCCCTTAGGATTCGTAGCAGGTTGTATTGCTGCTGAGTCAAGTCATATGGCTTAAATATTAATGATAATCTTTGCGATAACCAGCTATTGGTAAAAATAATGTTTAGAATTGCTTTCTGATGGTTATTCAGAGATTTTGTTTGCTGTATTTCTTTTTCCAGCTGCATTTTTCTCCTATTTCTTTTTCTTTTTGTTGATGAACTAATGTTTTCGAGAAATCAATAAATTTTAATAAAAAAATCTCGGACAAAGTTCAATGCTCTATGTCTTCCTGAGCAATTGGCTGACCAAATTTTTCTCTGAACACGATTTGTTCCAGATCCTTTCTAATCCTGGGAGCAAGTTCCCGCTTCTTAAGTGTTTCTGGCAA
>JAUZPB010000155.1 GCA_030706145.1 Bacteroidota bacterium
GATCCATTCCCTCTTTTCTCTATTTATCGCAAGCAGTCACCAGCAACAGCGAATGGATGTTCTTTAATCACTGGAATGTCTTTTGAGATCAGTTTATTTATACCTTTGAGATATACCTTTTCCTCTTTGTCACAAAATGATATTGCGACTCCTTTTGTCCCGGCCCTTCCTGTTCTTCCGATCCTATGGACATAAGTTTCAGGGACATTGGACATTTCAAAGTTAATTACGTAAGAAAGATTATTAATATCAATTCCCCTGGCAGCAATGTCAGTTGCTACTAGAACTCGTGTTGATTTGGCTTTGAAGTTAGAGAGTGCCCGCTGTCTTGCAGTTTGAGATTTGTTGCCATGTATAGCTTCGGCAACTATTCCGGCCTTAACCAGGTCCCTAGCAACTTTATCAGCGCCATGTTTTGTTCTAGTAAAAACAAGTGCTGTATCAATGGAACCGCCTTTTAGCAAATGTATTAATAATGATCTTTTTTTTGTTTTATCAACGAAATAGACTTCCTGCTTAATAATATCAACTGTCGATGAGACAGGAGTTACAGCAACAAAAGAAGGGTTGGTCAGTATAGTATTGCTGAGGCGTTTAATTTCCGGAGGCATTGTTGCTGAAAAGAACAAGCTTTGTCTTTTAGCGGGAAGCTTCGAAATTATTTTATTTACATCGTGTATAAAACCCATGTCCAGCATGCGGTCGGCTTCGTCCAGGACAAAATATTTAACATTTTGAAGGTTTATAAATCTCTGATTAATAAGATCAAGCAGTCTTCCGGGTGTTGCTACAAGAATATCCACCCCGGTTTTTAAGGCATCAATCTGGAGTTTTTGTGATACTCCTCCAAAAACAACAGTATTACGCAATCCTGTATATTTTCCATATGCACTTATACTTTCTCCAATCTGTATAGCCAGTTCCCTGGTCGGCGTGAGTATTAAGGATTTTATTTGCCTTTTAGCAGATCCCGAACGATTTTCTGCATAGAGCATCTGCAAAATTGGAATAGCAAAAGCGGCTGTTTTTCCTGTACCTGTCTGAGCACATCCCAATAGATCCTGTCCTTTAAGTATGACTGGAATGGCTTGTTCTTGTATTGGCGTCGGGGTAGTATAGCCTTCGACTTTAATTGCTCTTTTTACTTGTTCAATGAGGTTTAAGTTGTCAAATGATATCAACTTGAATTTTCCTTTTTAAATTTCTGATTATTGATTGTATATAATAATTGAACTGAACCAATGCACTTACATGCATGGTTCCTGTTGTATTCATTTAACTAATTTCTCTTTTATGATAATAAATGGTTCGTTCTGAACAATAAATTCACAAAACCTGGAA
Source organism: Bacteroidota bacterium (assembly GCA_030706145.1). GTDB lineage: Bacteria > Bacteroidota > Ignavibacteria > Ignavibacteriales > SURF-24 > JAUZPB01. The sequence goes on from JAUZPB010000155.1 coordinate 1,342, forward strand.
ATAAACCGAAGCAGACAGGCAGTTGAGAGATGATCCCATAATGGAAGCAGATCGATTCAGGAAAATAATGGTAAAACTAATTATAAATTTAATTAATACAACACTTCCGCGATTCTCATTTTCCCTCTAAGAATCCTGTAGAAGCTTAATACAAATATATAAATAACTTTATCAATTACCTAATAAAAGAGAGTCCTTTGATTTTACATGAAAAAAGCGGGATGGAAATACTGTTCAGGATCAACTTCTGTCCGTAGACAAAATGATGTAGAATAAAGAAAGGGTCATTCTATTTAAAAATAGAAGAGCGCCTAATAAAAGCGCTCTTTAGAACTTAGAAACAAATATTTATATTAACTGCGTGCATTAGCTTCATTTACAACAATATTTCTTCCGTTTAACTGAGAATTGTTCAATTCTCTCATAGCATCTTTAGCTTCATTGGCGCTACTCATTTCAACGAAAGCAAATCCCTTTGACCTTCCGGTCGCGCGGTCTGTTATAACTTTTGCAGAAACGACTGTTCCATATTTCTGAAATGCTTCTTCCAAAGACTGGTCATTAATTGACCATGGTAATGAACCTACAAATAATTTAGTACTCACAATAGAACCCTTTAAAAGTAAAATTAATTCCGGACTAATTCCGGTACTACTATATACGGTTATTTTTAGTCAAATCCAATGCAAATTATCGTTCGGAGTTCATTTTTATATTATTTTTATTTTTTCTTCTCTTTTAATGTTCATCCAGAGTGGAAACCCCAAAGTTAAAGTAGAATTATTAGCCCTGCCGATGGACCCTTACGGCTATATTGCACAGGAGCCAGAAGAGGCTATTGATTGCATAACAGCGACGAAATATTTATCTTTTCTAAGAGATCACAGGTATATCCAGTTAATTAACAGTTTAATAATTGGCGTATTTGTAATGAATGAATATTCCTGTATCTACTGTTAAAATCAACTCGGTGGGAAGATGAGTTCTCAAATTAGATATATTCAATGGAGCCGGGCTTTTATTATTATTGAACCAGATCAACAAACTAAATTCCCCCGGCAAAAGCCCTTCCTTAATAAATATTAAAATGAGAAGATAAATGGCACGGTCAATATTCCCTAAGATAGCGCCTTCTGTATTTACAAAGGAAGCAAAGAAACCACACCAGACTTCAGAGGATGAGCGTCTATTAATAGAGATATGCCAGTTAGAAGTACCTGAGGCTGTTAAACGTCTTGGGAGCAGTTTATCCGGCCTTTATCGTGCCGATGCTGAAGAGAAGCTGAAAGAATATGGCCGGAACGAACTTGCCCATACAAAATCCATTGGTATCGGGGAAGATATAATAAACAGGCTGCGCAGTCCGCTTGTTGTTCAGCTTCTTTTAATCGCAGTTATTTCAGGTATGATCGGAGAGTATAAATCTGCGATAATAGTCGGTTGTATGATCTTTCTTAGCGTAGGGTTGTCCTTTATACTCGATCGCCGATCGACACATGCAGTTGAAGCGCTTGGGAAAAGAGTTCAATCGCATCCAGTTGTTCTAAGAGATGATGCAGAAACCGAAATACCCATTTCTGAAATTGTACCGGGAGATATTGTTTTACTTAGTGCAGGATCAATTATTCCGGCAGATCTGCGTTTAATTTACGCAAAGGATTTTTTTGTTAGTCAGTCTGTTCTGACCGGTGAATCAATGCCACTGGAAAAAAATGCTAAAACATGCAAATTAAGCGATGGATTTGTTTTTGAGCTGGCCAATGCATGTTTTCAGGGTAGTAATGTTCTAAGCGGTACGGCCCGGGGAATGGTGGTTAATACATCGACAAGGACTTTTTTTGGTTCAATCTCTGAACGTCTTACAGAAAAACGCAGTGAGACCAGTTTCGATATAGGAGTAAAGTCTTTCACATGGCTGATGATCCGCTTTATGAGCATTATGGTCTTCGCTGTTTTTATGATCGTAGGTATTACGAAAGGGAATTGGATTGAGGCGCTTCTCTTCGGGCTTTCTATTGCAGTTGGGCTTACACCTGAGATGCTTCCAATGATCGTAACGGTAAACCTGGCAAAAGGGGCACTTACCATGTCGAAAAAGAAGGTTATAGTAAAACACCTCACCTCAATTCAGAATTTCGGTGCAATAGATATTCTCTGCACAGATAAAACAGGTACGCTCACGCAGGATCATGTAGTACTTGAACGTCATGTGGATATTACAGGTAAAAATAGCACTGAAGTGCTGCAATATGCATATCTAAACAGCTTTTATCAGACTGGATTAAGGAATTTAATAGACCGTGCGGTACTTGCAAATATAGAGCTTAATGTTGGAGAAAAGTGCCGGCTGGTCGATGAACTGCCATTTGATTTCCAGAGACGGAGAATGTCAGTTGTAGTCGAATATGAGGGAGAAAATGTTTTAATCTCCAAGGGAGCAGTTGAGGAAATATACTCAGTCTGCAACCGCTATCAGATAGAAGATGAGGTCTATCCTTTACTTGATGTTATTCAATTTGACCTGAATGAAGAAGTCGAGAAGCTAAACAGTGATGGTTACCGTGTCTTAGGTATAGCTTACCGTAAATTTCCATCAGATATGGAAACCTTTAGCATCGAAGATGAGAAGGATATGATCTTACTAGGATATATAGCATTTTTTGATCCGCCGAAAGATTCAGCTGTGCAGGCAATTGCAGCACTTAAAAATGCGGGGGTAAAAATAAAAATTCTGACCGGCGATAATTCACTTGTTACAAAAAAGGTTTGCCGGGATGTCGGACTTGTAATAGATCGAATTTGCACCGGCGAAGAATTAAACCATTTGTCAAAGGAAGATTTTGCAAAAGTTGTTGAAGAAGCAGACGTATTTGCAAAACTTTCACCTTCTCAAAAAGAACAGGTTATTCAAAATTTGCGCCAGGCTGGTCATGTGGTAGGTTATATGGGAGATGGAATAAACGATTCTCTATCGCTTCGTGCAGCCGATGTCGGTATTTCTGTAGATAGCGGTGCCGATGTCGCTAAAGAAGCAGCCGACATTGTACTTTTGGAAAAAAGTTTAATGGTCCTGGAAGCGGGCATTAAGGAAGGGCGTAAAGTATTTGCAAACATATTGAAATATATAAGAATGAGCGCCAGTTCAAACTTCGGGAATATGTTCAGTGTCATAGGCGCAAGTTATCTTCTGCCCTTCCTACCAATGATCCCGGTACAAATCCTGACAAATAATTTGTTATATGATTTTTCCCAGACTGGTATTCCTACAGATAATGTTGATAAGGACCTTCTTGTAAAACCTCTTAAATGGAATATCGGCAATATTAAAAGTTTTATGGTATATATTGGGCCTATCAGTTCAATATTTGATTATGCGACATTCGCTTTGATGTGGTTTTTCTTCGGATGCAAGGAGTTTCTTAATCCTTCTGTAACCGGGGGTCACAAAGTTTTTTTAGAGCATTTATTCCAGACAGGCTGGTTTGTAGAGTCTCTTTTGACGCAAACTTTAATTGTACATATAATCAGGACACGTAAAATACCATTTTTTCAAAGCATGGCCTCACTGCCAATGGTTTTTACTACACTAATAATAATGGCTATTGGTGTGTGGCTTCCATATTCATCCTTTGGCGTATCTCTGGGGCTTGTTTCGCTACCCTTAATTTATTGGTTGTGGATTGCCGCTTTCCTTTTAACGTATTCAATATTAACACATCTTATAAAGACATGGTTTTATAAAAAATTTGGAGGCGAATAAATATGGATAGCATATTAGATGCTCTAAAGGAAGGACGGCTGATTGAACTGCCGGATAATGATAAATTCCATTGCCTGCAATTCCTTGCCCACATCATTGAGGCGATACCATCTGTCCCAACAGGGACGGATGTTTCAGATTTGGCCCTGGCACGTGAGAACAGTGCTCTAACAGGCCTAGGGAAGGGATTTGCATGTCCGCATGCACGCGTACCATATGATAATGATCTTATATGTTCTATTGGCTGGAGCCCAAAGGGAATTGAATATGGCGCACCTGATCAAAATCCCGTTCATATTATTATTATGTATCTTGTGCCTGATAATCAGAGGAATCATTACTTAAAGGAGGTTTCTACGCTTGCAAGAGCTCTTATGAATATTGATCAGGACCAGCTTAGCCATATAAATGATCTGGATACTGTAAGGAATTATCTTTTAGACATGGTTAGTTCATCAAAAAGTCTAGCTGGTTCGGAAGCAAGGGTAAGAATGATCCAGTTAGAGAGCCGTACGGCTACCCAGTCTGTTAATGTCCGGAGTCTGTCCAACCTTACTATAGAGCCAATTACAATAATAAGTGAAAATCACGCTAAGCATATAATTCTTTCACAGAACAAAGAACTTACCGCACTTCTGGATAATTCACCCGAAGTTGTTGAAGCAATCTCAGGCAAGGGTATTTTTGAAAAAGACGGGTGGAGAGTGATTAAGCGAAGCATTATAAACTATCAATTTAACAGAGTACAATTTGAATGTATTGCTGTTAAGATCGTTCTTAATAAACCGGAAAACCTAAATAATGCCGGTTAAGATAATTAAATATTGTAATTACAAAGAAATACCTGATAAGATCACCTCTGTTTACAGTGCGCACCAGTTTCCCAAAATCATACTTCAGAAAAAAATTAGCTAATATCAGCAGTAATATTGAACCTCTGACTTGCGGGAATTTTAACACCTGCACCTAAGAGTCATCCGAGATTCTAAATCTTATGGCTGCGTCATACATCAGACTGTCCTTATCTGAACTACTGGACTTCTGCCATCCGAGCTGCGGGCCTATTCCAATGCAGTATATATTTAAACTTTTACATGGATATAACAATGTAAGGTCCGTTTATTATTAGAAAACTTGCTGCTAAAATAGTATGGTGATTTATTTTAAGTGAGATAGTTGTTATCTTTGCATTGATTCATTGAAAACCGGAATTTCTACAAAACCAGAAAAATAAGGATATCTTAAGCATATGGGTACTCAAATCGAGCTTAAAGAGGTTAATAGTTTGCACGATCTAAAACAATTTGTATCTTTTCAATATAGATTATATAAGGACAATAAGTTTTGGGTTCCCCCAATCCGTTCAGAAGAGCTTTTCTCCCTAAGAAGAGATAAAAATCCAGCCTTCGATTTCTGCAGTTCTAAATACTGGCTAGCTTTAAAGAATGGGAAAATTGTTGGAAGAATAGCCGGCATTATTAACACGAAGTATAATGAAAAGTGGAATGCTAAATCTGCACGCTTTGGATGGTTTGACTTTATAGACGATCAGGAAGTACCTTCGGCACTCTTATCTGCAGCTGAAGACTGGGCAAAGTCACAAGGTATGGATAGTATTCATGGACCTTTAGGCTTTACGGATATGGATGGTGAAGGAACACTAATTGAGGGTTTTGAAGAAACAGGTACTTTGGGAGCAATATATAATTTCCCATATTATGCTGAACACATCGAAAAATCGGGATATGTAAAAGAGGCTGACTGGGTCGAATATGAAGTTACAATGAACTCAGAAGTAAATAAGACGGTTCAAAGGATAGCTCAAATAGCGCTGACGAGAAACAATCTTACAGTACTGAGAGTTAAGAAGGCTAAAGAACTGCTTCCATACGCTAAAGAAATATTTTCCCTGCTTAACGAAGGCTACAAAGATCTATATGGTTTTGTTGAACTTTCAGAAAAGCAGATTGACATGTATGTAAAACAATATTTCAGTTATATTATACCGGAGTATGTTCCTGTTGTTCTAAACAGCGATAATAAAGTTGTGGCATTTGGAATTACTATGCCATCTTTATCTGATGCTCTCCTGAAAAGCAAGGGCAGGTTATTTCCATTTGGTTTTATCCGGATCTTAAGAGCGATGAAAGGCAGTAAAAAGGCGGATCTGTATCTTACTGCAGTTAGACCTGAAATGCAGAATAAAGGTATAAATGCAATACTGATACATGAAGTAAATAAAGTATTCGTAAAAAATAAAATTGAAAAGGTGGAAACAAACAGAGAGCTTGAGATAAATTCAAAGATACAATCTCAATGGAAGTTTTTTGAAAGCCGCCAACATAAAAGAAGAAGATGTTATAAAAAAAATCTCAGTTAAAATTCCATCCTGGGGGATGAAATAATGGAGTTGCTAATGAATTTATTAGAAGATAAAAAAGCACTCACATTATCAAGGACAATCACATATTAAAAAGGATTCTATTTTGTTGTCATTTCCATAATTCCCCCAGAATTGTTTTTCTGAGGTAACATGCCTGCCATATCACCGATAATATTTACGAGCTGCTGATTTGCCGGAACAATAATCTTCGAGTTGTTCTCCAGAGCTGCCTGCATTGTTTCGAGCCTCTTTAGTAGTTGGGAATTCCCGATAAAATATTTATCTGCCGCTTCATTTACCAATCTGATTGCTTCGGCCTCTCCCTCTGCATGTAAAATTCTTGCCTGCCTGACTCCTTCTGCCTGTTTAATGGCCGAACGTTTAACGCCATCTGCGGTTGTCTCTGCTGCTGTGGCAAAATCTATTGCTGCAATTTTTTCATTTTCTGCTTTAACAATTTTATTCATAGTATCCTGAACATCTTTTGGGGGATCAATTTCTTTAAGTTCAGCTCTTACAATATCAATGCCCCAATGAGTAGTCTCTTTGATTAAAATTTTGTGCAATTCATCATTAATCTTTCCCCTTTCGCTGTTAGCGGATTTAAGTGACAGAGTCCCGATAATGTTCCTGAGTGTGCTTCTGGAAAGATTAACTATTTGATAGTTAACGTCATTTACATTGTACTGGGAATTCTTGACATTTTCTTCATCCGATTTTACTTTGTAGTAAATCTGTGCATCGACCATAGCATTTAAATTGTCATTGGTTATGATTTCCTGTGGACTTGCATTTACCAGTAGTTCGGTTATGTTTACCTGGTAGAGCCTATCGATGAATGGCGCTATCCAGTGAAAACCGGGATTAGCAAAGTGATGATATTTCCCCAGACGTTCAATTAGACCCCTACGGGTAGGCCGGATAATGCGTATTCCGAATATAAAAATGGCGAAAAGGATTGCGCCAGAAATTTCGAGCCAGAAAATTATAGATCCTTGCATATAAATCCTCCTTGTTGGATTACCATTGTTTTATATAATTGCCTGATATACAGTTTGCGGGATTAAAGTATCATCTACCTCTCTTTGCCGAACCTTTGAGCTCAATTCGTCAATATACTTTTCTTTCTGAAGCGATATCGCTTTCTGGAATTGGTCCAATTCTGAATTTCTATATATCAATGCATTTGAAGCAAGAATCCCGCTGACATAGTGTATAACAAAAAGTCTTTTTCGGTCTAAAAAATAAATTAACACCAATAAAATAGAAGAAGGCAGGCATAGCATACAAGCAATAAAGTAGGCTGTTTCAGAACTTGCTTTTAGCGGTATAACTAAAAATACAAGAGTTAAAATAACTGCTGCAACTATCCAACCGGGACTGTTTACCTCTTTATATGTAATACCAGTAATATCTTTTATAGAACAGATTTTTGTTTCTTTCTTCGATACCCAACTGCCACCGGATCCCTGAGAAAAAGACTTGCCTTTTTGATATAGTCTTTTCGTCGATAGTATAAGCACGCTTTTATTTAACCTAGCCTGCATGTCGCTGGTTAGGTAATTCTGACCAATTATTGATATGAGCTCCTCATCCGGATCAAGAAAGGTCCTATTTATATCTGATTCCAGCATGTAATACCCCTTAATATCTTCTTTTTTCTTTTTTTCTCTGTTTTATAGAGAAAACAAATTGATAATAAAACCTGCTTAATCAAAATGTATAGAAACAGGATATTATACAATAAGGCAAAAGGATGATAAAGGGACTACATCTTCCGGATTAGCACACCTGCAAAAAACTCTCGCGCAATTGTACTTATGTTTGTTCAGTTGACAACACTCAATTTTTAACATAAGAGCGATAACAATGTGATTACAATTTATTCCTGTTTTAGAAAACCCCTTAATACATACTGTAGTATTCCACCATTTAGATAGTAATCTGTCTCAATTATGGAATCGAGCCTTGCAATTACAATAAACTCAAATTTATTGCCGTTTGTTTTTATCGCTGTGACTTTTATTTTTCTGTTTGGAGTTAACTCTCCA
>JAUZPB010000156.1 GCA_030706145.1 Bacteroidota bacterium
AAACAGTGGACTATCTATAATAAAACAAAATCTCCCATTCCACATCCTAAGGTGCCTGCTATAGCTTTTGACAAAAAAGGCACTACAGTCTGGATTGGAACTGGACATGGTTTATGTTCCCTTAAAGGAAAGGAGTTTAAAGTATTTAAGTCGGATTCTTCCTCTGAACTGCCACCTGAGATGACAATATATTCTTTGGCCATAGATAAAAAGGGAATACTTTGGGTAGGGTATAAGTATGGGGGAGTAGCTTCCTATGATGGTCATAAATGGACTCTTTATACAAAGACAAATTCTGGCCTTCCGGATGATATGGTTTACTCTATCTGTGTAGATAAAGATAATATTGTCTGGATTGGAACATTAGGAAGTGGATTAGCTAGATTTAATGGTCATAGCTGGAAGATTTTTAATTCCCAAAATTCTGGCCTTGTAGATGATAATATCATGTACCTAACAACTGAAGGCAAATCAGTATGGATTGCTACATTAAAAAAAGGGCTGTTTAAGTTTAGTGGAGAGTAATTTTCTTTTTAATATTCTCCATATAATTTTCCATACGTTTTTTTGTACAGAGCAATACTCTCATTAATTACTCTGTAAGCTTCTTCTTTTCCAAAAAAATGTTCGACTTTTACATCCTTGTGTTCGAGTTTTTTATAATCCTCAAAAAATCTTCTTAGTTCAATGACTGTATGAGGTGGCAGTTCTGAAATATCATTTATATAGTTTACTGACATATCGTTTTTTGCTACTGCTATTATCTTATCATCACGCTCATCTTCATCAACCATGTGCATCACACCAATTACTTTTGCTTCAATAATACACATAGGATCTACTTCAATTGAACAAAAGACAAGTATGTCTAGTGGATCTTTATCATCACAATACGTCCGTGGTATAAAACCATAGTTAGCTGGATAAATAACAGAAGAAAATAATACCCGGTCAAGTCTTAAAAGACCACTTTCTTTATCTAGTTCATATTTCCCTTTTGATCCTTTGGGAATTTCTATTATGCTCCTTACAATTTGCGGGACCGCATCACCTAAATGGACTGTATGCCAGGGGTTATTTGTCATAATATCTCTCTCAAAATGGTATTTGTGAAAAATCAATATTGTTAAAAAATATCAATTGTTTTCCAGAAATCAAACATCAGATTTATACTTTATTAATTTAATTCTCCGAAAATTCAGATTTTAATTTTATTAATTTTATTTGACTAAGTCTTGATAATAAATTATCTTGCGCCTAAGTATTTTCCCTAAGATTTTTCTGAAGAAAAAATAAGTTAAAATTATTTCTGTTTTTACTTGATTTTTTTTTAGCTTTTGATATCTTACCTTCCGAAGAGAGAAGTCGATGGAGTTTACTTTTTTTTGTTTTAAACTGATTCTGAATATTTTGAATAGTATTATTTTGATATTTGTAAGGAGTAGATTATTAAGTAATTGATACAGCCTCGTTTTGATCAAATAAAAAATGATTTTATGAAATTATTTAATTGGTCCTTGACTGTTAAATGAATTTTTCTTTTAATCATTTAACTTCTTTCCTTAGACTATACATTTATGACTTTAATCATATGTATAAATTAACGGTCACTGAACATAATATATTAGACCGAAGTGCTAATTTATCACCAGTACGAATGGAAGATGTGTAGAAATAATTTTTCTCTTATTTCTTTTATCCTGATCATTCCTGCCCTTCTTTTTATGACAGGTTCGTTTTCAGGCTCATTTATGCTTTGTCCGGCTCTTTTGGCTATTGCTGGAATCGCTAATATTTGTCTTTTCCTATTGTGTGAAAGTGCATTAGAATGCTTCAGACCTTTGATTTATATGATTAACGTTAACTACATCGCACCAGCTTCAAAAATTAATAATATAAATACTTTATAATAATAAAATAAAAATCAAATGAAGCAGTATTATTATTGTTATCTTCGTTTACTTATTTGTTCTCCCTAAAGAAAGTAGAAGAAGTAACCGATAATAATTCGCTTTTTGTAAAATATTTAATTAATAAAAAACATTTAATAACACTTTTTTTTAGTAAGGAGGTTCGTCAAGATCAAAAAGATTTTTAGAAGGTTTTATTTCCTTTTGGACAATTAATTAATTTAGGAGAGTACTATGCGGAAAAAAATTATTTACTTTTTATTGCTAATATGCCTTCTGCCAGCAATATTGATGGCTGGTAGTAAAGGTAGAATTAAAGGTAAAATCACAGATCTGCAGACAGGAGAACCCTTAATCGGTGCTAACGTTATTGTCGAAGGCACTTCTTTCGGTGGTACTTCTGATGCAAACGGTGAATTTACCGTGCAGAATTTGGAGCCCGGAACTTATAACTTACGAGCTTCATTTATCGGTTATCAGTCTGTTTCTGTTGAAAAAGTCAGAGTTAGCGCTGACCTTACAGTTGAACAGAATTTTCAATTGCCTGCCGAAGGTATTACGGTCTCTACAGTGACAATTATCGCTGCTAAACCGCTTGTCAATAAAGACAACACAAATGCCGTTCGTGTCACTACAAGTGACGATATTCAGGCTATTCCTGTTAGAGGCGTTGCAAATATTTATGCTCTTAGCGCCGGTGTAACACTCAAAGACGGTGTCGTTCATATGCGTGGCGGCCGTTATGATGAAGTTGGTTACTACCTCGAAGGCGTTAAGGTTAATGACCCTGTTGCCGGTGGTAATGCCGTTAGAGTTTCTCAGGATGCTGTTGAAGAAATCCAGGTCCAGGCCGGTGGTTATACTGCTGAATTCGGTGGAGCTAACTCTGGTATTATCCGTCAGGAATTAAAAACTGGTTCTTCACAGATTAAAGCTAGCTTAGAATATATTACTGATAATATTTCATTCAAAAGCAAGGACAATGCTTTTGATGGAAAGAAAAGACTTGGAGCTTACTGGTATGGCTATGATGAACTTAGTGCCGTCTTAAGCGGCCCAGTCATTGACCCAAGAATTAAATTCTTTGGTAACTTTAATTACGTATATAACAGAGATGCTAATCCACAGCCATATCCAGGCGTGAACATGGGAAAATTGGCTGATGGTAAAGATACATTAAACTTTGTTTATCCAGCAGGTGCTATAAAGGGAAACCAGAGCCGTACCTTAAATTATATAGGTACCTTGAGCTTTGATCTTTCACCTGTTATGATCAGACTATCTGGTACATATTCTAATGTTAATGGTGAACTGGATAATACTCCTCTTCAAAGTATGCTCAACAGTAGAGTTGGCATAAGCGATAGGAATAACGGTGTTTTCAATGCAAAGATCACACACGTTTTAAGCCCGTCAATTTTCTATGAAGTATCTGGTGGTATATTTATACAGAACAGAAAGATCTATGACCCATATCTGAAAGATGACTTCTGGGGATATGGCGATAGCGTAGCTAATGCTAATGCTGGCGTTGTTTGGAAAAGATCAGCAACTGATCTTTCTATTGCTAGTAGAAACGGTCGTTTTGCTTTGCCTTCTTCTACAAACATTATGGGCTTCCAGTTTGATGGCGCTGGTACTATTCCAATTAACTATCAGAAGTTTGACCGTTCTGGTTATTCATTTGCTGGTAACCTTTCTTGGATTGCAAATAAAACTCACTCGATCAAGTTAGGTGCTGAAATGCAGACCTATACTGTCCGTAACTTCAGCGGTTTTAATAGCTCGAACTTGGCTTCATCATTCTATAATACATTAGCTGATTATCCAAAGGTTAATCAGGACTCTTTAAGAAGAGCAATCATGATTACTAGCGGTGTTAGTAACTTCGGTTATGATACACAGGGTAACAAAATTGATGGAGACGGATTTGAAGCTCCTCACAAACCTATTTATGCAAGTGCCTATATCCAGGATAAAATTGAGTATCAGGACCTTGTATTAAATCTTGGTTTAAGATTTGACTATTTCGATGTTGATAATAAAGAAATGATCGACCCTGCTATGCCTGATAAATCGATCAATCCTGATAATGGCGAAATTAAACCGGAAGGTTGGAAAGAGGTTCCTACTTTCAGTATGGTTAGCCCTCGTTTAGGTTTCTCTTTCCCGGTTACTGATAAAACAATGTTCCATGCTCAGTACGGAAAATTTGTTCAGGAAACCAGACTTGCTGATACTTATCTGGGATATTACAGAATTGGCTATCAGTTAAGAACCGGCTATTTCTATAGCAATCCAACTGGTAACAACCTGAAACCTACTCGTACAACTCAGTATGAATTGGGCTTTACTCAGCAGTTAACAGATTTTATGTCTGTTGATATTACAGGTTATTATAAAGATATAAAGGATCAGACTGTATACTATCAACAGAATACAGACAAGAATTCTAAGTTTAAATCATATGCTGTCCTTGAAAACGGTGACTTCTCTACCACAAAAGGTATTGAAATGACCTTTACAATGCGCAGATATGAAAGATTGGCTATCCAGGGTATGTTAGCATTCCAGGATGCTCAGGGTACTGGTTCATATTCAAACTCAAACCGTGGTATTGTTGGTGCTCCACTTGATGGTGTTACTGTTTACACACCAAAATATGTATCACCTCTTGAATTCAATAATCCTTTAAGAGCTAATATTAATTTGGATTATCGTTTTGGTGATGACGATGGTCCGGCAATATTACACAATTTCGGTGTTTCAGTTCTTGCTAATTACAACAGCGGCCACCCATTTACACGTGGTATCGGTGCAGCAGACCTTGAAGGCGATGCTAGAAACAGACAGCCTGTTGAGCCTTTGAACTCTTCATCTACTCCTTCAACATTCCAGGTCGATTTGCGCGTCGATAAGTCTATCAAAATATTTGATAAACTTTCAGCTAATATCTATGTACAGGTTATCAACCTCTTTGACAGATTGAATGTACAGAACGTATTCTTAAGAACCGGATCACCTACAGACGATGGATACATCAGCAATCCGGATCTTTCCGGAAAATTGCTTAGCACATACGGCCAGCAATATGTTGATTTCTATAGAGCTATTAACATAGACTATTATGAAAGATTCTTTAATGCAGTTGGTTTACAGACAACACCGTATATGTATGGATCTCCTCGTCAAATTAGATTAGGAATTAGGTTGGAATACTAATTTCTAATTTATTACAATAAACAAAAATTGATAGGAGTTTTTTTAATATGAATCATAGATTATTGAAATTAATAGGTGTTACTTTACTTTTTGCCGGCCTTATTACTTCTTCGTATGCTGAAGGTGTTAAGGGTGGTAAAAAAAATATATTAGGCAAAACTGCGGGAAATCCCAGTAGAACTTTGTTTAATATTAATAATATTTCTACCTGGTTTTCCAGTGACGGTCAGTCTGATCTGAACCCGCAGGGAAACTCAGGATTTGTATTCCCTAAAGGTAGCGGAAAAGCAGCTGTTTTCCAGTCCGGTTTTGTTTGGGGCGGGAAAGTTGATGGCAATATCCGTGTTGGCGGCGTTACTTATCAGTCTGGCTTAAAAAGCGGAAGGATCATCAGCCAGGGCGTTGCTCAAAACCCTGATGATGCAGATGCTAGGATCTTTAGAGTTAGACCTGATTGGAGAACCGGCAGCATGAATGCTGAGATCAGAGATGGTGAAGGCACAGAAGCTGAGATAAGAGCACAGTATGAAAAAGACTGGAACGAATGGCCAGCTCAGTATGGTGCACCTTACAAAGATGTCGATGGTAATGGCTCTTATGATCCTAATATCGATATCCCTGGTGTTCCAGGTGCTTCACAGACAATTTGGTATGTTGCTAATGACCTCGATGCTACAACATGCTCTTCTTTATATGGATCAAATCCTATTGGTATCGAACTTCAGACTACTATCTGGGGATATTCTTCAGCTGGTGCATTAGGTAATATGCTCTTTAGAAAATATAAGATCATTAATAAGAGTGGAAAAGATATTACTGATATGTACGTATCTAACTGGAGCGATATTGATGATGGTAATGCTACTGATGACTATGCTGCTTGCGATACTACACTGAGCCTTGCATATTGCTACAATGCATCTGTCCCTGATGGGGTTTATGGTCCAAATCCCCCTGCAGTTGGTTTCGACTTTTTCCAGGGCCCGATTGTTCCTGGTGCTGCAAATGATTCTGCTATATTTAACGGTAAAAGAGTCTATGGAAAGAAAAATCTTCCTATGACAGCTTTCTATTATTTTATTAATAGTAATGCTATTATGGCTGACCCAACCTTGGGTACAAACTACCAGGCTGGTACATTAAGGTTCTGGAATTTATTCCAGGGCAAGATCAGTACAACTGGTGAATACTTCCCAATTCCTGCTTCATTAGGTGGCGGTACTACAAGATTCCCTCTTTCAGGTGACCCGGTTAAAGGTACAGGCTACTTAGATGGAATTTTATTCCCGAAAGATGACCGTAGAATTGGTTCTGCCTCTGGTCCATTTGTTATGGCTAATCAGGATACCCAGGAAATCGTTGTCGCTGAAATAGCTGCTGGCGGCCCTGGTAGTGGATTAAATAATATTAAAGCTGTTGAACTGTTAAAGAACTATGATAACATAGCTCAGAACGCATATGATGAATTCTTCGTTCTTCCTTCTTCTCCTGAACCACCTAAGGTCAATGTTGCAGAACTTGACAGAGAAGTTGTTCTTAATTGGGGCTCAGACACTACAAATGTTAGGAAAACAGAGAGTCATGACGCTCAAGGCTTCAAATTCGAAGGTTACAATGTATACCAGCTGCCTTCTGCATCTGCAACAATGAAAGAAGCAACTAGAATTGCAACCTTTGACGTTGTTGATGATATAAAGTATATTCTTGGTGACGTTGTTGATCCTGCTACTGGTGTAACATTAAAAGCTGTTCAGCAGTTTGGATCTGACAATGGAATCCAAAGATATCTTAATATTGATAAAGATTACTTAACAAACTTACCCTTGATCAATGGTAAAAAGTATTATTATGCTGTTACTTCTTATGCTTATACTTCTGATCCGTTAGCAGTTCCTAATAATCTTGAAAATCCATTGAATATAATTACTGTCGTTCCGCATACTCCAAATCCAGGAGTTAAATATAGTTCTACTTATAGCGATACAATTGCTGTTACAAGACTTAGCGGTGGCAGTGACGGTAAAATTGTTGCTTATGTAGTTGATCCAAAAGCTGTAACTGGCCATGACTATAAAATAGAATTTGAACAAGGGCAGTTATCCGATGGTACAGATGGTTATTTGTGGAAAGTTACTGATGTTACAACTAATACTGTTAAATTATCAAAGATGGAACATCAGGCTAAAATATCTGAACCAAACGATGGCAATTTTATGATCGTCGATGGTGTCATGATAAAGGTTTTCGGACCACCTAACGGCTTAAAAGCAGATGACGTTAACAGTACAGATGATCAATCCAAATGGGGATGGTCTGTTCCTGCTGGTACAAGACGCTGGACTTGGGCTAATGCAAATACTAACCTTGCTGGTATGGAGACTTTTGGCGCTAATGCAGGTTATCAAAATTGTATAGCTAGCGGTCAATGGTGGGGATCTACAGTTGGTTATGACAAATTAAAAAATGTCCTCTTCAAATTTGCTGCAACAGATACTGCTGGAACTGTTCTTGACGTAAATGGTGAAAACGTTTCTTATGCTTATCGCTATGTAAGAGGCGCTCAGTCAGCTCCGGCTAAACCTGAATTCGCTAATTTCTTGAAGAACAAAGAAAGCTACGGCTTCCAGGACTTTGTAAAGAACTTCCCATTTGCTGCTTATGATATGGAAGCTAATCCTCCTAGAAGACTTGCTGTAGGATTTTTGGAGAATAACGTTGCTAATGGTTCCGTTGATGGTAAATACTGGCCACCTCTTAGCTCAGCTGGAATTAGTAACTCTGCTTCTGCTACTGGTGCTAGAGAATGGTTTATTATATTTGATGCTAATTATAAAGAAACAGTTGATACTACGTTAAACATAAACTTAGCTGGTGAGCAGCTTTTACCAATTATGTATGTTGGTATGCCGACTAGAAGAAGCAATACTGGTTATGTAGTTGGCGATCAGTTTGCTCTGTGGCCAAATCATATTAATACTGCTAAAGACGCATGGCAATTTAAATCCGCAACTGTTACTGTAAGTGATGATGCTGCAAAAGCTGATGTTGAGAAAATTAATGTTTTCCCAAATCCTTACTACGCTGTCAATTCACAGGAATTGAATAAGTACCAGAAATTTGTAACATTCAGCCACTTACCACAGGACGCTACACTTAGAATATTCAACCTGGCTGGACAGCTGGTCAGAACTATTCAGAAAAATACTACTGATCAGTTCCAGAGATGGGATCTGAATAATGACTCAGGTCTGCCTGTTGCTAGCGGTTTGTACATCGTACACGTTGATATGCCTAAGTTAGGTAAGACTAAAATATTAAAAGTAGCTGTTATCCAAGAACAACAAATCTTAGACAGATTTTAGTCAAATAACAGTTTAGGAGAAAAAAATGAAAAATATAAAAATAAGTTTATTAGTCGTACTCTTGGTACTCGCAGCTGCTGGGTATTCATATGCTGATGGTGGTAATCGTAATGGTACTGCCGGTGCTACCCAACTTCTAATACCTGTTGGAACACGTGGTATTGCAATGGGTAGTGCAACATTGACAAATGCTACCGGTGTTGAAGCCATATACTGGAATCCGGCTGGCTTATGCAGATCTGAAAACGCAACTAATGTTATGTTCTCTCAGATGAATTATATTGCTGACGTAGGTGTTTCCTATGGCGCAGTTTCTACTAACATTGAAGGCTTTGGTGCTATCGGCTTTAGCATTAAATCACTCTCAATGGATGACATTATCACTACGACTGTTGATAACCCTGATGGTACTGGTCAGACTTTTAAGCCTGAAATTATGACATTGGGAGTTACTTATGCAAGAGCTTTAAGTGATAGGATCTCTGTAGGTTTGACTGCAAACTATATCTCAGAGTCTATTGATCTTGTAAAAGCTACTGGTATTGGTTTCAACGTCGGTATCTCTTATCAGAACTTGGGTAATATTGATGGTTTAAGCTTTGCAGTTGTTATTAAGAACTTAGGACCTCAGATGCAGTATGACGGCTCTGGACTTTATGCCGAGGCTAATGGTATTGGTGTCTTAAGAGGAACTCAGTATTATAAGCTTACTTCTGCAAAATTTGATTTACCTTCAACTCCTGAACTGGGTGTTGGTTATAATTATAATATCAACGCTGAAAATCAGTTAATGCTCTCCGGCGCATTCAATAATGCCAACGATTATGGCGATGAATACAAAGGCGGTGTTGAATATTCTTATAACAAAACTTTCTTTGTTCGTGGCGGCTATGCTTATACTGGTGACATAAACAAAGATGACAACACTTTTGGTTTTACTGCCGGTGCTGGTATTAATTACC
>JAUZPB010000157.1 GCA_030706145.1 Bacteroidota bacterium
ATAACTTTACTACGCGCTTTGCAGGCCTTAAACTGCAAAAAGTTTTATCAGATCTAACTGAACTCTCAGCCAGCATTTCTGCCTATAATACAAAAGAGATTGAATCGGGTAACACTTATTCCGATATTTATTATACACCCGATCCTGAGTATTCAACAAACCAGACATATGAATATATAAAATCCAGAGTTCAGCAGTCTGATAATAGTATTGATTTCTCATCATACGACATTCAGCTAAATGGAAAGTTTAAGTTAGAAAATCATAATCTTGATCTGGGATTTATAACGAATCTTATTAAGATCAACAACCAGGTAAATGAGAACTCTTATGAAATATCATCGGCTTATTTAACCGATTTCCCTTATTCCAGATACATTCATACAAATATGGATTTTTTATCATATGCTTTTTATGGACAAGATGAGATACTCTTTGGTGATGCAGTTCGCTTAAATTTGGGAGCACGTTATCTGATATATGATTTTACAAAAGAAAAGCTCTTCAGCCCAAGAGCCTCAATTTACTTCTATCCTTCCAGTAAGCATACACTAAATCTGAGCTGGGGATATTATTATCAGCCCCCAATGTATTATGAATTCAGGAACAAAGTTTCCCCTGATAAGTCCCCTCTTAAATCACAAAAAGCAATATTCTATGTACTTGGGTGGGATTATAAATTTAAAGAGAAAGTTAAATTTCAATTGCAAACATATTATAAAGACCTAGATAACCTAATTCCATACTATGTTGATCAGCTAAAACTTGAATATGGCGATAGTAATAATATGATGGGCTATGCCTACGGAGTAGATATTCAGTTTCAGGGAGAAATTACAAAAGATGTACAAAGCTGGATAGGTTATAGCTACCTTAATACGAAAGAAAAATATAAAACAAGTAATAGCTCTTACCTTAGACGATTCCTTGATCAGTCACATACTGTACAAATATTTCTCCAGGATAAATTTCCAAAGCACCCAAACTGGCAATCACACCTTAGAATTGTCTTTGGAAGTGGCTTTCTTTTTCCCCTGCGAAAAGCCGTAACAGATTCACTTACAGGCAAGCAGTCCATTACTACTTTGCTTGACCAAAGAGAAGTCTTCCCCTTTTATATGCGCGCTGATATGGGATTAACTGTAAACCTTAGTATCTTTAATAAGTATGATCTTCGAATTTTAGCTGAAGTGCTAAATGTTTTTGATAAACAGAATATCGCCAATTATATATGGGTACAAACTTTTAAGGAAGTAAAACAACCTGTTTGGATACCCCAGATGTACAGCGAGAGATTTTTTAATTTAGGTTTCGAGCTGAATTTCTAAAGTAATTTTGTAAGCTGAATTTGATTTTTAGAAAATTGTCTATTTAAAAGATGCTACTTGCAAAGTCATCTAATTCCTATTAAATTTATTAAGATTGTAAGATCATAAAAACATTGTCATAAGGGTAAATAAACTATTTTTTATTTAATAGCTTTTATTTCCCTTCTTTTTTCTGTTAAGGAATTATATGAAAAAGCAGAATAGCGGTTCACAATATTTAACTGATATAGAAATACGGGCATCGGCTGAAGCTGAATTATCAGGGCACACTAAAAAAGGTCTTTTTTCCAGACTAATCCCATTTCTTGGTCCGGCATTTATTGCTAGTGTTGCCTATGTCGACCCTGGTAACTTTGCTACAAATATTCAAAGCGGTTCTCAGTTTGGTTATACACTCTTATGGGTTATTGTCGCAAGCAACCTGATGGCTGTTCTTATTCAAACTTTATCGGCTAAACTTGGAATAGCTACAGGAATGAATCTGGCAGAACATTGCAGAGAACATTTTCCCCGAAAAGTCTCATATGTAATGTGGTTTTTAATGGAGCTTGTTGCCATGGCAACCGATTTAGCCGAGTTCCTTGGAGCTGCTCTGGGGTTTTATCTCCTCTTTGGTATTCCTCTACTTTGGGGCGGATTTTTAGCTGCTATTGCAACATTTCTGATTTTGGGTTTGGAAAGATATGGCTTTCGACCCCTCGAAGCTGTTATTGCAGCAATGGTTAGCGTGATTGCTTTATGCTATTTATTGCAATCAATTATTGATAAACCCGATTGGGGATCGGTTGCTTACCACTCCCTTTTCCCTCAGCTAAGAGGTACAGAAAGCATAATCTTGGCTGCTGGCATTTTAGGGGCTACAGTAATGCCACATGCTATTTTCTTGCACTCAGCCTTAACTCAAGGCAGAATTGTTGTAAAAGATCACAAAAAATTAAAAAAACTTTTCCACTTTGAAATCATTGATGTTGGTATTGCAATGAGTATTGCTGGACTGGTTAATATGGCAATACTTATAATGGCAGCTTCGACATTTTATAAAGAAGGGCTGACCCATATTGCTTCAATTGAAGAAGCCCACGTTACGCTTCAACCGCTTCTTGGAAAAGCAGCAGGCTGGATATTCGCAATATCTTTGCTAGCTTCGGGCTTATCTTCTTCAAGCGTTGGCACTAGTGCTGGACAAGTAATTATGCAGGGATTTTTACACTGGCATATTCCTATTTGGGTCAGACGTTTTGTGACGATTCTGCCTTCATTACTCGTTATTGCTATAGGACTTGATCCTACAAGAACTCTTGTTATAAGCCAGGTTGTGTTAAGCTTCGGTCTGCCATTTGCAATTATTCCACTTGTTATGTTTACAAGTAAAAAAGAAATTATGGGTATTTTAGTAAATAAAAAAATAACTACGATTATTGCATCTTGTGTCGCCTTTTTAATAGTTTCCTTAAACCTGTTTTTACTTTATCAAATATTTTTGGGATAACTTATGTTTAAGCATATATTAATTCCATTAGATGGATCTCATTTGGCAGAATCAGTTCTCCCTGCCGCAAATTATCTTTCCGAAAAGCTTGGAGCTTCTGTAACACTTATACACGTAATTGAAAAAGATGCTCCCGGGAATATACATGGGGATATTCATCTGCGAAATTCAAAAGATGCTGAAGCATATCTTCTGAATATAGCTAATTCCTCTTTCTCTAAGAAAACAAACGTTAAATATCATGTTCATGAGCAGCAAGTTACAAATGTAGCCTCAAGTATTGTTGAACATTCTGGCGAGCTTAACCCTGACCTTATTATTATGTGTTCTCATGGCCGGGGAGGAATGAAGGACATTTTCTTTGGTTCTATTGCTCAAAAAGTCATCGGCTTGGGAAGAACACCCGTACTTCTAATTCAGCCACAAACTGAAGGAATCAAAACTGAATTCATTTGCAATACTATGCTTGTCCCTGTTGATGGTAATCCGGAACATGAACTTGGCCTGACAGCTGCTGAAGAGATTGCAAAGGCTTGCAAGTCTCATCTGCATCTTCTAATGGCAATTCCTTTGTTCGGTAGTCTCTCAGGAGAATGGACCTCTTCAAGTAAGTTTCTTCCCGGAACAACAACAAGAATGCTTGAGATGGTAGCTGATAGCTCAGAAGAATACCTTCAACATTTAAAAGATGATATCATTGATCCTGATATTGTAGTTTCATCGGAATCTTCTAGGGAAGATCCTGAGAACGCAATAATTGATTCAACTAAGCATTTGAATGCTGATGTTGTTGTCTTGGGTACTCATGGCAAGTCTGGAATGGAAGCTTTCTGGTCAGGCAGCGTTACAGCAAAAATATGCCGTACTATAAAAAAACCAATTCTTTTGGTCCCAATTAAGAAATCATCAAAATAATCATAGCTATTTTCATTTGAACAAATAATGTTCAATAGATATGATCACAGTTAGACAAGCCCACACAGGGCTCGGTCTATACTCATAATTCATTAATTATTTTAATGATTACTTAGCCTCTTATTTACAATAGTGCCAAATGGCACTATTTAACGACTAACATTTTTTTGCTTTCAGTATAACTGCCTGCAATCAGCCTGTAAATGTAAACTCCTGCCGGAATGTCAACAGCATTGAATCTGACTGAATGTTTCCCTGCTGACTCTTGCTTTTCAAGTAAAGTTGTAACCTCTTTGCCCAATATATCATAAACTGTCAATTTTATATTTGTCCGGAAAGGTACAAAAAACTCAATTACTGTCGAAGGGTTAAATGGATTAGGATAGTTCTGGGAAAGAATAAAGACTGAAGGCTTAGAGCTTTCCTTATCAACATTAACTATTCCAAGCTTCTTTTTTAAAAGAGCAGAGAAGACCTCTGGAGTTACAATCTCAACATCCTTCCCAACAACTGGATCTTCTTTAATTAAATCTGTCATTTGTTTTAGTCTGCCGATTGTAATATCAGCAAGCTCAGGATCGGTTCGGGTTATCATATCATCCTGCCTGAATCTCTGATAACCTGCTAGCATAAAGAAAGGTTTTGTTTTTGTTTTAAGCGTGGTAAGTATTCTGTTAGCTGCAGCAGGCAAATTGCTGACATCACCATAAAACGTACCGTCGTCTACATGATTGAATAACAAACCTCCATAATTTGTGTAGACAGATTGAGTCTGAAGCTTGGGATCGAATGTGAATGTAATGTCTGAACCAATCTCTTTCTGAAATTGTCCGAATCGTGGGAAATTAAAACTGTTGTCAATTGTTTTACCACGATAATCATATGTAAATTCTCCATTTGCATAATGCTTGTAGGCATATATATTAAAGACGTTATATTTGTTCATTAGATAGTGAGATGAATCCACTGCTTTCTGCCATACATCATTTCCCCAGAGATCCGGATATGTATAACCAAGTGGAGAGGTAACACTTATAAATCCGTCGTTCGGAGTTGCTGAATCGAAATAGTATCTGGCAACAAATGGACATTCGTTCATCAGCTCCAAATTCCAGCCCCAACCAATCGGGACTTTGCCTCTCTCGGAAGAAAGCCATGCCCCTGACTGAAAACCAAAGTTCCAGTTTGCTGCATCTCCTTCTGTTCCAATAAACAGGAGATAATATTTCTCTGAAAGCTTTAGCGTATCTGCGTTCACTATTGAAGCCCTTTTGTATTCTTTCTGTTCAACAGGAAAAGAAGAATGCCATGAAAGATTTGCAAGCAATGTTTCATGAAAGCTTGCACCATAGAAAGCAAACCATTGGATAAGTGGTTCAGGGCGCATCCATCCATAAATATGAAAAATATTCGTTGGATTTTTTGAATGCAGAAAAATCAAAATACGTTCTATTATATCTGCTCTTTTATCTGAAAGTGTTTCAAATTTCAAATCTCCAGTTCCTCCTAAATTCACCTGGAACATCTTCTTCTGTACTGAGTAATCCGTAAATTCTCTAATTTGAAATTTTGCGGGGTTACATCTAGGTAAAAGAAACTTTATTCCCCAATCCAGAATAGCAAGATACTTTTGCTCGTCAGTATATGATATAGTATTCCATAGGTGCGCAGCATCTTCAAGCCTTCCGGTTACATAAATAGGTTTGTCACCATCAAAGGAATCATCAACAAGTACCGAATCATTTAACTGCATGTTAAAGGCTGAGGCTTGGGCTTTTGTAAGTGGCAAACGGTCGGTAAGTCCACCAAGCATTGCCGCTACTTCTGCCTGCCACTGAAAACTCTGTCCTGTGAAGTTGGAGAAATACTGGTTCGGATCATAACTGATTGCTCCTTTTAAGAATGAACGGAACCTGTCGATGAGCGCTGAAACAGATTTAACTGTGTCAAACTTAACTTCCCCTTTTATTCTGTAAATATCTGCCCAGGACTCATCTGTCTTTGAATAGCTCCATGTTTCATAAACATTCATTAAATAAAGTCTGGAAGAATCACGGTTTACTATTCCTGCAAGTGCTTTTACGACAAGTTTTTCCCATGGAAGAGAACTTGTACCATTGAACAAAACAGCATTGTATGAATATGATTTAATAGTAACAAAAAGTACAAGCAGCAAGATATATTTTTTCATTTAATAATGAAGTCTTGTTTAGTAATTAGATATTCTTATCTCAGATAAATCAGGAAAACCGATTATGAATTACAAGTTCAATTGACAACAATCCAGAGACAGTTTTATAACTAGAGCGTGATTACTTGATCAAAATTAGCTTTTTTGTATCTGAAAAACCTCCCGAAATCATCTTGCAGAAATAGATGCCGCTTGGAAGATCTGCTGCTGAAAATGTTAGCTGATAACTTCCTGCTGATTTTACTTCGTTAGCAAGTTCTGAGACTTCATGGCCAAGGACATCATAAACCTTTATTGTTACCTTGCCTTCTTTTGCTAAAGAATAGCTGATTGTAGTTGAAGGGTTAAAAGGATTAGGATAGTTCTGCGATAAACTATATTCTTTAACTATTGAGGCATAAGGCTTTTCATCAATCCCGGTTATAGTAGCTGGGTCATATGAAACAATCTTCACGGCATCAGCCACTACATAATTGCCATTTTTTGCTCCATTAGTAATAATAATTCTGTCGGTTGTATCTGCCTTAAAAGTAAACTTACCTACTAAATTCCAGACTGAGCCGTTTACTGCCTGATTCATCCTTACTGTATCGGTTCCGTTTTTGTGATGAATAATAAACGGAGTATCCTTTGCACGGTTATCCGAAGCAACCCACCATGCATATACCTCATACTCTGCCTGCTTTGTAAGATTTGGCCTGAACTGCGCAATGCTGCTTCCGTCTCCAATCCCACATATCCTTGAAGGAGTTGATCCATAGTAGCCTGAATTTGCCGATGTAATCCAATTGCTGCCGATTATCTCTGCTTCTTTGTCACCTGTATCAATTATTTTTTCAAAGACAGGAGTCTTAGGTAAATTAAGCGAGTCTGCATTTACTATTGCAAGTATCGCTGGAAGATCCCTGCTTGAACTAATCAGCGATTGATCACCAATTGACATTTGTGTTGATCCCCCGCCATCCAGATTCATTGCCTCTACGCATCCAAGGCTAATAAATATTTCTGGCATTTCCTGAAGCTGAAGCTGATCACACGCAAAAATGATGGCATGTTTATTTGCTGTATATCCTACTGCCGTGCGCGGTCTTAGATCAGAAAGCTCAACACCTGAGCCCCAGAAGATCTCCTCGTTATATGTAAGCCTGCTCTGACTATTTTTGACCAGAGTTGGACCTCCACCAATTCCAACAAGCAGATTACTATACTGACTGCCAGAAGACTTCTGTGGTGCAGCCTTTGGAGAAGGATCATTATTTGAATAAGCAATGGGTGCCTGATATTTATAAATATCCTGAATTGTACCGCCAAAATGATATATCCAATCTACCGCCATCGACCTGTCTTGTTTAATTCCGAAAAAACTCCTCATAACAGGATAAGATTGTGAATTCCTCGAAAGCACTGCTACGTTTTGTGCTTTAACTTCAGAGGGATAAATTACTGCTGAAACAGCTGAGGTCCCGCTGAAATATCCACCGTTAACGGCTGCATATGCCCCGAATCTTTTTACAAGCTCAGGAAGTGTAGCAAGCGAACCTGTAACATAAGGACGTATTGCAATTTTGGGATTATTAAGATCGACATCAAAATAATATGCTGTCAACTGTGGTGAGGACCGCACACCTTTAAATACCTTTACACCTGATGGCAGTGTATAGTTTGATGTTATATCAGTCCAGGTAATTGATTGTGCATTTAATGAAGAGAAAACAAATAGTAACAACACTAAAAATCTTTTCATATTAATGGTCCCTTGTTAATTCAATTTTAGGTTCTCCAGAACAATTTCTTCTTAGTAAAAAAGCTTGTAAGGAGTGCAACAAGACTAGTAAATATCACTCCTTTTATAAATCCGAGCCAGGGTGTGTTAAGCAGTTCCGCAAGCAGCTTGCCTGCAGAAGTAAGTGCAAGAACAGGCATAATAAAATTACTTCCTGCGATGTATGCTATCATAGGATTTTGCCCATTTTCAATAAGTATACTGAGATATCTACTCTTCCTAAAGTAATCTGTCAGAACAGAAAGTCCTATATATGTAAATACCGCAAGGCCCGAGGTCACGAAATAGTAGCTCATTGTAGGATGGTCTTTCTTAATACCACCTTCATATGCTTCGAAAAATAGTCCAAGTATAAGCCAGTATACTCCCCAGCTAAACATGCTCTTAAGAAGCTTTTCATATTCAGCAGATGACTTTGAAAAGATCATATATCCGGCTGATATAAATAACGTGTCTGCTATAAGCGTTGCAATAATTTGTCTAGAGAATAATCCTACGACATTTATTACAGGAATAACAAGCATTAAAAATCCCAGTACATGCATAAATGAAGGAGGAAGGGAAGCTACCTTGTTTGATATTGTTTTACTCTCATTCATCCATTTATAGATCTGATCACCAAGTATAGTGCCCGGTATAATTATAAAAAGATATTGAAGATAGTACAATTTATATAACCATGGGAAAGGAGAATAATTCCAGAGCCAATTGTTCCAGCTTCCATCAACATTTTGCGTTAACCTTATTGCAATCAATATCCCCATAATTCCAATACGCAAAAGAAGGTTATCCTTTGTTATAAGCCATAATAGTGATCCAAAGAAAGCAACGTTTGCAAGCACGACTATGATAATATCGCTTCTTGTTAAAAGAAAGCCCGTTCCATTTGGATAGCGTAATATGCATAGAAGAAAAACTGCAGCCAGTATTCCAGCAGCTTTAATCCCCCACCTAATATAAGGTTTTACATTTCCTGAAATTCTTAGCAAAATTGGGAAAAGGATTATGAACCCTGCAATCCCTGTAAGCCAGTCAAACGTACCTGGCTCTCCGTTTAATACAAAAGGTTTTACATGCTGAATAAAAATTGCAAAACCTGCAAGGAGCAGTCCCCTTACTGTTATCTCACGAACAATTGTTCTTACAGAAATTCCATTTGCAAGTTTTTTTCGTAAGGCAAGCGGAAAAGCAGCACCCATTGCAAAAAGGAAAAAAGGAAAAACAAGGTCAACCCAGGTTATTCCAGGCAGGTTTGGGTTGAAGATGTGATTTGGCGGAGGCACCTGCGCGTGATACATCCACGCAGGAAGCGAGTTGCCAAAAGGAATGCTTCCTGATAATATCATAAGCAATATTGCTATGCCACGCAACGCATCAAGAGCATTAGCTCTTTTGCTTTCTTCCTTTTTGGCTTTTGTTTTTATCCTGATTTCTTTTTCAGTAACTACTTCAGTGTGCTCTGCCATTGTAGATAGTCCTTATTTTAAAAGTGACATCTTTCTTGTAATTACCGAACTGCCCGTTTTTAACTGGTAAAGGTAAATACCGCTGGCTAGTCCGGATGCATCAAACTTAACACTATTTTGTCCTGCTGGTAAAATACCATCAATCAAAGTGGCTATTTCTCTTCCAAGAAGGTCATATACTTTCAGCACTGTCTTTTGAC
>JAUZPB010000158.1 GCA_030706145.1 Bacteroidota bacterium
ATCAACAATATAATACTGTCAGATGATTCTGTCAAATCATAAGTCAAGATAAGATAGTGAATTTTCAAGAGGATATGCAAGATTGAAAATTATCCCAATCTCCGGATGACCTACTATCATTCCGGAGATTGGGGAAATGAGCTTTTGCAAGAAATTTACGTTTTAGTGGAAGATAGCAGAACCTGGAATTGATTCTTTAGCCCTTCCTGAATTTTGATAAGATATTTTTAGTCCAGAAGCTCCTGTTGCATTAAAATAAACTACTCTAATCGGATGGAGTCCAGCTTGAAGAGCAACGACAGTTTTCATTTCTTTCATACCATGGCAATAATCATTATCAATCAAAAGATTATTTCCTAAATACATTTTACTTCCATCATCAGACTCAAGGGAGAATGAAAAAATGCCGTCATTTAGTATATTTATATAACCTTCAAATACCAAGCCATATTTCTCACTTTTTTTAGCAGGCAATAGGGAAAAATCAGGAGTTACACCTTCATCGATAGCTTTTAATGCATTAAAATCAGGCAACTTTGTCCAATCACCTTCATAGTATTTGTACCTCAGTCCAGGTTGTGGCGTCTGCACTTCAACGGAAGGCTGAGGATCAATTTTCTTTATTTCAGTTTTTGAGACAGGACTAAATGGCAAATCATTTTTAAATATTCTTGCACTGACATAAGTTGTGTTATTTATTTCAAAAGGCTTTTTATAAATCGGGGAAGAAGATGTTGGAACGCTCCCATCAAGAGTAAATCTTATTTGGCAGCCACTAGTGTCCTTAGAATTAATTATTACTTTATACTTGTCAACAAATACTCCAAATTCGTTATTGATTACGGGGGCGCTAATTATTTTAGGTTTACCTTTCACATCCATTACAACTATGCTTAAATTGTCATCAGGAGCTTTAGAAGGAAGCGTAACTATTACTCCATCTTCTTTTTTTTGGGCAAAAAGCTTCTTTCCTTTATCTGCAAGAAGATAGATACTTTGAGGCTGATTTTCCAGTCCCGGAATAAAAAGATGTCCATCTTTGGGCCAATCAAAGACGTGAAGGTAAAGTCTGGTGGTATTCTTTATTTTCTTTTGAGTACATCTTCCCCATGGAAGACTGTCAAAAGGACTAGCATTAGTTTTATATATTGCCTCTCCATTTTTCTTCATCCATTTACCTAGTTCAGCCAGGCGGTCAATACTTTTCTCGGGAAACAATCCTTCTGAAGTCGGGCCTATATTCAGGAGAAGATTGCCTCCTTTTGATGAGATATCTGAGATCATATGTAAGATTTCTTTTACAGACTTAAAGTTATAATCATCTTTATTATATCCCCAGTTATTATTCATCGTAATACAAGATTCCCAATCGACCCCGGGCAGGCCAGTAGCAGGAATAGATTGTTCTGGTGTGCCGAAGTCGCCAGCACAGGCAGTATTGCCAGAAATTCCTTCTGAAGCAGATCTAGCTTTACTTACGCGGTTATTAATAATAATGTTTTTATCGAGAGAGCGGATGTATTTGTATATCTCATCACCCAGCTGTTTTGTCCAGGTCTCCTCCCACTCGCCATCAAACCATAGTACACCAATATCGCCATAATTTGAAATGAGTTCTTTGATCTGATTCTTCATGTGTTGTATATATCTGTTCATATCTGCACCTGAAGCAGTGCGGCCAACTTCCCAGGCTCTTCTTGGTAGATAATCAGGACTATGCCAGTCCATTATTGAGTAATAAAAGCAAAGTTTCATTCCCAGTTTTCTACAAGCAGAAGCAAGCTCTTTGAGGACATCCCTTTTAAAAGGTGTCGAAGTAATATTAAAACTAGTTTCTTTTGTATCAAACATGCAGAAACCATCGTGGTGCTTTGATGTAATAACAATATATTTCATACCTGCATTTTTTGCCATACGCACCCAATCCTCAGCATTAAATTTTACAGGGTTGAACCGACCTGCAAGACTATCATATTCCTCAAGAGGTATTTTTGCTGTCTCTCTTATCCATTCTGCATGTCCTTTGCTCCCCTTCCATTCTCCGGCAGGAATAGAATACAGCCCCCAATGGATGAACATTCCAAGCCTGGCTTCACGCCACCACCTCATGCGCGAGTTTTTTTCTTTTGCTGTCTCAATGTTCATATCTTGAGCCTGAACAGAAAAGACAAAGATAAGTAGCAAGTAAATTAACTTTTTCATTTTAGCTCCAGAAAATCAGTGAGGATACTTCATTATGTTTAACTTCTTTGTGTACAGTAGTTCAGATGGATGTGTAAATATCGTCAGCAAAAATTAATATATCAAGCAAATTTAGTTTGTTAAAAAAGATACTGGAGAAAGATGCGAATAATTATTCCTTAATATTTGTTTCGAAGGTCCCCCATGACAAATTTCTAAAGACATAACTTGCCATTTAGTTAAAATAAGCTATATAGAATTTCATTTGAGGTTTAGTTATTTTGTGATCAACTAAATAAAACAGGCATCTTAAATAAATATCGGGTGGATTATGGAAACTGTTTATCTAAACCAAATCGAGGATTTTTTTAAGCAAAAAAGTATTGCCATTGTTGGACTATCCCGTGATGAAAAAGATTATACGAGAAATCTTTTTAAGTCTTTAAGAGAAGACCCCAGAGCTTTCAACCTAATTCCTGTTAATCCAAATGCAGAGGAGATTGAGGGGGTAAAATGTTACAAGTCAGTTCTTGAAATAGAAAAAACGCCTGATGCTGTAATGATCTTTACGGTAAGGACATCACTTGAAGCTATAGTAGATCAATGTTTAGAAAAAGGGATTAATCATATTTGGGTACATAATAACAAGAAGGATACGGGAGAGAAAGAAAGGATCGGAAAACTATGCATAGAGAAAGGGAAAAATATAATAATTGACAAGTGCCCTTTTATGTTTCTTGAAGGGAGTGGGTTCCCCCATAAACTCCATGGTATTTGTCTAAAGATTATTGGAAAATATCCTGCTTACAAGAAAGAGAAATAAAGAGTCATACTTGAGTTTAATAACTCAAAGGGCAGCTAAAAGCTGCCCTTTGAAATAGATATTAAAATAGTTTTAAGTTGTTCAGTTAAAACTACTTAACTAACATCATCTTCTTTGTTACTTTGAATGATGATGTTTCAAGGCTATACATATAGATACCGCTTGCGAGCTGCTTGCCTAAATCATCTCTACCGTTGAAAGAAACACTGTATGTACCAGCTTTCATATCCTGGTTAACAAGAGTTCTAACAGCCTGGCCGAGGATGTTATAAACAACCAATCTAACTCTTTCACTGCTCTTCATAGAGAACTGGATCTTTGTTTCAGGGTTAAATGGGTTAGGATAGTTCTGTGACAAGCTATATTCAGAAGGCTGAGTAGATTTAATTGTCTCAACACCTGTAGTATAAGGATCTTTCCAAGTTGCTTTCTTAGCTGGGAACCAGTTTAAGTCACCAAGAGGTAAACCATCTTTACCAGCTGTCTGAAGAGCTGTATTAGTATATGTAAGGTTTTCTGCTAAAGGCCATGCTGGTGGATACTGTTTTCCACTTGGACTGAAGAACCATGGTTTATCCAAAGTGTTTGTAGCAATCTTAGCAATGTAAGCATTTACAAGAGAGATATGGCCAGTAATTGCTGATTGGAAACCTGGATCAGCGCTCTGATTATTCTTAACTGTTACTAATGGAGAAACTTTCGGGAAAACACTATCAATGTTTTTCTGAGTATAGTTTTCAATCCAAGCAGCCATAGTAAGAGTTCTCTTTACAGGAACGCCATATCTTACGTCAGTTGTTTTGACTGTATCGTTATACTGTTTGTAGAAATCTGTCAAAGCCTGTGGGAAGAAATATGAATTGTTAGAGATCTCAACAACTCTGTTCTTAGGATCAACCATTGGAGCATATACTTTACTAGCTGAGTCAATGAAAGCCTCTTCGCCTAAAAGTACGTTGCCATCAACAGTATCAGTCTTAGCTCTTAAGAATATAATACCACTTTGTAAAGTATCAGGATAATTCAAGAACCAGGTATCTCTAACATGTTCAGGAATACCACCATAAGCATGCATTGCATAGAATACGTTATTGTTCATATGGAGGTTATAAGCCTGTCTCATTAAGAATGGGTTAACCATACCATAAACAAGTGTATTGTGTTCAAAAGCTGCAAATCTGTCATAACCACGGATAGAGAAAGTATATGAGTTATTGCAGAAGAAAGTGTTGTTATAGAATTTAACTGTATCGTGTGAGCAAAGACCATCAGTCATAAATGGCTGACCGCCGAAGTATGAAGTACCATGCTGCATATTTCTGAATGAGCAATCCTGAACATCAAGGCTTGACCATTTACTATACTGGCGAATACCAGCAGAAGTAAAGCCATCAAGATAAACGTTTTTCATAGTTAATTTGATGCTATCAGCATTAAGACGAATTGCCTCACTCCAGCCAAGCTGGTTATTCTCGGTAGTAAAAGAAAGGAGATACAAGTTTTTCAATAATACCTTTCCACCAACGCCAATTAAGTTAATGAAATTATCGATAGAAGAACCATCAGCAAGAACTGCAGGAACTAGAACTGGAGGCCTGTCAGTTCCATCAGGAGCTACAAGTTTTAAGTTTCCCTTAATCTTTAAAGGTTCAGTTAACTGGTAGATTGCTGCGCGTTTGAGTCTCCAAACACGATTAGGATGAGCTCTTAAGCCACCCTGAAGAGTATCAGCATTAATAACAGTATTAATATTACCAACAGGAAGAACAGCTACATCAACTGTATCTGCTGCCTGTGCAAACGACTTTGTCGGCATGGCAAGTAAAATTGCCATCACAAATAAGGAAATGGTAGTAAGTAAGGTTTTCATTTAACTCTCCATTTTTTTGAATAACATTATTTTTTTACAGAAAGAGAAATACTAAAACTCAAATAACTTGCATATACTTTAATTTTTGCTCGATTACCTCCTATAACTCTTAGGTTAATTTATTAGCCTTATTATTATTTTTATTTATTATTTAGTTAATTACAATTTAATGCGTAAACCAACATCACCAGCCATGCCATAGCGGGAAATACCAGAAGGCCAGGTACGTTTCTGATTTAGATCGACATCATCTTCGCCAGAAATATTCAACAAGTCAAAGTAGACCTGAAGTCCATAAGGCAGATCCTGTTTAAGTGAAAGATCCCAACGAGTATATTTATCAGAGTTTGTTCTTTCCTGCATCCAGAAACTAGGATTCTTAAAGATATTATCTTTATAAAGCATAGAAACTCTTGCTGAGAAGCCGGCATAATCAAAACCCAAACCAAGGTTAAGAACATCATTAGGCTGATTAACCAAACGTGTAACATATGACCTATCAATAGTCTGCAAAGCTGTTTCACCAGTAGTTGAGTCAATGACTACGTTATACTTTTCTTGTTTAGGATATCTTGCTTCACTAAAAACATGAGTATAATTAATATTGAAAACAAGTCCTGAAAGCGGTGCAGGCAAATACCAGAAATGAGTTTGCCAGTCAACTTCAATACCTTTAACTGTACTAATATTGGGGTTATTGACATATGTTTCAATACCATATCTTATGTTTCTGTCCTGAGGAAGATCTGGGTATGCACTAAGGTTATCAGGATAGGTAAGTGAGAAAAATATAAGGTCCTTAATCTTTTTGTAGAATCCATCAACTGTCAAAAGACCGATCTCATTATTATAAACTGACATAACAAGGTCAATATTTTCAGACCTGGCAGGTTTTAAGTCAACGTTATTATATGAGATAAAACTGCTACCAATATAGTATCTTGGCGTAATTGTACTATAAGCAGGATAATTCAAAGTGTTAGTATAAGCAAGCTGTGTCTGCAGCCATGGGAACGGTTTATATCTTAAATGAACCATTGGTAAGAAATAGCCGTGAGATTTTGTCGTAGTATACATACCACCTTTTATTCCACCAGGTACTTCTTCACCTCTCATAGCAGTATATTCTGTAGTAAGGTTCTGGTAGCGAACGCCAGGCAAAATGGAAATTTGTTCACCAAGATCAATTGTTGCCATAACATACGCAGCGCTTTTTTTCTCATTTCCCCAGTAGTCATTTCCCTGTGAAGCAATTTTATTTAACTGGAAAGCACCACCTTTCATTGAAGCAGCTTTTGACTCAGCAATTGGCATAAGCTGTTTCATAAAGTCAACGTTAAGAGGATATGCTAAAGAATAATCACCGCTTAAGAACTCGCCATAGCTATAGCCATCATAAATAAAGTTGTCGAGAGTAAAACCATATGTATTTACATGAAGTGATGGATATTGAGATCTAAAAGCATCAACAATAGCATTGCCACCATCATAGTAAGCAGAACCGCTATAAAGGTCATAATTGTAGTAACGGTTTCTATACTGATAGTTAGCACCAAATTTTATTTTGGCTGTAATAAAATCAGAGGCCGTAATATCTGACTGGAGATCTAAAGAACCTGTATAAGATCTTTCGCTAGAAGCTGTTCTGGAGCTTGAAACGTCAAACAGATATGCAGTTGCTGCATCAGTCTTGATCATTGAGGCTATTTGTTGTGGAGGCAATTGTTGTACTGAAAGTTCACCAATGTTAGCTTTATCCTGAACAAAGTCAAAACTCATATCTTCTGGCTGTTTAGTCTGAGCATAAGAGTGAGACAGCTTCAGGCTGACCTGAAAAATAGGAAGAGTCTGTTTAATGCTTAAAAGGTTAGTAACCATATTTAACTTTGCGTCAGAAGCTGACATGTTATAATACAGCTGCAGGTTAGGCTGACCGATATGACCAGTTTCACTTCTTGAATCTTCTTTAGTATCACTATTACTATAGAAGTTCATAAGTCCGATATCACCAGTTTCATGATGATAATCTAGAACGACAGTTGCGTTATAACGTTTACGCATACGATAAGTATCACCCATACTTAACTGAGTAAGGTCTGGTTCATACAAATCTGGATTATCATAGTAGTAGTGTTTCTGAGATAAAACATAATTAGCGTTTAATGAGTTACTGCTAAGGTTTCTCTGTTCAGCTGTTCCCTGAGCAAAAATACCAAAGGCATTGTCATTGAATCTTTTTTCCATAGAAGCTACAAACTTATAATCATTTCTCTCTTTCTTTAATCCATTGTAGCCGCCTTGGGTCATGAACTCAAATTTGGGCAAATAAACACTTCTTCCATCTTCACTCTTTGAAGCTTTTCTCATATCAAAATTAACGACACCACCAAGAACGCCTGCATCCATATCAGGAGTAATAGCTTTAATAACCTCAATTCCACCGAGCATACTTGAAGAAACCATACTTAAATCGGTTCCTCTATCGTCTACGTTGTTTGCAGCAGATAAGTTTTTATCCCAATCGTTAGAAGTTAGGTTATTTCCAGAAGCAACGTTACTACCCATTTCAACTCCATCGATAGTAACCTGATTGTACTGAGGTGAAAGACCACGAATAACGACCTTTGAACCCTCGCCACCTTCTCTCATAAGAGAGACGCCAGGGAGACGACCAACAGATTCAGCAGCATTTGCATCAGGGAGTTCCTGAATTTTTGCAAGTGATACGACGTTTTTAATTGCTATAGAGTTAAGCTGCTCGTTAATTGCCTGAAGTTGTCCACTAGCCTGTCCGGTTACGACAATTGTTTCACCGACAATTCCTTCGGGTTTAAGGCTAAAATTCTGAACGACAGCTTTTCCTTCTTTTATATCGACCTTTATTTCCTGTTCAACATAGCCGATATATTTAGCTAATATTGTGTAGCTTCCGACAGGAATATTGGTCATGCTATAGTTACCTTCCTTGTCGGCAGCACAGCCAAGGCTAGTTCCTTTTACAATAACATTTGCAAAAGGAAGAATATCCCCAGTCTGGGCATCCTTTACAGTTCCTTTAAGAGATCCACCCCCAGCGGCAGAAAACGCATAATTGGGCGAAAACTCCAGGACCAGAAGAATTAATCCTAAGATAGATAGTAGTTTTTTCAACTTGAGTTCTCCTTTTATATTATCAAGTTCCTTTAGATAGCAGGTCACGGTTTGTTTTTTCGAGATAAAAATAAACTTATTAAAATTAAATTGCAATACTTACTTTTGTGAATCTTTCATACATTCTCTCTTTGCTAAATCATAGTCGGCTCCCTTAAAATGTTTGTCTCAGTATTTATTATCAAGTCTTTTCTTCTGTACCATATATTTATAATAAGCATATTGTACAGGAAGCAATATTATCATAAAATATATGCTTATTTCACAATCAAGCAGGTCTTATGTAAGTCCTTTTCAGCAGAGGAAGAACCGATCATTAAATCATACTCCCCTGTTTCAACTGAAAAGCCTTTACCATCAATCCAGCGTGATAATTTGTCAGATGTTATATCAAAGCTTACCTTTTTTGTCTCCCCCGGATTCAAGCTTACACGGCTAAATCCTTTGAGAGTTTTTACTGTCTTTGTATCATTTTCAGCTTTAATATAGAGCTGAACAACCTCATCACCTTTTAATTTACCATTATTAGTAACGTCAACTGAAACGACAGTCTTTTCATCAGAATTGATCTGATCTTTTTCCAATTTAATATTACTATAGCTGAAAGTTGAATAGCTTAAGCCATATCCAAATGGATAGAGCGGCTCACCTTTAAAGTACCTGTAGGTTCTATTACTCATATTATAGTCACGAAAATCCGGAAGCTGAGATACTGATTTATAGAAAGTAACAGGCAATCTTCCAGAGGGATTATAATCTCCAAAAATTACGTCTGCAATGGCCGTACCGGCAGCTTGTCCAGGGTACCATGCTTCAATAATTGCCGGAATATTTTCATTTTCCCAGTTGACTGAAACGGCACTTCCGTTCAAAAGAACTAAAATCACAGGTTTATTTAGTCTTCGAATATTTTTTATAAAATTTAACTGAGTTTCAGGAAGGTCAAGAGTTAGTCTATCACCGCCCTTAAAACCCTTAACTTCTATGTTAAGTTCCTCTCCTTCAAGCCTTGGAGAGAGTCCCATAAACATTACAACAGCATCAGAAGATTTTGCTGCCTGGATAGCTCTTTGCTCAAGATTCTGATCAGGGACAGACCATATCAGCTGCATAAAAGAATAGCGCAGGCTTTTATAGAACTCAATTTTAATTTTGTATGCTTTTCCAGCTGTAAGGTTGACTAATTTATAAGTTTTGACAGGATCAAACTCGCCATCGAATTTTGTCAAGAGAGAATCTTCCAAATAGATTCTAAAACCATTAAAGCC
>JAUZPB010000159.1 GCA_030706145.1 Bacteroidota bacterium
AGGAACTTAGATTGTCATACTACCAGGATAGATATCATAGCTCAATGTATGACGATCCGTTCGATCCAAGATATCTTTTAGCTATTAATAACAACCATCAGGTTCCGGGAGGTGTATTCCAGGTTGGTGGGATCTCAACTGGTTTTGACTTCAACCAGAGTATCACAAGAGCTATAAAATATGATATCACAAGCCAGGTTCACAAACAGCACCTCGTTAAATTGGGAGCTGAATTCAGAACTTATTCTGTTCAAAGTGAAGGCTTCAGTGTAACTAGGGAAGGACCTAATGGTGTTTCCGGTCCTCTTAAAGTTGATACAGTCGGTTCATTTGGTCATAGCTACTATAACAAGAGCCCACGCGAATTCAGTGCTTATATTCAGGATAAAATAGAGATCGAAGATTTTATCGTTAACGCAGGCGTAAGATTCGATTATTTCGATGCTAACAGCTATGTACCAACAGACCTTACAAATCCTCAGAATAAGAGAAGACCTGATGGAACATTAAGAACTTTTGACCAGGCTTTCAGAAAGGTTAAAGCTAAACAGCAGTTCAGCCCAAGACTCGGACTTGCATTCCCAATATCAGACGGCGGATCTATTCATGCTTCTTATGGTGAGTTCTTCCAGATCCCTGAACTCGGCAGACTATATGAAAATCCATTCTTTAATGTATTAGGAAACTTTGAATCATTTATTGGTAACGCTGACCTTGAAGCTGAAAGAACTACAATTTTTGAGATCGGTATTCAGCAGAAGCTTACTCCTCTCATTGTATTAGACGCAACTTGCTATTATAAAGATATAAGAAACCTTACCGGTACAAAATTATTGTCAACTTTTGATCACGACAATTATGGTATGTATGTCAACTATGATTACGGTAGTGTTTACGGTATCACTTTATCACTCGACCTTCTTAGAATGGGAATCATTTCTTCTAACCTCGATTATACCTACCAGGTAGCTGAAGGTAACGGTTCAGATCCTAAGCAGGCTTTCTATGATGCATCCGGTCAGAGTGAATCTACAAAAATATTAGTTCCACTTGGATGGGATCAGAGACACGTACTGAACTGGATAGTTAACCTTAATGGTGAAGGATGGGGTGCAAGTATGATCACACAGATGCATTCCGGTACTCCTTATACTCCAGCTCTTATGGAAAACCAGCTGACAAATAATCAGCTTCTTAACGAAGGCAGAAACAAACCAGATTATAATGTAGATCTTAAGATCTGGAAAGACCTGAATATTGCCGGTGTTGATGCATCTATATTCCTGAAAATTGAAAATCTTCTTGATAGAACACGTCCGGAAAACTTCCCGCAGTTAATGCAGAAAGATCTTGAAGGACATGCAAAGTATGATTATCTCAATTCACTTTACGAGTACAACTATGATCCTGGTGCACAGCCAAGGCCCCGTCTCGTTAAGTTAGGATTTACGTTAGGTTTTTAACAATGGCAAAAAAGTTAGCAAATAATTGAGGTTAATAAAATGATTATTAAAAAAAGGTTTTTTATCTACTTGGCGCTGGCTTTGGCAGCTAATTTTCCTATGCAGCTTAAAGCTCAGACTACCAGCGGTATTTACCTGGACCCTAACAGGGGTGAGAAGATCTACCGTAAAACTGCTATTATGAACTCCAACAGAACCGAGTCTATTGTAGGTAACTGGGGTATCTTCGGAAAGCAGGATGATAAGTACTCTGGCGTCTGGCCTAAGGGTACTGGTCACGGACATGTTCATGAAATGACAATGATGGCAGCTGCAGAAGTATATGATACTACTGGTAAACGCGTCCATATTTTCTCTCAGTCTTATGGCGGCACTAACACTGGTCCTGACGGAACACAGTATTGGTGGAATCCGCTTCCTGGTTATGCAAATGAGCACAGAAGATTCTCTAATGCAAATGGAACAATGGATACTACAGCTCAGATTGCTCATAGTGCCGATCCTTCAACCTGGCCTTCTTCATGGCCTGGCTTGAATGGCTCATGGAATGGTACATGGAATGGCTATTTCGGTCAGAATCAGTTCAGTGCTGATGATGAAGCTATTTATGTTATTGATGATTATACAAATAAAAAGTTCGGTTATTTTCCTTTCGCTGCCGATAGAAGCAGGCAAGGTTTAGGACTCCAGTGCGAAACCCGTCTTTTCCAGTGGTCACATCCTCTGGCTCAGGACCTGATATTCATTCATTTCCAGATCACAAACATGTCTGATAATGAATATGCTAATAATATCTATTTCGGCGCTTTTGCTGATACCCACCCCGGTGGTCTCGGCAGTGCGAATGATGAAGATTCATACAGCGTTCAGGATAATATGGTTTACGCCTGGGCTCATAATGACATTGGTATCTGGACAACATACCGTGACATAAAGCCTGGTTATATGGCTTGGAAATTCCTCGAAAGTCCTGGTAATCCTAATGACTTTACTGATAATAACAATAACGGTATTGTTGACGAAAAAAGAGACAACGATGCCGGTACTAAATATGAAGGAAGAGAAAATATACTTCAGGCATTGTTTGCTTCAATGCAGGATTCATCCAAATTTATGGCTGCTTATGGCTATTCTACAGTCGACGAAATTCCTGCTGTCCGCGCTGGTGTTTGGTGGACAGGTGATGAAAATGCAAACTGGGATGTAAGAACTGATGACGTTGGTACAGATGGTATTGGTCCTGATGATCCAAACTATAAAGGCCCCGATGCCGATGGTACTGAAGGTAACGGCAAGCCTGATCAGGGTGAACCTAACTTTGGCAAGACTGATAAGAATGAATCAGATCAGATTGGTTTGACTTCATTTTATTCACCTCTTTACGGTACATTTAATATAGGTCAGGATGAACAGGCTTGGCAATTCATTCAGCCTGGAGTATTCCAGACCCCTGCTCAGAATGCTAATAACCTCTGGGTCTTCGCTTCTGGTCCTTTCGACCTTAAGATCAAAAAGACTGAACGCTTTTCTGTCGTTTGGGTTTTTGCTGCTACTTCTGATGCTATTTTTAATAATGCAAGAATTTCTCAGGTTATCTACGATAACAACTATAGATTTACAAAACCGCCTAAACAGCCTATCTTAAAAGCTGTCGCTGGTGATAAGAAAGTTACTCTTTACTGGGATAACAGGGCAGAAGGTTCAAAAGATCCTATCTACGGATATGACTTCGAAGGTTATAAACTCTTCAGAGGTACAGATCCTCAGTTATCAGAAGCTCAGCTTATTACTGATGCTTTCGGAAATAAAACATACAATCAGCCAATTGCTCAGTATGATCTGGCAGATGGCTTTAAGGGACTTCATCCTGTTGCTTTAGGTTCTGAAACAGGTGACGGCAGCCATTCAATCGGTATCCAGTACTATATGGGCAGCGATAATGGACTTAAGTATAGCTACGTCGATACAACAGTCAAGAATGGTTTTACTTATTACTATGCTCTTGTTGCTTATGATAAAGGCTACTTTAATGCTGAAGATAATCATGGCGTTGGCCTTGATGCTCTTCTTGGACAGACAGACAGAAAGCTTGGAAAGATGTCTCCTTCAGAAAGCCCATTCTCATTTACATATAATGTAGGTGTTCTGCTTTCTCAAAGCCCGAATACTGCAATTGTTACTCCACGCAGTACAGCTACAAACTATCAGGCTGGATATATCAGGGAAGCTGATAAGAATGGTTATATCTTAGCTAAGTCTGCTGATGTTGAAAGCACTGGAAAAATTCAGGCTGAAGTAGTTGACCCTGACATTCTTCCAAAAGATAACTATTACGAAATATCTTTTGCCGATACAGTTGGCACTTCAGGTGAAACAATTCTTAAATCATATTCTATTAAGAATGTAACTCCTGGAAAAGATTCTACACTTATTTCAAGAGTATCTATTCCAAATGATATTGCAACAGGCAAGCTCAGCCTTTCATGGCCTTCACCTGCTGCAGATGGAATGAGATTCAACTTTGAAAACGTTGCTCCTGACCTGGTTAAGATCAAAGCTTTATCAGACTGGACAACAGACAGCAAGACAAATGTAGTTGCTACAATTTCACAACTTTCAACCAATATGGTTGCTAAGAACTTTGTAATTGAAATAACCGATACACTTGCTGATAAAGATTCAAAGAGCATTCAGGTTTATTTCAAAGTTTATGATAAGGTAACTAAAAATCCGGTTAACTTTACTTTATTCAAAGATGCTAATCAAAAGCGCATTGGTCCTGGAACACAGCTTATTTTCCCTGAAAAGACTTCTACGGGTTCAACAGCCAATTCATGGAGAATAACTTTCACAGCTCCTTCAGGTGAACTTGTTAGTCCGCAAAAAGGCGATAAATATGAATTTGTAAGTGACATTCCTTTCAACAGAAATACTAAATTCCAGTTTAGTACAGTTGCAAGTACAACAAAACTTATAACTTCCGATCAGATGAACAGGATCACTGTAGTTCCTAATCCATATATCGTTTCAGCTAAATGGGAAAAAGCATCAGTGCTTCAGGGAAGAGGTGAAAGGAAGATATACTTCACTCACTTGCCTGCAGAATGTACTATTCGTTTATATACTCAGAATGGAACATTGATCAAGACAATCCAGCATTCAGGTTCAGTTTCAGATGGCGCAGAGCCATGGGATCTTACAACCAGTGAAGGTTTGGAGGTTGCATTCGGAATTTATGTATATCACATTGACAGTCCGGGTCTAGGCCAGAAGATTGGCACATTCGGAATCATTAATTAAAATTTTGGAGAACCTATGACACTTAAACGAATAATACCAGTTGCAATGATGCTATTTTTATCAATAAATAGCTTTTCATGGGGTCAGGGAATCTCGAAAATCGGGACTACCGCAGCTCCCTTTCTACAGATAGGAGCAGGCTCCAGAGCTTCGGCTCTCGGTGAGGCTTATACTGCTGTATCGGAAAATTCTTCTTCTCTTTATTGGAATCCTTCCGGTATCGATTGCTATACTAAGAATGATGTTGCATTCAACTATAGCGATTGGTTTGCAGGCATGAAATATATGAACTTCGGCGGCGTTCTTCACCTTGAAGGTTTAGGAAGCTTTGGCCTTTCTGTTACTTCATTTACAACACCTGAAATGGTTGTTACTACTGTTGAAGAGCCTGATGGCCTTGGAACACGCTATGACGCTGCTGACCTTGCTTTAGGTGTAAGTTATGCTAAAAAACTTACTGATAACTTTTCTTTTGGTACTACTTTAAAATATATAAACAGAAGGATCTGGCACGAAAATGCTTCTGCTATTGCTATGGACTTTGGTATTACATACAAACTTCCATGGAAGAATGTTCAGCTTGGTATGTCAATCCTTAACTTCGGATCTAAACTTAAAATGGAAGGTTCAGACCTCGCTGTCCTTTATGATCCTGATCCTACAAGTGCTGGTAACAACGACCAGATACTTTCTGATCAGCACACAAAGGAATGGTCACTGCCATTAAGTTTCAGATTCGGTCTTTCATATAAATTACTTGAATCGCAGTATAATAATCTTTTGCTTGCTGCAGATTATATTCATCCGAATGATAATTTCTCAAGCGTTAACTTAGGCTGCGAATATAGCTTTATGAATTATTTCCATGCACGTGTAGGCTATAAATCACTTACTCTCAAAGATAGTGAAATGGGACTTACATTTGGCGGCGGCGTAGAATACGAATTCATTGGAGTCGATTATTCTTACGTTAAACTGAAAAACCTTGGTTATGTCCAGCAGTATACAGTTAGCCTGGCATTCTAAGAAAAGAAATAATTTTATAAAGTTATTATAAAAGGTTTCTTCGGTTCATTGACTTGTCAAAAAGTGTGAGCGGGGAATAAAACCCTCGCTCACATAATTATTTAAGATCTATTGAAGAATATATTTATGTATAATATGAAATTAGCTCTGCCGTTTTTATTTCTTGCAAGTGTTTTGTTTGCACAAAATGTAAATAATGTTCCTGTTATTCAGATCAATGATAAAGTAATAAGACAACAGGAATTTGCTGACAGGCTGAATGGACTTCCTCAGATAGGCGGGTATTCTGCAGACGAGGTAAAAGAAAACCTTATCTGCACTTTAATTGCCGAATCTATTCTTTCTTTTGAAGCCTCTAAAAATAAACTTGATAAAACAGATCATGTTCGCACACTTTCAGATCAGTATTCAAATGAAGCCTTATATGAACAATGGATGGATAAAGAGGTACGTAACCCTGTACGTGTTTCAAATGATGAACTAAAAAATGCTTATAAAAGATTCAGGCAGGAAAGAATTGTTGAATACTGGACATCTCCTAATATTTCAGAAGCACGGAAGATAAGTGAAAGCGTATCTAAAGGTCTCGATACAAAAGATCAGCCTCAGTTAAAGAAGATAGACTATGGTCAGTCTTTGGAAAGTGTTGAAGATCTTGTATATAACTTAAAAGAAGGCGGTGTATCAAAACCAATTCTTGTTGATAACCTCTACTATGTATTCAAGCTTGTTAAAAGCTCTCCTCATCCAAAGTATTCGCAGCAGACATTTCCATACTGGATGCCGACTATCGAAAAGATAATTAGAGACAGAAAGGAAGATGCAGTCTTAGATAAAAAATTTGCGCAGCTTATGGCTGACAAGGATTTTTCAATTAAGAAGGATGCATATAATTTTCTTCTTGATCAGCTATATCCTGTTATATACGACAAAAATGAATTAAAGTATAAACAGCCAGAACAGATACAAACGCAGCTGCTGGCAAAGGAAATAAGATCTGAAAATATGTTTGACAGGCCTCTTGTGATCTTCAAGCAGGGGAATCAGTGGACTGTTAAAGATCTTTGGCAGAAACTTTCCGTATCTCCTTTCCCACTTAATTATAAGGATCCTGAGGATCTTAAAGCCGGATTGGTCGATCTTATAAGAAGGACTATCTTGTTTGAATCTGTTAATGATGATGCAAGAAAGAAACAATATCAGAACAGTGATTATGTTAAAAACCAATCAGCAATGTGGAACGATAATCTGCTCGCAAAGGCTT
The DNA here is from genome assembly GCA_030706145.1 of Bacteroidota bacterium. Lineage (GTDB taxonomy): Bacteria > Bacteroidota > Ignavibacteria > Ignavibacteriales > SURF-24 > JAUZPB01. Next base: position 7,054 of record JAUZPB010000159.1, read on the forward strand.
TAATGAGCAGCTACGAAAAGAACATTAATATAAGTGAAAGCGATCTTCTTCAGCGCTATGAACAGGTCAAGGATAAAAACCTGAAGCCTGAGATGCGCAGAATAATTCCTTTATTTGTAAAAGACAGAAAGCTTGCAGATGACCTTCTTCAGCAGATAAGATCTGGCGCAGATATAATTGACCTTGCTGTAAAATATAGTGAAAACAAAGTTGGTTTAAGTAAAACAGACCCAGGCGTTTATATCAAAAAGGATTACTGGGGAGAAGTCGGCAAAGAAGCTTTTAACCTGAAGGCAGGTCAGAATTCAAATGTTATAGTTACAAACGATACTGGCTTTGCAATAATAAAACTTGTAGCTATTCAGGGAGCGGCACCTTACAAATATGAAGAGGTGAGAAGCCAGATTGAAGAAGTTATGAAAAGTGAAACACTGCAGCAGCAGTTAAACGGTCTTTTACAAAAAACTGCAAAGAATTATAAAGTTAAGATTTACAGAGATGCAGTAAAAAAGGTGGAATATATGGGGGGGAATATGGGAATAAAGAAAACTCATTTCCCGCTAAGAAATTTTGTCCCCACAATGCCCTTATTTGATCATAATGCAAAATGGTATAAAGAGATTGTAAGTAAAAATTGAGTTTTCTCAAAGAGAAGGCAGGCAGAAAATAATTTGCCCTTTAGCCGTATATATAATTCCAATATATGACCCATTAAAAAACACTATGGAGTTTAATAAGGATAATAAGAATGAATAATAATTTGAAGATAATTGTAAAAGAAATGCTCCTCGGCATTATCTTATTTTCTATCACTACAACAGGCCAGGGAAAAAACGCTCAGGCAGATCTAGCCAAATTCATAAACCCACTGATAGGTACAGATTCCGAATTCAAACTATCTACGGGTAATACCTATCCGGCAATCGCTCTGCCCTGGGGAATGAATTTCTGGACACCGAATACTGGTAAAATGGGTGACGGCTGGCAGTATACTTATAATGCAAATAAAATTAGAGGCTTTAAACAAACTCATCAGCCTTCTCCATGGATAAATGATTATGGCGCTTTTTCAATTATGCCTGTTACCGGCGACCTTAAATTTAAGTCTGACGACAGAGCTTCATGGTTTAGCCATAAAACTGAAACTGTTAAACCTTATTACTACAGAGTTTACTTAAGTGACTACGATGTATGGACAGAGATTGCTCCAACAGAAAGAGCTGCATGTTTCAGAATTCAGTATCCATCTGACAAAGCTTCTTATCTTGTCCTTGATGCATTCTTTATGAAATCTTATGTAAAGATCTATCCTAAAGAAAGAAAAATAATCGGTTATTGCAGAAACAACAATGGCGGCGTGCCTGATAATTTCCATAACTATTTCGTCCTTCAGTTTGATACTGATTTTGAAGATGTCTCAACATGGGAAGGCGATAGCTTATATACTGGCTCTGTTGAAAAAGAAGGCGAGCACGTTGGAGCTGCAATTAAATTCAAAGGCTTAGGCAAAAAGACAGTTAACATAAAAGTCTCTTCTTCCTTTATAAGCTACGATCAGGCTGAACTTAACCTTAAAAGAGAAATAGGCAGCGACAACTTCGATCAGATACAGGCAAAAGCTCATAGCAGATGGAACAAGGAACTTAACAGAACAAAAGTTGAAGGTGCAACAGATGCACAGCTTACTACTTTTTATTCAGCACTCTACAGAGTTTTGTTATTCCCAAGAGGACTTTATGAGTATAACGATAAAAACGAAGTCGTTCATTACAGCCCTTATAACGGAAAAGTGCTTCCTGGCTATATGTTTACAGATAACGGTTTCTGGGATACTTTCCGCGCATTATTCCCATACCTTGCTTTAATGTATCCTGATGTTAATAGCCATATTATGCAGGGATTAGTAAATACTTACAAAGAAGGCGGATGGCTTCCTGAATGGGCTAGCCCGGGCTACAGAGATTGTATGATAGGTTCAAACTCTGCTTCACTTATTGCAGATTCTTATCTGAAAGGCATAAG
>JAUZPB010000016.1 GCA_030706145.1 Bacteroidota bacterium
GACCGGACTGCCTGAAAAAATACTGTTAGAAGAAGTTTCCTCTGTTTTAGATCAGATCACTATTTTTCTTTATTATTGTTTTGGCCACTGCCTCCTGTACCCTTCTCCCTTTCCATTTTGTGTTTTGGCATTCTTATAGGGGGCTTTAATAAAACTTCCCTTGTTTTTTTATATCTCATCTTAGTTTCTTTACTAAGAGCCCTCTGGTATGAAAGGTCATAATTCATTCCTTTGGACATAAGGTCGCGCTGTATGGTCTCCCTGAGGATTGAAAATTCGGTTTCTTCGCAGGAGATCTGTGCGTCAATCCAGATTTCCCCGTGTGGAATAAAATGATACACATATTCATTGCCGCTTAGTCCGAAATCAGGATATATATCCTTTCTTATAAGTGAGCCGTCAACTACCCATATGGCAATTCCATCTCTTATCTCATACAAGCTTATATATATGCCGTTAAGCCTTATTGAATCTGCAAGTTCAGCAATCTGTTTTATGCCGTCACAGTCGGTCGGAGATACTTTCTTTAGATGAGCTTCATGAAGCCTTGCTGCCCCCTGGTCTTTAAGCCGCATTTGGCGCTCTAGCCTAAGTGAACTGTCGTGCGCTGCTGTATAGGTATAACCGTAATTTGCCATTAGAGATCGTTCGTTTATCTCGTGAGCAAGTGTGTATGAGTATTCTTCTGCTGAAATTGAGTTGTCTATCCAGATCTCATTTGGAGGGTTAAAAAGGTAGCGCTCATCATTTCCGCCATAAAGAAATTCATGATATATTCTGCGCCTTACTTTTGGGCCGTCAACTATACATATATCAAGATCATTACGCTTTCCAATAATAAGTCTATATACTTGACCTACAGTCTTTTCCCCTTTTAGCTGTGACTGTTTAACTGCTGAAGGATTAGACCTCTTCTTCTGCTGCTGCTGCGAGTGCCCACCAGCTTCGGATAAGTATGTTAAAATAATTAAAATAAGAAAAATTATTAGGGTCTTATGCATAAAGTATAATATGTAAAAATTTTGTAAGGATTAAAACACTTGAAAAATTTTCTAAGGTAATACATCTTAAGACTCTAGTTTTGTAGTTTTGCTGCAAAAAAAAATCATTATATTAGTTATTTAGAATTGATTCAAATTGTTATTCACATTTTGCTTAATATTCGTATCCTATAAGATTAATGAAACTATATAATTCGATACTTCTTCTGGTAAAAAAAAGCTTAAGCCACAGGCAATTTCTTATCCTTTCTAGCATACTTGTCGGACTTACCGCCGGTATAGCTGCTGTAGTGTTAAAGACGGTTGTACACTATATTCAATCATTCCTGACAAATGATTTTCATTTCAGGTATCAGAATTATCTTTATCTCATTTTCCCGTTTTTTGGCATATTTCTTACAGTAACCTTTGTGACATTTTTCCTGAAGGGCAGGTTTGGCAAAGGAGCCGGTCATATTCTGCTCCATATTTCGAAAAAATTAAGTATTATAGAAAAAACGACCATGTATTCTCATATGGTCACAAGCGCCCTTACCGTAGGCTTTGGAGGTTCGGCAGGACTTGAAGCTCCTATTGTTGTAACGGGTGCTGCAATAGGATCAAACTATGGACGTGTAAATACAGATGACTACAGGGATAGAACACTGCTTCTTGCCTGCGGTTCTGCTGCAGGAATTGCAGCTGTTTTTGATGCTCCTATTGCAGGACTTATGTTCGCTTTGGAAGTGCTTATCTCTGAGGTAACAATAACAGCTTTTATTCCTCTCATAATTGCTGCAGCAACAGGCGCCCTCTGCTCTAAGGTAATACTTCAGGAAAAGATACTTCTTTACTTTAGCCTTAGAGCTCCATTTAATTATATGAACGTGCCTTTCTATATTATTCTTGGGCTTCTGTCAGGACTGTTATCTCTCTACTACGCAAAAGTGTTTCGTAAAGTTGAAAGTATTTTCCGCCCTCTTGAGAAAAGGACATACCTTAAGGCTTTAATAGGAGGACTTGTTCTTGCACTTCTTGTATTTCTTTTCCCTCCCCTTTTTGGTGAAGGGTACTCTGCCATAAAAATGCTTGCAAACGGAGAAGTCGATTCTCTTTTAAGTAACAGTTTTTTAGCCGGCTTTAGCGATAATCAGTGGTATATTCTTTCCATAATTGGCCTCATTACGCTCGTTAAGGTATTTGCAACATCTTTTACATTGGGCAGCGGTGGAAACGGAGGCAATTTCGCTCCCTCTCTTTTTGTAGGTGCTTTTCTTGGATTTTTCTTCTCAAGGTTTGTAAACCTTATTTATCCGGATAAGCTACCCGAGGCCAATTTTACACTGGTCGGTATGGCAGGAATACTAAGCGGCGTTATGTATGCTCCGCTTACTGCTATTTTCCTTATTGCTGAAATCACAGGCGGCTATGAACTTATGATACCACTTATGATCGTATCGGCTTCAGCCTATGCAATAGCAAAACATTTTGAACCATTCTCTATGGATACAAAAGAGCTCGGCAGTAAAGGTGAACTTATAACAGGTAACCGCGACAAAACCATTCTGACACTTCTGCATTTAGATGAAATAATTGAGCGCGATTTTAAGGTGGTTCACTCATGCCAGAAGATAATAGAACTAACAGATGTAATTTCTCATTCAAAAAGAAATATTTTCCCTGTTGTGGACGATGGTGGAAAACTACTTGGAGTAATTAAGCTTGAAACAATAAGAGAAATGCTATTTGAATTAGAAAACTATAAGGACCTCTTTGCAATTGAGCTTATGGATAAATCTCCCGCAGTTATAGAGTATAATGAAGAGATGAACCGCGTAATGAAAACCTTCGACGAAACAGGTGCCTGGAACCTTCCTGTTGTAAAGGAAGGGAAATATATAGGCTTTATTTCGAAATCAAGCATTTTTACAAAATACCGTAAAGAGCTGCTAGATAGCTGCGCAGAATTATAATAGCTGAGAACTACTTTCTCATCTAAAAGTTATAGCCGCTTGGAGTTGTAGATGCTAAGAGTTGTAGATGCTAAGAGCTAGCAGCTAAAAGTTATAGCTGTTAAGAATATTATAGCAGTGCCAAACGTGCGCAGGCACTGCTATAATGGTTTTTTTATATGCAGAGTATTTTTCCCTTGTATAGGTATATCCCTCACTTATACTTATTTTTCAGGAGAAATATCTCTGAGTCTGATGAATTTTGTAATGTAAGCTTAAAAATAAATGTGCCTTTCTTTCCTAATTGACTTTCGACCTTTCTTTTTTAGGGCAATATAATGATTTGCTGCCCAATTTATGAGTAAGATGTAATAAGCGGTAATTATTTGTAATAAACGGTTGCATTTTGCAATGAATTGCAAGGTAATACTTCCTTTTCTGCTAAATAAAGCAAACCCAGCGAAACAATTTGTTCTGTGGGGTAATAACTTCTTTTCTGATGACGGTCATTTGATCTTATTTATTCCTGAATATTTGATAGCAAATTATCAGGGGCTTTATTATTATAACTTTTACAACAAAGAAGTAAAACTACCAGGTGCTGCTATGAAAAAGTATTTTATCGTTGTACTGGTTTTGCTATTGTGCCTTGTTATAGGTGGCTGCGGCCTCTTTGGTAACCATGTAAGCATTGAGGACTTCAGTCCCCAGGGGGAGGTAAAAAAACTTACTTCATTTAAGGTAGAGTTCTCCGAAAACCTTGCACCTCCTGAGATGCTTAATAACTGGACGAGTGATGAATTCATTGAGTTTACTCCTAAGATCGAAGGAAAATTCAAATGGATCAGCCCAAAGACACTCATCTTTTCCCCGGAATACCCACTGCAGCCAATTCAGTCCTACAGAGCAAAAATTACAAATAAGGTCCTCTTCAATACAAAGTTTTCTCCTGACTTTAAGGAATATGAATTCCATACTCCATATTTTGATGTAGTTAAGGCTGAATACTTCTGGGTCCAGCTTCCAAATGAAAACTATAAGCTTAGCATTAAGGCAAACCTCTACTTTAACTATCCTGTTAATCCATCAGATCTTAGAGATTATCTTACTGTAAAAAATAAGGGGGAATCTCTTAAAGATTTTCAGATAGTCTCCGAAAGCCCTTCAGATGTTATTGCCCTTAACCTTGGTCAGATCAGTCAGACTGATAAAGAACAGCAGCTAGAACTTATCGTAAAAAAAGGACTATTTTCTATAGTAGGGAAAAAATCACTCCAGGATGAAAAGACTTTTTCATATGAGCTCGCGCCAATAACAAGACTTGCTGTTACAGATGTTTCTTCGGGCTATAGCGATCAGAAGGGCTGGATAGAGGTTTATACAACTCAAAGGGTCGATGATAAAAGGATCAAAGAATTCGTAAAGGTTGAACCTGCTAAAGATATTCAGTATTTCGTAAATGAAAATTCATTCCGCATTGAAGGGGACTTTTCTTTATCCCAGGTTCAAAACTTAAGAATAAAAAAGGGCCTGCCGGGGCTTTATGGCGGTGAAATGGAAAACGACTTTGAGCAGGAAGTGACTCTTGCTGACCTTGACCCTTCAGTCCGCTTTACAGATTCAAAAGGCAGATATATGATGCTCTCGGGCAATAGAAATATTGAACTTAGGGCCGTAAACATTCCTTCTGTTAATATAGAAGTTTCACAGGTATTTAAGAACAATATACTCTATTTCTTAAGCAGGTACGACTACTATAATGAAAATGAAGCAGCAGGAAGCTACTACTTTACGCCTTATTATGAGGCCGATAATTTTGGAAGACCTTTCTATAGCGAGACACGTTTACTTAAGAATAGGCAAAACAAGCTTGAAAAGTTCAACGTTAATCTTGACCACGCTTTTAATGCAAAACTTAAAGGGCTTTTTATTGTTAACGTCAGTTCTACCTCAGATAGCTGGAGGCGGGCAGGAAAAATAGTTTCTATGTCGGACCTTGGTATAATTGCCAAGATGTGCGAAGATGAACTGATTGTCTTTGTGAACTCAATTGCTGCAGCAGAGCCTGTGGAAAATGTTGAGATTACACTCCTTTCAGAGAACAATCAAACCCTCCTTTCAGGAAAGACCGACCAGCACGGCATTATACATTTTAAGAATATCGCAAATAACACTAAGGATTTTAAGCCACGGCTAATTACAGCAGAGACAAACGGAGACTTTAACTATATAGATCTTCCTGTAACAGAAATAAGGACATCACGCTTTGATGTAGGCGGGGCCTCGGATTTTAATAGAAACTATAAGGTATTCCTTTATGGTGAGCGCGACCTCTACAGGCCTGGCGATAAGGTTAACATCTCTGGGATCGTACGTAATGAAACCTTTAATGTTATAAAGGGCGAGCCTGTAATAACAAGGATAATTGCCCCTACTGGAAAAACCTATTCACAGTTTAAGAGCGACTTAAACCAGGAGGGATCATTTGAAATATCATTTGCCGTTCCGCCATACATACAGACCGGGCAGTATAGGGCTGAAGTGTTAAATGGCGCCGGAAGTATGATTGGCTCCTATAATTTCAGCGTTGAGGAGATAGTCCCAGATAAGATACGCCTTTTAGTTAAAGCTGACCGCACTCAGGCTAAGCCCGGAGAAACAGCACATATAAATCTTCAGGCAGAATATCTTTTTGGTGCTAAGGCCTCGGGACTTCGCTATGAGGCTTCATACAGAATAAGTCATAGAGCCTTTTCAAGCAGAAAATATTCTTCTTTTGATTTCTCTAATTCAACATATGCTAACACAAACATTCCCTCCTCAGCTACCGATGGAATCTTAGATGAAAATGGTAATGCAACCTTAAACTTTAAGGTGCCCCAGGATTTGAATTCCTCAGGCATTGCAACTCTCTACAGCTATTTAAGTGTGTTTGACCCTACAGGAAGAACTGTCGACAGGAGCACTTCAATAGAGGTTTATCCCTTGGACTATTATATAGGAATAAAATCACCTGGATATTATTTCTCTACAAATGAGCAGATTACTTTTAAGATTGCCGCCGTTGATAAAAACGATAAGACACCATCTTCTTCCATGCCTGCAATAGCAAGGCTTATCAGGTATGACTGGCAAACTGTCTTAAAGAAAGATAATTCAGGAAGATATTATTATGCATCTGAAAAGAAGGATATTCAGGAATGGGAAAGAAATCTTGACCTTTCGGGAGGAGAAAAAAGCCTGACATTAAATGTATCAAAAAGCGGAGAATATGAGCTTAGAATATTCAGGAAAGGAAGCTCTTTTTACAGCCGCTCTGGATTCTGGGCCTATGGCTGGGGCTCTTCTACTGTAAGCTCTTTTGCAGTTGATAAAGAAGGTAAAGTTGAAATATTGACAGACAAAGTAACATATAGCCCAAATGAAAAGGCAAAGATCCTCTTTACTGCTCCTTTTTCGGGCAAGATGCTTGTTACGCTTGAAAGAAATGGCATTTATGACTACCACTATCTGGATGTAAAGGATAGATCGGCACAGATGGAGATTAGCCTTAATGAAAACTATATGCCGAATATCTATGTTACAGCTACGCTGTTTAAAAAGCATTCTTCAGATAACTCGACGCCTTTCTTTGTTGGACATGGCTTTGCTTCACTTAAGGTTGAAAGGCGCGATTACAAACTTCCAGTTAGCATACAGGCCCCACAGAAAATTAAACCTAACACAAAGCAGGATATAGTCATAAGGACATCTGCTCAGAAACAGGTCTATGTAACACTTGCGGCAGTTGATGAAGGCATACTCCAGATAAATGACTATAAAACACCCGACCCATACAGCTATATGTATGAAAAGCAGAGCCTTAAGGTTACAAGCTATGATTTGTATGAACTGCTCCTGCCCGAGATAATTTCACTTAAATCTTCTTCCGGAGGTGATCAGGCAGCTGGCGAAATAAAAAAAAGGACTAACCCTATAACAACAAAACGCTTTAAGCTCCTTTCAATGTGGAGCGGCATAAAGAAAACATCTTCAGACGGTACAGTCCACATTAACCTTGACATACCTCAGTTTAATGGTGAAGTGCGCCTTATGGCAGTTGCTTACTCAGGACAAAAATTCGGTTCAGCAGAAGCAAGAATGAAAGTCTCTGATGACATTATAATTGAACCACAGCTGCCGCGCTTTCTTTCAACAAATGATTCACTAATTATGCCAGTTACTTTGCTAAATACAACAGGCGTAAAAGGAAAAGTTACTCTTGGACTTAAGGTCTCTGGACCATTAAAGATACTTTCACAACAAAAGCAGAATTTGACAATTTCTCCAAATGCATCAGCACTGGCCTCATTTGTAATTAAAACGGGAAAAGATATTGGCCAGGCAAAGGTAACTCTTGAAACCTCAGGCTTTGCAAAGGTAAAGGAAGAGACCGATATTGCTATAAGGCCTGTTTCTCCATATTTAAGTGAAAGTTCTTCTGGCAGGATACAGGCCGGTAAAGATTTGGTCTTAGATATTCCACAGGATTTTATAGAATCTACAAAAACATCATCTGTTATTATAAGTAAGTTCCCCTCTGTTAGATTTTCTAAGCAGCTAAGAGATCTTATAGGCTATCCGCACGGATGTGTAGAACAGACGGTATCAAGGATATTTGCACTGCTTTATTTTGATGACCTTGCAAGGCTTGTTGCACAGGAATATTATAAAAACAGTAGCCCTGCTTATTATGTAAAGGAAGGAATAAAAAAACTTGAGTCAATGCAGCTCTTTAATGGCTCTCTTTCTTACTGGCCAGGCAGTAGTGAACCAAGCTGGTGGGGAAGCGTCTATGCAGCTCACTTTTTAATTGAAGCAAAAAAGGCAGGCTATGATGTGTCTGATAATGTACTTCAGAAGCTATTAAACTTTCTTGCCTGGAAAGTCAAAGAAAAACATGTTTATAATTATGAGACATATGTTAATAATTTAAGAGTGGTCCACCAGATTGCAAATAAAGAGATCATCTATTCGCTTTATGTGCTTTCACTTGCTGGTAAAAGTGATATTTCGACAATGAATTATTATAAGAACAGGCCAAACCTTGTTTCAAGCGACTGCAGGTATCTGCTTAGCGGGGCTTATGCACTTGCAGGCAAATGGAACTCCTACTACGAGGTAGTACCTGCTTTGTATAAAGAAGAAAAAACAGAGCGGCAATCCGGAGGCTCATTTGATTCAGATATAAGGGCAAATGCCATAATGCTTAATACGCTGCTCGATATTGAACCTTCAAATAAACAGATCCCATTTATGGTTAAGTATCTCTCAAAGCAAATAAAAAATGCCTATTCAACGCAGGAAAATGCCTTTGCTTTTCTGGCTTTGGGTAAAGCTGCAAAATTTTCTTCAAATGCAAATCTGAAAATTGAAATAAAAGCCGATGCAAAGACTGTTGGCAGGTTTACAGGAGGAGACCTTAACTTAAAACTTGATAGTAGAGTAAAAAAACTTCTTCTTAAAGCATCAGGCCAAGGCGAGGTGTATTATTTCCAGAATAATGAGGGAGTAAAAAGAAGCGAAGTAAAAGAGGGTAATTCAAATATGAAAGTCTCCCGCACATATTATGATTACAGAAGCAGAAATCCTATCAGTAACGGGCGCTTCTATCAGGGTCAGCTTATTGTTTGTAAAATCTCCCTGCAGGGATTTAACATTAAAGCCGAGAATATTGCAATTACAGATCTTATTCCTTCAGGATTTGAAATTGAAAATCCAAGACTGCCCAATGCACATAAGTCAGAGTGGAAATCAACACTAAATGTAAAGTATATGGATGTAAGAGATGACAGACTTATACTCTTTACAGATCTTGATGGACAAACAAAAGATTATTATTACTTTATCCGTGTAGTAAATAAAGGAAAGTTTCAGCTTCCTGTTATTAGTGCCGAGGCAATGTATGATCCAGGTATTAGCTCCTCAAATGGAAGAGGCTCAGTTCTTGTTGGCGACTATAATTACTTTCTCTAATATTCTAAAACAGGAATTGCATAACTTTATAATTGAGAAAGAAAATGGATATAATAAAATCCATACTGCAAAAAATAAAAACAGCGATAAAGTATATAACAAAATCAATAACGAAAGCTGCAGCACCAAGGCTGCGCAGGGCACTTTATTCTGTCTCAATAATTTTAATTATAATAATTGCATTGGATACTTTCTTTCCTCTGCCTGAAGCTAAAGACTATTCAAAGGTAATATATGATAGTGAAGGGCAGCTGCTAACGGCTTATCTTTCAAAAGATGAAAAGTGGAGAATGCAAACCCACCTAAAAGATGTTTCACCTGATCTAGTAAAGGCTATACTTGAAAAGGAAGATAGCTGGTTTTACTGGCATCCGGGAGTAAATCCATATTCCATTGTTCGCGCACTATTTCAGAATATTATTAAGCAAAAGAGAGTTTCCGGAGCATCTACTATAACAATGCAGACAGCAAGGATGCTTCAGCCAAAGGAAAGGACATACTTAAATAAGTTAATTGAAATACTGCGGGCCATTCAGCTAGAAGTCCATTATAGTAAAAAAGAAATACTTGAGCTTTATCTTAGCCTTCTTCCATATGGTGGAAATATTGAAGGAATTAAAAGTGCCTCTTACATTTACTTTGGCCGCTCCCCAGATAAACTGAGCCTTTCACAATCAATCATTCTAGCTGTTATTCCAAATGACCCAAATGATCTGCGGCCTGACAAAAATCCAAAAGAATTACTCAAAGAAAGGAATAAATGGATAAAAATATTTTTGGAAAGAAAGGCTTTCAGCAGATCGGAACTCAAAGATTCTTTTGAAGAACCTGTATATTCAAATCGCTTCTTAATTAGATCTGAGGCTAGTCACTTCTGCCGCTTTGTTGCAAAAAATTTTCAAGGTAGTGAAATTAAAACCAGCCTTAAACTTTCTGTTCAGCAGTCGTCTGAAAAGCTTCTTTCTGACTATATAGAAAGAGTAAGGTCAAAGGGAATTTTTAATGGAGCGGTTATCATTGTTGATAATAAGACAAACTCTATTGTGGCCTACTGCGGCTCTCAAGGCTTCCAGGATAGCCTGTCTTCTGGACAGGTAAATGGAATAACCGCACTTAGATCCCCTGGAAGTACACTGAAGCCGGCTTTGTATGCAATGGCAATAGATGAAGGACTTATTACACCTTCGATGAGGCTATATGATATACCTACAGATTTTGGCGGCTATGAACCTGAAAACTTTGACTTAAAATTTAGAGGAATTGTAACGGCAAAATATGCTCTTGTAAATTCACTTAATATCCCGGCTGTGGGACTGCTAGAGCAGCTAGGGCCAGATAAGTTTATTTCGCTTCTTATAAGGGCAGGACTTTCAGGGATACTAAAAGAGAAAAAATCACTTGGACTTTCCTTAATTCTTGGGGGCTGCAGTGTAAGGCTTGATGAATTAGTTAGACTCTATACGGCCTTTGCTCATTCGGGCCTTTTATACCCGCTTAATTATATTCACTCGGTTAATTATATTCATGCGGATAATCTTTCTGCTGAAGCAGTAAATCAGTTACAAGAAAGCGGCAAGTCAGATAAAATAAAAGCCCAAAGGCTGTTTTCTCCTGCTTCATCATATCTTATTGCTACAATGCTTTCAACTAACCAGAGGCAGGATTTCCCGACTGATCTGCCCGGAACAACATTTCTTCCGCAGATAGCATGGAAAACAGGAACATCTTTCGGAAGGCGCGATGCATGGGCAGTTGGCTTTAATCCTGATTACACAATTGGAGTGTGGCTTGGAAACTTTGACTCCAGGGGATCTTCTGACCTCTCCGGCTCTGCAATTGCTGTCCCACTACTGTTTGAACTCTTTAGCGCTGCTGACTATAAGCCTAAAAAGTTATGGTTCGACAGGCCTTCTGATCTGGAAGAAAGGGATGTCTGCAGTGAAACGGGACTACTGCCTGGGGAGAACTGCAAAAATGTTGTAAGAGACTATTATATTAAAAACGTTTCACCAAACTTAAAGTGTGACCTTTATAAACCTGTTTATGTAAATAAGTCAGAGACAATTCAATACTGCACTGAATGCCTTCCTGACTCAGGCTATAAAAAAGTATTCTACCCATCTTACAGACCAGAAGTGGCAGTCTGGCTTGCAAAAAACAATGTTGAGTTCAAAAGCCCACCTCCTCATAACTCCCTCTGCTTTGGAAAGCGCTCTGGAGAAGGGCCAAAGATAGTTTCTCCGTTAGAGAACTATGAATACTATATTGAACAGAATACCTCGCAGCAAATAATGCTAATGGCAGCATCGGACCCGTCTGTTAAACAGATCTACTGGTATATAGATAATAAGTTCTATAAAAGCTCAAGTCCTGGAGATAAACTATTCTTTAGGCCATCAAAAGGTAAAACAAAAATTGTCTGTCTGGATGAATCAGGAAGAAAAGCTTCTGTTTCGATCAGCGTCAATCTTTACTGAGAAATTTTCTCCCTGAAATATTCTGTTTTACTACTCTTTTTTTGAAATGGAACTAATTAATCAGTAAATTTAGGCCAGTATAATTTTTGTGCTAAAAGATCGGGAGAACTAATAGATGAACTTTTAGCATTTTATTCCAACAAACTACGGCATTAACTTAATCTGAAATTGAAATGCTTGCTAAAAATGCAAGGGAAACTATGGGCGGACCCTTTTGCGTTAGATCCATACAACCTTTCACTTGAGCAGACAATAGATATTATGAAGAATGCTTATAAATAAAATGTTTTTTTAATTGCATGCTTAAGGTTTTTATTTATACTAAAGAAAAATATTTTGGGAGTCAAAATGGAAAATGAAACTAATAATGAAGGCGTTAGCAGTAGCAGGAAAACTTCTAATCCTGCTTTAAGGAAAGATACATTTACAGGACTTGCTGTTGTAGATTCTTCTGAAGCTATGAACCTGCAGGGCGTAGTAAACAAGGCAGGATTTCTGATTGCTTTAGTTGTAATTTCGGCTGCTTTTATCTGGAGCCAGTACTTTTATGAGGGTGTCTTAGATCCGGGCGTTATTCCTGTTGCCCTGGTTTGTGTGCCGATTGCACTTATCACTGCATTAGTTACAATATTTAAGAAGAATTTGGCCCTCTATACAGCTCCAATCTATGCCCTTGCTGAGGGTGTTACATTAGGCATTATCTCCTGCTTATTTGAACAGCGTTATCCTGGAATAGTTATTCAGGCCGTTGGCCTTACCTTCGGAACCTTTGCAGCTCTTCTTATTGCATATTCGACAAGGCTTATAAAACCTACGGAAAACTTTAAGCTTGGAGTAGCTGCCGCAACAGGCGGTATTGCACTGTTTTACCTGGCTTCTATGATTACAGGGTTTTTTGGCTATCAGATGCCTTTGATACATGAGAGCGGTATTTATGGTATTGGCTTTAGCGTTTTTGTAGTTATTATTGCAGCACTTAACCTTGTACTTGACTTCGACTTTATAGAACAGGGAGTAAGAATGCGTGCGCCAAAATATATGGAATGGTATTCTGCCTTTGGACTACTGGTTACTCTTATTTGGTTATATCTTGAGATACTAAGACTTCTGTCAAAAGCAAGAAGTAAATAACAGAATAAGACGACTAACTTGTAGATGGCTAACTTATAGCTGATTAGCTTATAGACGGTTAACTTATAAACATAACGTTTCAAAGTAAAATGGGCTGCCATGTATTATTTTATGGCAGCCCATTTTTTTTAAAACTAGGTGTGGCTTTTATATCAATGTAAAAGCAGATGATCTATTTCATATACTTTGAAATAAATTCCTCTACCTCTGGAATTCCTCCCTGATAGATAAGATATCCATTGCTTGGTTCTCTTTCTGTTATCTCGCCTGCAATTGGAGTTAGCATGATCTCTTTTACTTTGTTTAGATCATTTGTCTGTCCTAAAGCCCACCCAAGCTTAATATAAGCAACTTCAGGAAGCATATTTGCACATGGAACAACTCCTAGCTCCATTATATCTCTTCCTGTATCATAGACATACATCTGCACATATCCCCAAAGAGTTTGTACTGTCATATACACAGCTATATTGTTATCACATGCCCTTTTAAGTGCAGGATAAAGCGGTTTGTTTACGTGACCTAATCCTGTACCTGCAATAATAATCCCTTTATAGCCATTATCAATAAGCGATTCTATGATATCAGGCTTCATATTGGGATAGTAGTATACAATGCTTACCTTCTCTTCAAAGGAGGTGTTAATGGTAACTTCCCTGTCTTTTCTGCGGCGTTTGTAGTCCTGCCTTAAAAGATGGATCTCTTTTTTGCTTACCATAGCAAGGGGTATATCACCAATTGTCCTGAATGTCGACCTGTAGCTCGAATGCATCTTTCTTACTCTTGTCCCTCTGTGTAGAAGTCCATAGGCATCAGAGGTAGGACCAAACATGCATACCATTACCTCGGCAATGTCGCTCTCTGCTGCCGTCTTAACACTGTGCTGAAGGTTCAGTGCTGCATCCGATGATGGCCTGTCACTTGAACGCTGTGAACCTACCATTACAATAGGAATAGGTGAGTTCTGTACCATAAATGAAAGGCATGCTGCAGTATGGTGCATTGTATCTGTGCCATGACCTATGACTATGCCCTGCACTCCTTTTTTTATTTCTCTTCCAATTGCCTCGGCTGTTCCTTTCCACTGCTCAGGGCCCATATTTTCACTAAATACACCATAGAGCTTTTCAGTTTCAAGGTTGCATATATCGGCAAGTTCGGGCACCGAGCCAAAGAGCTCACCCGGCGAAAATGCAGGAATTACGGCTCCTGTCCGGTAATCTAAGCGGCTTGCTATTGTACCGCCCGTCCCAAGGAGCTTTACCATGGGCTTGCTTGGATCATATGGAAAAGCCTTCTCTTGTATCTTGTAGTTGGCTTCTTTTCGCCCCGAAATATTTATTTCTTCAATTGCCTTTACTGCTACACCAATATTGTATCCGGAACGAAGCTTTAGGACTATATGTGCTGAATCTGCAGTCTCAGATCGTGGAAGTATTATGCCATAATACTTCCCTTTCGAAGTCTTAATCTCAACATCACTCCATATCTGCGCACTAAACTTCTTTAGAGTCTCCAGGGCCTCATTTCTGTAGCCTTTATATGCTTCATTAGATGACATCGATTCCCTCTCTTTTGTAGGTTGATCGTAATGACTTTAATATTTGAGCACTGCTTATTCTGCCACGGACTTTTCTCATTACAAGCCCTATCAGCACTTCATCTTTCTTTTCGGGATTTCTTAGATTTATTCTCTCAAGCTCTGAATGCGAGCTCTTTATAGCAGAAGAAAGTTCTTCTTCTGTACAAACTGCCTCAAGCATTTCAGAAGAAAAGGATCCATTCCTTATTGCTTTTTTCATAGCAGGCAGAATTCCTTCCCTGCTTAAAAGTCCTAAAGTGTATGCTTCAAATATCTTCTGCATAACTTCAGGCGTAAGTATATCTGTCTTAAAGCCTTCTCTTTTTAGCCGTTTGGGATACTGTATAAATGCAATTGAGGCAACTATGGGGCTTACATTTTTTTCTTTTACCATGTTTTCAAATAGACCGGCAAACTTTGAAATGGCAAGCGGTTCAACAGTATCCTGAGGAATATTCAGTTCCCTATACCATTTTTCTCTTATCCAGAATTGTACGGGCATATCAAGCGAGAGTTTCTTAAGCCTTTCTTCTGTTATCTTTCTTGGAGGAAGATCTGTATCAGGGTACATGCGGTCAGGCCCGGGAAGTATCCTTTCAAAACCATTTGTTCCATCTTTCAAAGCTTGTCTTGTCTCAGATGGAACACCTATAGTAGCTTCCCTGGCGCGGATGATTATTTCCTTTGCAGCTGTATCAATGTCTTTGTCGCTTCCCCATACTACAACAAGAGTATCATCATCCATAGCTCCTGCTGCTTTTTTTATCTTTAGCCACTCTGAGGAAGTAATATTGTCTCCTTTGCTGTCTGAGTGAATTATGTTTGGTATGTGTGTCAGACATGCTACGACACGGACCCTATCGGATATTTCTTTTGAAAAATATGTGTCTGTCTGAGTCTCCCAGTGAAGAAGTCCTCTGAACCCTTTTAAGACAACACATTTTATTATCATTCCCTGCGAAGCTGCAGTTTGAAGCGGCATATAGTAGGTCTTTTTCATCAGCCGTGTAATATCTTCAACCTTTGCACTAAAACTCTCGGGAGTAATACCTCTTCTCTTTAGCTCATCTCTAAGGCGTAGAAGATTCCACTGTCTCATTGCTTCATTGTAGGTTAAAAGTGGTATAAGAGGAATTTTGTGTACGCCTTTAATTTCTACTCTTGTCCCGCCTTTTACACTTACATTTACATCCTGCCTTGCAGCACCAATACCTGTGCGAACCTTTCCGGTTGAGCGCACGAGCTTTCTGCAGATCTGTGCGACTTCTGCAACTTCATATGGAGTTCTCATCTCTGGCGCTGTTACAGTCTCTATTAAAGGCATTCCTAGACGATCGGTCAGATACACTCTTCTGTGCCCAATGTCACTTACCTCGCGGCATGCGTCTTCTTCAATAGACATCTGTATAATATTAATTTCTCTATCTTTAAAGGGAATTCTGCCATCTAATGCAAATATGGATGTCCTCTGAAATCCAGTTGGTATGCTGCCATCAAGATACTGCTTCCTTGAAATGTGAATTTCGTCAACAATATTGCAGTTATATAGCATTCCGGTCTGAAGCGCTATGTCAAGTGCTTCTTCATTGATCTCAAAAGGAGGTGTGTCGTCCATCTCATATGTGCAGACAGTCTCGCGGTTGATCTGGTAGATAATCTCTTTTTTTGTCTTAAATTCCATAAGGGCTGTACCATCATACTCTCCGAACTCTGAAAGCGTAGGGCGCATGTGTCTAAGTATCTCTGCATTGTATTTTGTGCTGTATATTCCAGCAGGACAGCGGCAGAAGAGTTTTTTTGAAGTTAGAAGTTGCTGGTGGATCTCCAGACCGGACTTGAAACCGATAAGTTCATAATCTTTGTCGGTCATTTCGCTGAAGGGCTTGAACGTGAAATCATCCATATGAATCACTCTTCATTTTTATTTAAGGAAAGATAAATATGTAAAATTTAATTAACAAGAAACTTTTATTTGGAATAAATCTACTGCTTGAGTTGTCTAAAAAGCAGTAGAAGTGATAAAATTATGATTTGTTTACTTTGGAAATAAACCTTTGGCTGATTTACCTTGTCAAAGTTACAGTAGGCAGGTTGATATATGTTACGTTAATATTTGTTCGTTTTCTGGACTATATATTTTAAAAAGGAGAAATATGATGTTAAATGGAGTTTGCAGCATGGGTTCAAATAATTTTAATTCCTGTACGTTAAATTCCCGTGCCGGGGAAAATTTTAAGAGGGCAGAAAGTCAGAAAACAGAATCTCAGGAATTCTTACCTGCAATGCCGCCAAAGACAGAAGATGGTGAAAATATTTTTTCAGGTGTAAAAGAATTAACACCACAGTTTGTATTTGAATTTGCTAGAAGACTGGAATCAGGAAGCTTGAGCTACGATGATATAAGTGAGTTTCTGAAGAATGTAAAAAGATCAGGTAATTCTGAGTGCGATTTGTTTTTAGATTAACTCATCTTAAAAACAGATTATACATAAATTTTTCAACTTGGTGATCTCCCAAACTAAGAAAGGGATAACTGCTTTTTTCTTTTGTTGAAGCAGTTTATCCCTCTTTTTTTATCCCATTTTTTCCTTCCCTAAGACACTGAAATTTAATTTAAGAATTAGTAAATAAAAGGTAAGTAATAAGTGATCAAAAATGAGTGAAAGAAAAAGGTATAAAAATAAAAAGAGAATATAATAAGTAAGGGAAAGAATAAAGAAAGGGACGAACTCCCCCTTTTGGGAAAGGTTCGTCCCTGTTATATAGAGGTGCTTAATTTGTTAGTACCATTCTTCCATTTTCTCTAACTGCAAGCCTGCTTCTGCCGCTTAAAGAAATCTTGCTTTTTTCTTCAGATAACTTGAATCTGTTTATTAGCCCCTGAAGATCATCGGTAAGTCTGTTAAGTTCTTCGGCTGCCTTTGCAATCTGCTGCGTTCCGGCCGAGCTCTGCTGAGTTATATTGTTTATTCCCTCAATGTTTCTGCTTATCTCTTCGGCATTTTTGCTTTGCTCTTCTCCTGAATAAGCAACCATGTTTATCATATCATTTACTTTCTGGTTAACTTCAAGAATATGATTTAATGAATCTGCTACTTGCTCTGTAAGTGTCATTCCTTCTTCAACAGATTTTTCAGCTTCATTCATTGCATGGTCAGCCTGCTTTGCTTCTAGTTGTATAGATTTAATTGTATCTGCTATTTCTTTTGTAGCCTTTGTTGTCCTCTCGGCAAGTTTTCTTACCTCATCTGCAACAACTGCAAAGCCACGTCCCTGCTCGCCAGCCCTTGCTGCTTCAATTGCTGCATTAAGTGCTAAAAGATTTGTCTGGTCTGCAATATCATCAATTACCTGAGTGATCTGCCCAATTTGTTCTGTTTTACCCGAAAGAAGACTTATCTTTTCTCCTGCAGCTCTGGTAGATGAAACGATCTTAAACATACCTTTCTTTGTCTCTTCGACTTTTTGCGCACCCTCCTTTGCACTTTCACTTGCAAGCTTTGAATTCTCGGAGGCTACTCCTGCATGTTTTGCGCTCTCTAGTATTGTCTTTGTTATCTCCTCGATCGATCCTGTAACCTCGGTCGTCTGCCTGCTTTGTTCTACTGATCCCGATGCTAACTGCTCACTGCTTGATGAGATCTGGTTTGCAGCACTTGCTGTCCTTTGAACAGAATCTGAGACCGAAAGGATCATCTCTCTTGTATTTACTACAGCATTGTTGAAACCTTTGTAAAGTTTTCCTATTTCATCGTCTTTTTCAATGTCTAGTTCTACAGTTAAATCCCCTTTTGCGAATTTATTCATTTCGCTTAAAATTAGATCTACCTTCTTTGAAAGGTAGTCTTTCTGCTCTTCGAGTTTAATGCTCTGCTCTTCGGCATGCTTCATTGCATTTTCAGCCCTTAGCTTTTCACTTAAAAGAGATTCTGATGATTGCTTTATGCTTGTTATCATATTTGATATTGCTGAAGCAAGCTGCCCTATCTCATCTGCTGATCTAATATTTATATATGGATCAAAATCCCCATGGCCAACCCTTTCTGCCGATTTTTTCAGCGTCTTTATCTGCCTGATCAGGTAAGTGCTTCCACCTATTATAATTATTAGACCTGCAAGGAATATTATAAGGTTTGTTATTACAAGTACTATTGCCCGCTCGTTTAATTCACTTTCCATTTCCTTTAGCGAGTAGGCCATAATAATATTGCCAAGATTCCTTTCCTTGTAAACAATTGGCATTTTTACTGCCAGATAATCTTTCTCGCTTTTAAGAGCTTTGCCCGATGAAATTATTTCATCTTTCCCTATCTTAATATTTCCAGGATTATGTGTTACAATACTCGAATTTGTCTCATCTATGATATCAATATAAACTATATTCTTATCACCTTTTGCCCAGTTGAAGGCTGTCTGTACGATATCAAAATTACTTTCACCAAGGCCCGAACCAACTGAAAAAGCAAGCATTTGGGCAAATGTTTGTACATGTTTTGTGGCAAAGTCAATACTATCTGACCTTTGTTTTTTGTAACTATAGAAAAAGTTAACAACTGACAAGCTCAGAAGAAGTATGCTGAAAATTATTATTATCTTTGCCTGCAGGGAGTTTTTTATTAGTCTTATATGCATGGCTATTTATTCCTTAATCAAATTTTGCTATTACTTTCACTGCACCCGTTACATTCTTTAATTCTACGTATCCTATTGCTCCTGGAGTTGAAGCTACCTTTGAGACTATTTCATCTTCTGAGTAAAGTGAGCTTGGTGCACTTCCTCCTCCGGTTAACTGCATTCTCATCCATACTTTTTTTAACTCCGCATTGGATTTACCTATGTTCTGATAGAACTTGTCCTTGGCACTGCTGTTACTTTTGAGGTCAAAGACTACAATTTTCTCTCCATTACTCCAGCTCTTCTGCGAGATAGAGTAGATATCAAGGAGTTTTGATTTATTTATACTGCTGACAGGTACTGACTTGTTGGCTATGACGGCTACCTGTGCATTTATGTCAAGTTTTATACAAACCAATATTACAAATAGAAATAAGATTTTTGTCTTCATTATTTTTTAAGCCCCACTTTTTATAATTATCGATTAAAAGAAAATGCTTGCGCCGATCAGGTAATATTTTACGTTGACTGCATCGGACTTCATTTGCTGGTACTGTAATTTTAGGAGTATATCATCGTTAGGCTTAAATCCTCCGCCGAAGCTGTATCCATTAACTGCCATACCGCCAAGTGAGGCATCGTCTTTTATATAGTCATACTTTCCATATACATATAGATTGTCAGTGAAATTATAGGAAAGACAGCTATAGAAATACTTCTTGTCAAGATCTGTTGTCTGCATTGGACCACCTGCAGGCGGAGTTGCTGTAGAAGACTGATCTGTTGTAGTTGTTGGATTGGTACCTGTTCCAGCTGGTTGCGAAGAACCCTTTAGGGTTGCTTTTTGATCATCTGTAAGATTGTGAAGTACTCTTATGTATTCACTCTCAAGTGTAAATCCAAAGAGTGAGTATGAAAGATCAAGACCTAATCTTACTCTGCTTACGTTTCCAAGCCCTAAGCTTTTCTGGTTGTGCTTGTCAAATGTTGAGGAAAATCCCAGCTTCAGGTTTGAATACTCTAAGCCTATTCTTCCACCAATTAACTTAAACTTTGTGCTGTCTGTTCCTGAAGTGCCTCCTTTGGATGAATCTGAGGTGATGTATGAGTCTTCACTGTTGCCAGCATATAATGAATAGTTTAGTTTAAGGTCACTGACAGGCAATTCTCCTGCAACTTCAATGTTTGCCCTTTGAGGAACAAAATTAGCTGCCGACATGATCTGCTCCATTGCAGTTTCATAGACAAGTGGCCTGAAAATGTATGGAAGTATTATAGACCTGTTCTTAATTGTATTTAGATTATTAAAAGATGGTATAAAAAGACCGCCTCTTATATTCAGAAGGTTGCTGTAGCTATAGCGCAGCCATGCCTCTTCAAGGTTAAACGTTCCCCAATTGCGTTCGGTTGAAAATGAGTTGGTGAGCTCAAAGTTAATAAATGTGCTGAAACTGCTGCTAATATCTTTTGCCAGGAAAAGATTCATCTGCTGCTGCCAGAATGTGTTCAGATTCTTTGTCTCAGTACTACCTGACATCTGGTGCATGTTGAAGTTCTGCTGATAAAAAGAGGTCTGAAAAAAACCATAAAGCTTTAATCCGTATATATCACTTTGAGCATTTATTGTTTTTGCTGCCGACAAAATTATCAGAGTAAGTGCTATTGCGTGTCTAATTTTCATTATTTCTCCTCATAGAGTAACATTTTGATTTTTCATATCTTTTGTTTATACATATCTGTTGTAAGGCCCTACAAACAAATTTTATCTTTAGACAATCAGAATTCCTGTTTATTCCGTCTTGGGGTATTTTTCTTGGGATGATTGTGAATTTTAACTGACTCTTTTTCGTTTTATATACTTGGATAAGCTGTCTCCTTTTCTAGATGAAAAGGAGTATTCTATCATAAAAGTGACCTGTGGGTCTAATTCTGAGTTGCTAATAAGAAAAGCTTTTATTATGTTTGAACCCATCAGTCACTTTCAAAAAAAAGAAAAACTATGTATTCTGCAGTCAAGATCCTAAATATTCTTCTGCCTTTTCTCTATTGCCTGACATTTCTGGTCTATCTATATGATTTTGTCAAGGAAAAGAACAGATTTGCCAATTCAAAGAGGATATTCCTGTTTGTTACATTACTAACTCACGCAATTTATCTTTTGGTTAGAACTGTAGAGTTTAATCACCCTCCTATAACCAATGTTTTTGAAATATTTACCGTTTTGGCTTTTGCTATCAGCTGTTCTTATTTTATACTTGAACTGCTGACTGACATAAGGGGGACTGGATTATTTATAATAATTTTCTCTATCATTTTTCAGCTCATTTCATCAATCTTTATACAGGATCTCCTCCAGGTTAGAGAGGTATTGAGAAACCGTATGCTGGGACTGCACGTTATAAGTGCACTTCTTGGTTATTCTGGCATTACGATCTCTGCCGTCTACGGCATACTTTTCTGGATACTCTATAAGGAGATCAAGCTGAACAGATTTGGACTTATTTTTGACCGCCTTCCAAGCCTGGATGTACTTGAACAGCTAAGCTTTTATTCAGTTGTTATAGGTTTTGTCCTTTTTTCTGTTGCAATTACTATTGGGGTCGTCTGGCTCCCCTCGGCTTTCCCTAATTTTAACTATTTTGACCCCAAGCTGACCGTTACGGCCGTAATTTGGCTGATCTATGGCCTCGGGATATTGAGTAAAATTGTTGGACGCTGGCATGGAAAAAAGGTCATCGTTTTTTCAATCGCAGGCTTCTGCCTTGCTATTTTTTCGATGCTTTTGACTAATTTTCTTGCAAAGAGCTTTCACTCCTTCTACTAAAAGTGGATTTTGAGAATGAAAACTCTCTTTTATCCCGCTTTTGTGCCCGGGAGATTTTAGGGATTGGTAAGTATGTGTAATTTTAACTTGGAATTATGAATTTATTAGCAGTCAGCATTAATCATCGAACAGCTCCTGTTGAATTAAGAGAAAGTCTTCACTTAAGCCAGGATGAAATAAAACAGATGCTTAAGGGACTTAAAGATACTCTCTTTAGTGAAGGCTTTATAATATCTACTTGTAACAGGACTGAAATCTACGGCTTCCCTTTGAATCCGCATACAAATTTTAATGATCTTCAGAAGTTTTTAATAGATAATAAATCTGTAGAAGGCATTGGCCCGACCAACTTCCAGAATTTTTTCTCATGCAGCGCAATTAACCACCTCTTTAGGGTAAGTGCAGGCATTGATTCCCTCTTTATGGGTGATAACCAGATCTTAGGACAGGTAAAGGAATCCTTCCAGCTCTCTGAGGATATTGATTTTGCCGGCTTTTTGATGAAAAGAGTCTTTGATTCGGCAATTAAGGTTGGAAAAAGAGCAAAGACTGAAACCATAATTAGCGACGGCGCAATTACGGTAAGTTATGCTGCTGTCCAGCTTATCGAAAAAATATTCTCTAACCTTCACCGGAAATCTGCCCTTGTCATTGGAGCCGGTGAAACCGGAGAGATTGCTGCTAAACACTTGCGCGACAAAGGTATTGGCGCGCTTACTATTACAAACAGAACACTCAAAAAGGCAGAAAAACTGGCAGAAACGGTTCATGCAAGGATAATTCCTTTTCAATATTTCAAAGAGCAGCTAAATGACTTTGATATCGTAATAAGTGCAACTAGCGCACCAGAGCTTATACTCAGCTTCAACGATGTAAAAATGGCTATGAAAAAGAGAAATAGTGCTTCTACTTGCTTTATGGATATAGCTGTCCCAAGAGATATTGATCCTATGATTAGCCAGCTTGATAATGTTTTTTACCATGACATCGATTCTCTCAAAATTATTGTCGAGCAGAACCTAAAAAAACGTCAGGCCGAGGTCCCTAAGGTAGAATCTATAGTAATGGAGGAGATGATAAATCTCTTTAGCTGGTATAACTCGCTCGAGGTCACACCCACAATTAAGCTCTTAAGGCAGCATTTTGAAGATATTAGAGCCGAGGAAGTTGAAAAACTTAAAAATAAGTTTACAAACGAGGATATAGATAAGCTGGATATCGTGACTAAAAGAATTATTAATAAGCTCCTGCACCACCCTACCGTTGAATTGAAAAAGATCTCTGAAGATGGTAGTGGCTCACAGGAGTCGGTCATTAGGGTAAATGTTATTAAAAGCCTCTTTGGACTTAATGAAAATGACAATTCTTCTTCTTCTGACAACAATGGAACGGATAGAGAAAACGGATAGAAAAAAAGCGGACATTATATTGAAGCTTTAACACAGAACATAAAATAAGACTTTTTAGCAGATAAAGCTTTTATTGAAAATTAAAAAGAGGTTTTTCTTGGCAAAGAAGACAAAAATTATTATTGGCTCACGCGGAAGCGAGCTTGCTCTCTGGCAGTCAAATTTTATAAAAAAAGAAATTGAAAAGAAGAATAAAACAGTATCTGTTGAAATCATCTTAGTAAAGACCAAAGGTGACAAGGTCCTGGATGTGGCTTTGTCAAAGATTGGCGATAAGGGACTTTTTACAAAGGAACTTGAAACTGAACTTTTAGATAAAAAGATTGACCTTGCCGTTCATAGCCTTAAAGACCTGCAGACAGAAATTCCACAGGGCTTAAAACTAGCCGCCGTTACAAAACGCCACCCGGTTGAGGATGTTTTAATAGCAAGAAAGAAAAACCTGGGTATCTTTGACCTTAAAGAAGGCGCCATAGTAGCTACGGGCTCTTTAAGAAGAAGATCACAACTTCTGCACCTCAGACCTGATATTAATGTCGTTGAACTAAGAGGTAATGTCCCTACAAGAATAAAGAAATTCCTGGACTCAGAGTGGGATGCTATCATTCTGGCAAGAGCAGGTATAGAGAGACTTGGACTTAAAAAATATGTTTCGTCATATATTCCTACTGAGATTTTATTGCCTGCTGTAGGACAGGGAGCCTTAGGACTTGAAGTCCGCTCGGACAATACAATGCTAGAGGAAATACTCCTTTCTGTACACGACGAAACTACTTACCAGGCTGCAATGGCTGAACGCGCATTCTTAAAGGCCCTTGAGGGCGGCTGCCAAGTACCAATTGGTGCATTTGCCGAGGTTAAATCTAATGGTATTTATCTAGATGGACTTGTAGGCTCGATCGATGGCAGCATTACTTTCAGGAAAAAAATAAGAGGAAGTAAAAAAGAACCTGAAAAGATTGGATACACTCTTGCAAAGGAGATCAAAAAGGCGGGAGCCGATAAGGTACTAAAGGAAATATACTCTACAGTTAGAATTAAATAATAGAAACCTAATAATGAACTAATAACTAAGTCTTAAAGCGTTGGCGACTAAAGGTAAAATAGAGACAAAAAAAAGTAAGAAGCGGGAAAAAATTATTGAAGCTGCTTCTGAATTATTCTCAAAAATGAACTTCCATGAAGTAATGATGGAAGATGTGGCAAAACTTGCGCAAATTGCCAAGGGCACACTCTATAACTATTATTCTTCCAAGGAGGACCTCTACTTTTCTATTATGGTCCTTAGAATGGAAAACCTTATTAACTCACTTAGAGAAAAGATCAAAATCGATGCAACAGCAGTAGACTCACTTCATACATTTGTTATTCATAACTATCTGTTCTTTGTCAAATATAGCTGCTTTTTCCGTATGTTTCAGAGAGACAGCCTGACTGCCCACAATGAAATGTGTACCGAGTTTAAATCAAAAAAATGTGAGCTCAGAGATCTTCTTAAAGAAATTATTGTATCTGGAAAAAATGTAAAACTCTTCAGGGATATTGATACAGAATTTGCAAGTGACCTCATCTTAGGCTGTATCTATGGCGCTGTTAACAGGGCAATAGATAAGGACTATAAATTAGGGCAGATAACTGACCATGAAAGAGAGGACCTTTTAGATTTTATACTTAATGGCGTCCTTTGGCCTGATGACTCTCAGATTGACACTCATTTTAAGGAGGAAAAGCAGCTTCCGCTAAAGGGTAGAACAATAGTCATTACAAGAAGTGTTGAAGACTCAAAGGATTCCTCATCTGCTTTTTTGGATGCTGGAGCTGATGTTGTTTCATTTCCTACTCTGGAAGTTACTCAGCCTAAGGATTGGAGTGATTTTGATGATGCTGTAAAAAGCAGTTTTGATGTACTAATTTTTACGTCCTCTAACGCAGTTAAAATGTTTGCTAAAAGGTGCCAGGAACTTGAACTTAGCCTTGATTACTCATCTTTATTTGTAATTGCACTTGGAAAGAAAACCTCAGCTTTATGCCAGAAGTTTTCAATACCTGTTAATATGGTCCCAAAGGAGTTCAGTAGCCTTGGACTAATAAAAGAGTTATCCATATCTGATTTCAAGGGAAAGACCGTCTTAATTCCATCTTCTGCAATTTCAAGAGATGAGCTTCCCCTGGCTCTTTTGGATTTGGGAGCTATTGTAAAAAAGCCTGTAGTCTATAGTGTGTCTGTTCCAAAAGAAGAGCATTTAACCCAGGCTATAGAAACATTAAGTAAAGCAAAGCCCGACGTATTTATTTTTACAAGTCCTTCAACCTTTAGAAATTTTCTTGATATAATGAAAATATCAGAACCAAAAAAGTATTTTGACAGTTATAGCGTTGCAGCCATTGGTCCTACGACAAAGTCGGAAATTGAAAAGGAAAATGTTCATGTTGCAATTATGCCCACTACTGAATACACGATGGATGGACTGCTAAAAGAAATAATTGTTTTTTTAAGCTAAATTAAACGTATAATTACAAAAACAGGGAAAGTATTATTGAAGCTGAAGAATGACATATTTTTAAGAGCCTGCAAAAGAGAGCCGGTTGAAAGAACCCCTATCTGGATAATGCGCCAGGCAGGAAGATATTTGCCCGAATACAGAGCCGTAAGGGAAAAAGCAGACTTCCTGACAATGTGCAAAACTCCAGAGCTTGCCTCCGAAGTAACAATTCAGCCTGTCGATATTTTAGGTGTCGATGCGGCTATAATATTTTCTGATATACTCGTTATTCCAGAAGCAATGGGGATGCACCTTGAGATGCATGAGGGAAAGGGACCCATTTTTCCTGACCCTATACGCAAGGAATCTGACTTTAAGAATCTGCGTGATATTTCCCCAGAAAAAGATCTGAAATATGTCCTCGATGCAGTTTCTCTTACAAAAAAGGAACTTAGGCAAAGGGTCCCGCTTATTGGTTTTAGCGGATCCCCATGGACTCTTTTAACTTATATGGTCGAAGGCAGAGGGTCAAAGAACTTTTCTTTCGTAAAAAAGATGATCTATAACGAACCGCAGCTTGCACACAAGATCCTGGATAAGATTTCAAGAGCCGTCTCAGATTATCTTTCTGCAAAGATAGAATCTGGCGTAAATGCAATTCAGATCTTTGATACCTGGGGAGGAATACTCTCTCAGGAGGATTTCTATGAGTTTTCTCTTAAGTATATAGCAAAGGTCATTTCAAACATTAAGAGAAAAGATGAGCCTGTAATTGTATTTGCAAAAGGAGTCCACTATGGACTTGAAAAAATTGTAGAAAGCGGAGCCGATGTCATAGGCCTTGACTGGACGATGGATCTGGGTAGTGTAAGAAATATTTTAAAAAATAAAGCAGCTCTTCAGGGCAATATGGATCCATCTGTTTTATATGCATCTGAAGATAAGATTAAAAATGAGGCTAAAAAGGTCCTCTCCTCTTACGGCAAAGGCAGTGGACACATCTTTAACCTGGGTCATGGTATATTGCCAGATATTGATCCGGAAAGGGCAAAAGCACTCGTCCGGTTTGTAAAAGAAGAAAGCATGAAATTTAATTCAGGAGAGTAAAACTTATGTTTCAGATAGATTTGGATAAGGTTAGAAAATATGATAAGCCTGGTCCAAGATATACAAGTTATCCAACAGCTCCCCAGTTCAACGAGAGCTTCAGGCACGAACAGTATCTTGATGAGATCATTAAAACCAATTATGTCAAGGATCCCTCCTCTTCCGGCCAGGGCGGAATAGCTGATCTTCCGGATATTTCACTTTATTATCATATCCCCTTTTGCGATACTCTCTGTTACTTCTGCGGATGTAATATGTTAGTTACAAGAAACCGCCAGAGAGTAAAAGAATATGTTAAATATCTTAAGAAGGAAATTGACCTTCTGCGCACCTATATTTTGCCCGATAGGAAAGTTACACAGCTGCACTGGGGCGGCGGAACACCAACTCACCTGGATCCTGATGAGATTGATGACCTGATAAGCTATATAGCCCAATCATTTAATTTTAAGCCTGAGGTTGAGGCTGGATGCGAAATTGATCCGCGCGGACTGACAAAGCCGCACCTTGAGGCTCTTCGTAAAGGGGGCTTTAACAGAATAAGTATGGGCGTTCAGGACTTTAATGAAAAAGTTCAGAAAGCTGTCAACAGAATTCAACCTGAAGATATTACGCGCCAGACAGTTAATTGGGTAAGAGAACTTGGATTTAATAGCATTAACCTTGACCTTATGTACGGATTGCCTTTTCAAAGCCTTCAGTCTTTTGAACAGACAGTCGACAAAGTAATTGATATTTCTCCTGATAGAATTGCTGTCTTTAATTATGCGCATGTCCCCTGGATGAAAAAGCATATGGCTCTAATCCACCCAGAGGACCTTCCTGCACCCGAGGAGAAACTCCAGATATTAAAGATGACCATTGAAAAACTTACATCTGCAGGATATGTATTTATTGGAATGGATCACTTTGCAAAACCTGATGATGAGCTTTCAGTTGCATTCAGGGAAAAGAAACTCTACAGGAATTTTCAGGGCTATAGCACAAACGCAGGGGCTGATCTTTATGCTATGGGAATAACAGCTATTAGCCAGCTGCCTAGAATATACGCACAGAACTTTAAGACAGAAAAAGAATATTTCCAAGCCCTCGATGAAGAGATACTTCCTGTTGTAAAAGGATACCATCTTAATGATGATGACTTCTTGAGACGCCGCGTGATAATGAGGCTAATGTGTGACTTTGAGCTGAATATTCCAAAAGTTGAAAAAGAATTTAATATCAATTTCAGAGAGTATTTTGCCTGGGGACTGAACAATATGAAGCAGCACATTGACGATGGACTTGTCCAGCTTACTGGCGATGAAATAAAAGTAACTGAAATGGGAAGACTCCTTATTAGAAACATCGCAATGAACTTTGACGGATATATTGAACGCAAAGAAGATACTGCAAGGTATTCAAGAACAGTCTGATTGGTCTCTGTTAAAAGATATTAGAAGAAAGGACAAATAATGGATAAAACGGCTGTGGTTCTTTTTAATTTGGGAGGTCCCGATTCTCTTGAAGCGGTTGAACCTTTTCTGACAAATCTTTTTAGTGACAGGGATATTTTTAACCTTCCCTTCCAAGACTATCTTGCTCAATATATTGCAAGAAAAAGAGCCCCGAAGGTAATAAAGGAATATGAACTTATTGGGGGAAAATCTCCCATAGGGCACTGGACAGGCTTGCAAAGAGCAATGCTGGAGGATAAACTGCGCAAACTAAATCCTCTTACAGATGTTTATGTTGCTATGAGGTACTGGCATCCTCTTACTAAAGATGTTGCAAAAGAAGTTGCTGAAAAAAATTATGACAAAGTGATTCTTCTTCCCTTATATCCCCATTATTCTATTTCCACTACAGGCTCGTCTTTCAACGAGTGGAAAAGAGAATATAAGGGCAATAGCGCAAAGCTTGTATATATAAATGACTATTATGAAAATGAGACCTATGCCAGAGCCATAAACAAAAGAATCGATGAGGCACTCTTAAAGTTTCCTGAAGAAGTCAGACATCAGGTTCAGCTTGTCTTTAGTGCACATGGCACCCCTGTCAGCTTTGTTAAGAAGGGAGACCCATATAGTGGACAGATAAAAAAGACAGTTCAGCTTGTAATGAAACTTAGAAATAATTCTCATGAATTTCATGAATGCTTTCAAAGCAAGGTCGGACCTGTAAAATGGCTCGAACCTTCAACAGATAAGATGATTGAAGAACTTGCGCTAAAGGGGAAAAAACATTTGCTTATAATTCCAATTAGCTTTGTCTCAGATCATGTTGAAACACTTTATGAACTTGGGATTGAATATAAACATGTTGCAGACAGGTCCGGCATTGTAAACTATATTGTAATGACAGGACTTAATGATTCTCTCCTTTTCATCGATGCTTTATGCGATCTTGTTAATGAAGAGGTTGCAGGTGAAAGCTGAAAAATGTATTATTATGCAAGCGTAGAGTAAATCTGTAAAAATTATCTTTTTTTGTGAAAATAAAAATTTAAAGTGGAGAATATGAATAAAAGAATTGTCATCCTGGGAGCAGGTATCTCCGGCCTTGCTACTGCATACTGGCTGATGAAAGAAGGACTTGATGTTGTTGTTCTTGAAAAAGCTCCTGATGTTGGCGGCGCAATGAACAGCAGAAATGAAAATGGTTATATGGTTGATTATGGCCCTAATAGTGGCCTTGAGACTACACCTTTGATAAGAAAGCTTGTTGAAGAGACGGGAATTATTGACCAGATGATTTATGCAAATCAGGAAGGCAACAAACGTTATATCCTGCGCGATGGAGAGCTTCATGCACTTCCAATGAATCCTCCTGCTTTTTTGAAGACAAAACTCTTTTCTGCAAAAGCTAAATTAAGATTATTTGCAGAACCATTTATCGGAAGGTCCGAAGATGGATACTACCAGAGCATTTCTGATTTTGTCAAAAGAAGACTTGGCCAGGAATTCCTTGACTATGCAATAAACCCATTTGTTGCAGGTGTCTATGCAGGTAATCCGGATGAACTGAGCGTAAAGTCTGCCTTCCCAAAACTCTACAGGCTTGAAGAGGAATATGGTGGACTTATAAAAGGGACAATAAAAGGGGCCAGGGAAAGAAAAAAAAGAAACGAGGAATCGAAGCAAAGCGCTAAGATGTTCTCCTTTAAAGATGGAATGCAGACCTTTCCAAAGGCAATATCAGAAAAGCTTGGAAGCGATAGGATTATACTTAATGCTGAGATAAAGAAAATTTCAAAGTCTGGTAGTTGTTATGTAATTCATTATACTCAAAATGGAAATACAAAAGTCCTTGAGTCTGAAATAATTATTTCGGCTCTTCCTGCTTATTCGGCTTGCTATGCTTTTAAGGACTTTGATGATAAATTATATTCTCATCTTAAATCACTTTACTATCCACCCGTAAAAGTTCTTTTCCTGGGGTATGAAAAAAAAGCAATTGGCAGAGCTCTTGACGGCTTTGGATTTCTGATACCTGAAAAAGAGAAAAGATCTTTCCTAGGTGCTATATGGAGTTCGGTTATATTTAATAACAGGGCCCCCGAGGGCCATGCAGCCTTTACACTCTTTGTTGGTGGTGCCCGCTCACCTGAACTCTTTGATAGCCCTGAAAAGGAACTTTACAATAAGGTAATTGGCGAGTTTCACAAGATAATGAATATTTCTGAAGATCCTGTCTTTAGGGCCGAAAGAATGTGGACCAAGGCTATACCACAGTATAACATTGGATATATTGAACATGAAAGATATTTCGACGAATTTGAAAAAGCTAACAAAGGAATTCTTTTAAGCGGCAATTTCAGGGGGGGAATTGCTGTGGGAGACTGTATAAAGAGTTCAGAGATTGTTTATAAAAAAGCACTTGACCTGCTTTAAGTTAAATAAGCCAGGGCCAATTGAATAAAAATTGAATTTAATAATACATTGGAGAAATTTAATGGCTAATTATCCGACTAAAAGATTGAGAAGACTTCGTTATAATCCTGTCGTAAGGGATATGATTAGGGAAACACATCTGGATAAGAGCGATCTTATCTATCCGCTTTTTGTAGTCCATGGAACGAATGTAAAAAAAGAAATTAAATCGATGCCGGGCGTCTATCAGATGTCTATAGATGTCCTTGTTGAGGAATGCAAAGAGGTCTCATCCTTAGGTATTCCATCTGTACTGCTTTTTGGTATTCCCGAGCACAAGGATGAAAGGGGTTCCGAGGCCTATGATAGTAATGGAATTATACAGCAGGCCGTGCGGGCAATAAAATCAAATCTTCCAAACCTTCTCGTTGTAACTGATGTTTGCCTTTGCGAATATACATCGCATGGACATTGTGGCGTCTTAGATGGTGAAGAGATATTAAACGATGAGACAGTTTCACTCCTTGCTAAAGAAGCCGTTTCCCATGCTGAGGCCGGAGCCGATATTATTGCCCCTTCAGATATGATGGACGGGCGTATTGCTTCAATTAGAAAGGCTCTTGATTATAAAGGATTTTCAAAAACACCTATTATGAGCTATGCCGCAAAATATGCCTCGGGATTCTATGGACCTTTCAGAGATGCTGCTGAATCTACACCGGCCTTTGGCGACAGGCGCTCTCATCAGATGGATGTGGCTAATGCAGAGGAGGCTTTAAGAGAAGTTGAGGCTGATGTAGAAGAAGGAGCCGATATTGTTATGGTTAAACCTGCAGGGGCTTATCTGGATATCATTTACAGGGTAAAGGAAAAGTTCGGCTTGCCTACTGCCGCCTATCAGGTATCGGGTGAATATTCAATGATTAAAGGTGCTTCAAAACTCGGCTGGATCGATGAGGAAAGAGTCATGATTGAATCTGTCCTTGCAATCAAGCGCGCTGGTGCAGATATTATTATTACTTACTTTGCAAAAGATATTGCTAAATATCTAGATAGGACAAGAAAATAAAGACCTCTTTTTAACTTTAGTTTTTAAGATGCGCCAAAGTAAATTTTACTTTGTCGCATCTTTTTTTCACTAGCTTTTTCTTCACTAGATTTTCCCTTGTTTGGATCTTTCCCCGGCCGACTTTTTTCTTAGTTAGCTCTTTTTCTTGGCACCTATTTTCACTACCTATTTTTACTAGTTCATTCCTGTAAGAATTAGTTTTGTTAGAATTAGCTTAATGTAAGTTTTTTTTATCGATTTACTTTAGCGATAAAAATCAATAAATTAAAAAAATATCAGTTGTATCTATGGCTAAAAAAACAGCAGGCTTTATTTTATAAGAGGAATAATGGAAGAGGGAGATTATATACGGGTTCTTTTGATCGAAGATAATCTCGGTGATGCTAAGTTTATTAATGAAATGATCAATGAAGCCAGAGATTTCCGCTACAAGTTTGATCATGCATTCAGACTCTCTACCGGATTAGAATATATTCAAAAGAAAAAATTTGACATTATTCTTTTGGATCTTGGCCTGCCAGACAGCATTGGTCTGGAGACCCTTATTGAAGTACATTCTGCAGCTGAATCAACTCCAATTGTAATTATGACTGGCCTTGATGATGATGAGCTAGGCCTTAAAGCCGTGCAATTGGGAGCTCAGGACTATATCGTGAAACTCCAGATAGATAGTAACCTCCTTATCCGGTCAATTCGCTATGCAATTGAAAGGAAAAAAATATCTCAGAAGTTAATAGAAAGTCAAACAAATCTGGCAGAAGCACAGAAAATAGCACATCTTGGGAACTATGAAGTATTGCCCTCCGGAAATTGGATTACCGCTTCTGAGGAAGCCTGCAGGATACTTGGGCGCGATCCGGACCTGGGCCCAGGGGGTATGAATGAGTATCTCTTTGAACTTATACATCCAGAGGATAGAGATACTGTAAAATGCTTTGTAGAAAAAGTAATAAAAGATAAAGTTCCGGTTGAAATGGATTTTAGAGCCGCAATGCCAAACGGTGACATAAAGTATATCCATAACATTATCCGCCCTGTGCTTGATAGTTCTTCGGGTGAAGTAACCAAACTCTTTGGCATTATAATGGATATAACGGGACAAAAATTAAATGAGAAGGCTCTTATTGAAAGTGAAGAACTTTCGCGCGCTGTCTTTGAACAAGCTGCCGTTGGAATAGCCTTGATTGCATTGGACGGTAGGTTCTTTAGTGTAAATGACAGATTCTGCCAGATAGCAGGACGCTTGCGCCAGGACCTGCTTGGACTTACAGTCTCTGATATTACTCATCCGGATGACCTTCAAAGGGATATGGAATTCCTTCAGAGACTTAAAGATAAGGAGATCAATGCCTATTCTCTTGAGAAAAGATATATCAGGCAAGATGGTTTTTATGTCTGGGCAAACATTACCGTTTCATCAATGTATAGCTCAAACGGGCAACTAAAATATTTTCTGGATGTAGTAGAAGATATCACTGAACGCAAATGGGCTGATGAAGCCCGACTGCAAAGTGAAGAGACGGCCCATGCCTTCATGACTGCAATAACAGATTCGGCAATGACAATTGATAGCACTGGGCTTATACTTGCTGGAAACGAAACTGCCGCAAACAGATTCGGAAAACATCTGGACAGGTTTATAGGAACAAATTTCTTTAATTACTTGCCTGAGGATGTCATAGATCTGTGGAAAGAAAAACTAAGCCAGCTTCTTAAGACCAGTATGCCCGTCAGATTTGAAGATGAGAGGTTTGGACGAACCAGTGATAATATTCTCTACCCCATCTTTAACTCAAGAGGCGAAGTAACTCGAATAGCAGTACTTACAATCGATGTTACGGAAAGAAAAATAACTGAAATTGCCCTTAGAGAATCTGAAAAAAGACTCTCTACAATCTTTAAGGAATCCCCCTCTGCTATTGCAATAATCAGAATACGCGACAATTTTATATTGGATGTAAATGCTGCCTTCGAAACACTTACCGGATATAGCCGCAAGGATATACTTAACAGAAGTCTGGACCAGCTGAATATCTTTGCTAACCGGGATGATAGAGCAAAACTTTCTAAGACTATCGGCCAAAAAGGTGAGGTCCGTAATTATGAAATGAGCTTTCTGGCTAAAGATAGAAGTAATATAACAGTGCTACTATCAGCTATACAAATGGAAGTCGCCGGTGAGCAAAGCTTCCTTGTAGTTATTCACGATATAACTGAAAGAAAAAAAGCATTAGAACAGATTGAAAAATATGTAGAAGAACTGCAGCAAAATAAGACTCTCCTTGAAGAAAGCGCAAACGAGCTTTCGCTGCTTAATCAGAAACTAAATGAGTCGAACTTAAATAAAGACAAATTCTTCTCAATTCTTGCACACGACCTTAGGAGCCCTTTTTCTGCACTGCTTGGCTTTGCAGAATTTTTGTCCAACCATATTGAAGAACTTACACAAGATGAAATAAAGGAATTCTCCCAGAGAATATATAAATCACTAAATAATTTATTCAAGCTAATTGAGGATCTTCTTCAGTGGTCGAGAATCCAGACAGGAAGGATCGATTATGCTCCTGTTAAATTTGACCTGCATAGAGTCGCAGACGAGACTTTGGATATCTTTCAGGTGAATTCGTCTCAGAAAGAAATTGAAGTAAAGAACAATATTGCCCGTAATAGTTTTGTCTTTGCTGATGAGGATATGATATCTCGCGTTATTGGAAACCTTTTATCAAATGCTATAAAGTTTACTCCAAGAAAAGGGAAAATAACTTTGAGAGCTACTGAAAAAGAGGGCTTTCTTCAGTTCATAATATCCGATACAGGTGTTGGCATAAGCAGTGATAACATGCAGAGACTTTTTAAGATAGAACAAACCCTTACAACAGAAGGCACAGAAAAAGAAAGAGGCACAGGTTTGGGACTGATTTTATGCAAGGAGTTTGTAGAGATAAATCATGGGTCTATCTCTGTTAAAAGTGAACCTGGAAAAGGAAGTGATTTTATAATTCTACTGCCTAAACCTTAAAAGCTGCTCTTTTCTGTTGTGCGTGACTTGCGAAAAACTATATTTTTCTTCGGTATGTTTTTCCCTTCTGAGACAAAATTCCCTTCAACAAAGATCTTGGATTTATTAAGAAACTTAAATTTGGCAGCTTTCTTTACAGTTAATGTTGCACCTAGTGGAACCTTCAGGTCATTGCCTATTATAACATTTCCATCCATTTCTGCTTTGTCTTCTACTTCCCCCTCCCAGTAATTAAAGTATACATTAGCCGTCATATAATCCTTTTCGTGTCTGATCGAAGTAATTGCTATGTGCGTCTTCTCTGACTTTTCAGTTCTGCCACTCCCATATTCTCCACCCCATGAGCACGAAGATGGATGTGTGGCATCGGTAAGCTTGTCTTTTATGTGACCTTTTACTTGTAGCTCTGAGAAGAAGTCGGATCTTAAACTTAAAAGCCGTGGGAATCTTTTTTTATCTTGTGGATACCATGTCCAGTCCAGCCCTTTTGTTGTTATCTCCCAGTTTGACCTGCCGCCATCGGGCAGATAAGTAAATACCCAGGCGCCACCTCTGTTTTCCATTTTTCCGTCATCCAGATAGTCATACTCCCCTGAAAAATTTCCATTCCACATCTTTGGACGCTTGTAATCTCTGGGGTAATTGTCATTTGGTATAGGACTGCCATAATAACCATTGTAAGGTACAGCTGTTAGAAGGTCTATTATATTGTCTGCAAATGTATTTATGAGTTTTGTCTTTTCTTTTATGTGCCAGATGAGTATTCCCTTGTTATAGCCAAAAAGCGGGAATTCATCATAGTTACTGAAATTCTTGTCGAATTCAGTTGCATTATGAAATTCTACTAGGAAATATTCATCCAGGTTATCTGAATAATTTTCTTTTATCATTACCTTAAGAATTCTTTTATATCCCTGCTTTAGTTGCTTTTCTGACAAAGGATAGTTTACATCTGCTAATTTTACTTTCCCGATATAGCTTTTGAAGTTTTTCTTTGTGACTGTCAGAATTTCCTCTGGCTTTATCCACCCCAGGAATATCAGGTCATGCGAAATTATTGGCGGGTATCCATATAGTGAGTGTTCAGAGACAATGGCTGCATTGTGATACATCATATCATAGCCGTAGAGAAGATTTGTATGATCTTCTCCTGAAATGACATCAAAGCCCCGGTCAGGAAAACCATTAAAGCCTTTGGGCGCCCCGGCAAGCCTTCCTATTATATGCATCCTCTCATGTGCAATTGCATTTACTTCCCTCTGAATGCTGACCGGCCCTTTATAGTAAGTCTTTCCGGAAGAACCCTTTATTTCAGTGTCCCATTCGACAGTCCCTCCATGCTGCGTGTTAAACTCATTTTTATTCATACCTGAAAAAACAAAATGAATAGCTTTTACTTCTGAAAAAGCATTTTTATTGTCATTATAGACCTTCTCTGCAACTTGACTAACCATTTGGTGCCAGTTGTTCCAAATAACATCATTGCCGGAATTTGACCCCTTCCCTATCCACTTACTCAGACTGTCTTTCGTAAGATACATCCTGCCTGAAGGAGCCTTTATAAAGTCGAACTCTACGTTATACTTGCCCCCTGAATGTGAACTATAGAAATGATTTAGTGCAGGCTTATACCACTTGTCAATGGCAATTGAGCCTCCATGAGAAGCCATGTAATCTGACAGGAGTGTTCCATCTGGAAATGCCCCCAAGGGAGGAAACTTGTCATTGCTCTTTATTACAGGATATGATGTATCCCTGTCGGGAAAGCCCATGATTATTACAAGCTCTTTTGAATTGCCCGTTATGCTTACAGTCTTTTCATTTGTTTTCTGCTGCTGCTGCTTTTCTAGTTTACTTTTTTTTGCAGACGAGGATGTTTGGGATAATGTCTCACTTACCCCAAAAAGTATGACCAAAAAGAATAACACAAAAGGAAATATATGCCTGTTCATAAAAATAAAGCGTCTCTTTTCTCTTTTATTACTTAATTTATCCCTTTATACACAAGAGCGCAAGGAAAGAAAGTATATTCCCCTAAAAGCATTTCGATATTTATAAAAATAAATTTGCATTTCTGAAGAAACAGCCTTATATTTGTTTCGATGGATATCGAATTATATTTAATATTATACTTGTTTACTATGGAAATAAAAGAAAGCATTAGCCTTATGAAGGCCCTAGGTGACTCATCGAGGCTACAGATTGTAAATTCGCTCTTGGAAAAACCACAGTACCTCGAGGAAATTGCACAAAGGCTGGGACTTGCAGTTTCAACAGTTTCTTTTCATATGAAAAAGCTTGAGTGTGCAGGACTCATACGTAAGGAAAAAGAACAGTATTATGTGGTCTTTCACATTAATGAAAAGGTCTTCGAAAAGACGCTAAAAGAAATAATATCTTTTGAAAATTCATACAAAACACTGCAGGATGATAGAATACGCAGCTATAGACAGAAGGTAATCAGCACATATTTCCTTGGAGGGAAGCTACTCAGGATGCCTTCGCAGTATAAGAAGCGCCTGATCGTTTTAGAAGAGATAATGAAAATATTTGAGAAGAACAGAATTTATCTCGAAAAGGAAATTGATTCTCTGATTGAAGAGATAAATGAAGACTATTGTGCTATAAGGCGCTATTTTATTGACGAAAGAATGATGCGCCGTGAAAATGGGAAGTATTGGGTTGACTCAGATTATGTTAATACGACAGGAACCGATGAACCCGCCTTCATTTCTATGCAGGAAAATTCAAAAAAGAATAGGAGAAAGAAAAATATGAGCTCTACTACAAACAAGGCTGAAGAAGAAACCAAAACAGAAGAAGCTGAAGAAATAAAAGCTGATGAAATTAAAGAAGAAAAGATAAAGACAATTGATGCGCAAAAACGAAAAGAGATTATAAAGAACTATAAACAGATGCCTACTCCTATGGGAGTATATCAAATAAAAAATCTTAAAAATGGTAAAATTTTAGTTGGAAGCACAAAGAACCTTTATGCCAGAAAAAACAGAGAGATGATGTCCTTTAGCCTTAAACTTTGCGAAATAAAGGAGCTGCAGGAAGCCTGGGATGAGCTTGGTGATAATGGCGTTGTCTTTGAAGTAATAGATACACTCGAGCCAAAGAAAGATGAACCGGATTATAACTACACAAAGGATCTTGAAACCCTCGAGGAATTATGGCTGGAAAAATTACAACCTTATGGTGATAGAGGTTATAACGAGCTTAAAGCAAAGAAAAATAAGAAATAGTTATAGGGATAAAAAGCAGTTATTTGCTCTTTTTATCCCTTGTTTCTTCCTCAAGGCATTGATTTTAGTTTTGGTACAGCAAAAAATACAAGAACTGTAACTAAGATCAATATCGTTGAATTTATTATAAGTGCTGCAGGCTCTCCCATATGTTCTGCAAAGGATCCAACAATCAAAGCCCCGATTGGCATAAAACCGAAAAATCCTATACTGTAAATACCCATTACACGCCCCCGGAAATCATCTGAGACAAGAGTCTGTATAAGAGCATTTGCTACGTTAAAGGTAAGTATCTGTGCCATTCCGACTGCTACAAGCAAAATAAGTGAAACAGGCAGGTAATGCACTAAAGAAAAAAGCAGGAGAAATATTGGATATGAAAGCATCCCAAATGTAAGCAGCTTCCCCTTTATCTTTAAGTGGCTTACCGTAGCAATAAAGAGCGCAGCAATTAATGCTCCAAGACCTCTTGCC
Organism: Bacteroidota bacterium; assembly: GCA_030706145.1. Classification (GTDB taxonomy): domain Bacteria; phylum Bacteroidota; class Ignavibacteria; order Ignavibacteriales; family SURF-24; genus JAUZPB01. The sequence goes on from JAUZPB010000016.1 coordinate 38,239, forward strand.
GACTGAAGGTATCCATTTGTTGCAGCATTGCCATGCAGTATCTTAACTGCCCATGCTGGTACAAGTGTAGCAAAGGAAATTCCGAAAAGAGCAAAAAATACGACGAGTATTATGACAGTCCTTATTATTTTCTGAGACTTGAGTACATAAGACATTCCTTCTTTTAATTCTGCAAGCGCATTCTTTGACTTTCTTTCTGTTGGCTCATATTTAATTCTCATCATAACAAGGGCTATAATAACGCCTATAAAAGAGACCCCGTTTATCGTAAAACACCATGCAGGCCCAAAGGCTGCATATGTAAGACCTGCAACGGCAGGACCTATTGCAGTTGCAGAATTAAACATCGTGGAATTCAGTGCTATTGCATTTACAAGATCTTCTCTTCCTTCTATTAGCTCAAGAACGAAGGCCTGTCTTGCCGGTGAATCGAATGCATTTGCAACCCCAAGGCCAAAGGCCAGTAGTATTATATGCCACGGCTGTACTGTGTTTGTAAATGTAAGGACAGCTAAGATCATTGCCAGAATCATCATAAAGCTCTGCGTGATCATTAGCACTGTCCTTCTTGGCACGCGATCTGCAATTACTCCGCCATAAAGCATAAAAAGCCAGGCTGGTATACCAGAGGCAAATCCAACATAGCCTAAGAAAGCCGGAGAATGTGTAAGCTGAAATATCAAATATCCCTGCGCAGTTGTTTGCATCCATGAACCTACCAGGCTAGTCATCTGACCCCAGAACCATAGTCTGTAGTTCCTGTGCTTTAAGGCTGCAAAGGTCTTATTCCAGCTTACCTTTCCTTTTAATTTATTTACTCTTAAACCATCTTTCCCATCTTGAATATGCTCGCTAGTAGCTGTCTTGTCTTTTTTATTTTGTTTTTCTATTGATCTGTTTGTCATTTTCTCATGCATTAAATTAACATTTCCCAATGTAAATAAATTGATGTAAATACATTGGTGTAAATACATTAGAGCAAAAGTATATCCATATAAATACAATCTCAGTTTTATCACAAGTAAAAAAGAGAGAGAAAGATTATCAAAGAAAATAGCTGCACAAAGCAGCTATTTTTCTCAAAAAAATCTTAAAAAAATATCACAGAAAAATCTTACTGATAGCTGAATCCCTTGAATAAATCCTTCATAAAAAGGAAGTCTTCACTTGTAAGTGGTTTATCAGCAGCTTCCAGATTTACAATTACTTGCTTAAGATTTCTAAAGCCTGGTATTACACCTCCTACAACATTATAATGTAATAAATATTGCAATGCGGCTCTAGATAAAGATTCTGGGCTAGAACCGAACCTTTGCTTTAAGGCTTCTATCTTTGGTTCAAGTTTGCTAAGGTTCTCGGGTGTAAACCTGTTTGAATTAGCCCTGTGATCTCCTGCTTCAAATTTTGGCGGATTATTCTTATCATATTTACCTAACAAGAGCCCTTGTGCTAATGGGCCAAATGTAATAAAGGATATTTTATTTGCCTCAAGAAGCTTTCTGACAGGTGTGCCATCGGCAAGGAACCTGTCATCTATCGCACTTGCAAAGCTCTGAAGTACTTCAGGCTTTACTTTAGGTATCAGCTTTTCAAAATCCTTGTTCGAATAAGCTGATTGTCCAATAAGACGTATCTTCCCTTCTTCCTTAAGACGATACATAACTTCAACTGCAGCATCAAGGTAGCGGTCATTTTCACCAAAATCTCCATGGTGAAAATAATAAATATCTATATAGTCTCTTTTCAGATTTACAAGTGATTGTTCACATTGATGTCTTATATGCTGCGGCTCGTATGCATGCTCAGCAGTTCCGGGGAACCATCCAACTTTTGTCGCAATTACAACATCCTTTGACCTGTTGCCAAGTATTCTTGATAGCATTCTTTCTGCTCTTCCATTACCGTAGACATCGGCATTGTCAAAGTGGTTTACACCCTTTTCCAAAGCATAATTTACTGCTTCAGCGACTTCTTTTTCATCAACATTTGCCCAGCCATTTGGCGTTCCGTTTACCCAGTTCAGCCCTCCCATCGTCCAGCAGCCTAAACCGATCTCTGAGACCTCAATATTGCTTTTTCCTAACTTGCGGTATTTCATTTAATTATTCCTTCTCTCATGAATATTAAAATATTTGTATTGAACAGAGCTATTAGTCTGGCACTGTTTACATTTTAATTTAAATAATGTTTCAAATTAAAATAAAGTGAAAACCTAAATATACTCGCTCAATTGGGAAAATAAAACAATAGTCTTAACTGATTATCTATTGACTGGCAATATGTGTTAAAAAGAAAGCTATAGGAAAGAAACCTTTTTATGAATATTTTTGCATTGTAAAATTATCAGGAGCCTAGTAAGTGGTGAATACAAGTAAAATTATTGTCGTAGGTGACAGAGTACTAATAAGACCGGAAGAAGATTTAAATAAAACAAGCAGCGGATTATATCTGCCGCCAAGTGTACTTGAAAAAGAAAGAATTCAAAGCGGGTATGTAATAAAAGTTGGACCTGGATATCCCGTTGGAGCCCCAGTAGATGATGACGAGCCATGGAAAGAATCAAAAAAATCCACAAATTATATCCCTCTGCAGGCAAAAGAGGGGGACCTTGCAGTCTTTATGCGTAAAGAAGCTATCGAAATTGAAATAGAAAAGGAAAAACTACTTATCGTTCCACAGTCGGCAATTCTGCTGCTTTTCAGGGATGATTTACTGAATTTCTAAACCTTTATTAAAAACTTCATTAAACGGGTGAACCATGAAAAAACTAAATTCAGCAGCCTTTGTTAAATCTTTTCTTATTCTTTTTTTTTCAGTTATATTAAATAATATTTATTCACAATCAGAAAAAGAAAAAATGAATAATGAGTTTTCGCAGTTCCTGAAACAATATGTGGAAAAAGCCGACAGACTTAGCAAAGAGGCTAACCTGGCCTACTTTAATGCTACTATTTCCGGTAAAAAGGAAGATTATGACAAATCTGCGGATTTAGAGATACAAAAAAGTAAGATCTATACGAGCAAAGAAGATTTTGCTAAGCTGAAAAAGTGGAAAGAATCAAATCAGATAACAGATCCTATACAGAAAAGGGTCCTGGATGTCCTTTATGATGCTTATCTTGAAAATCAGATAAATGAAAATGAACTTGCTGAGATGATCAACATGAGGACTGATATTGAGAATAAATTCTCAACCTACAGGGCAGAAGTAAATGGGAAAAAATTTACTGACAATGAGATAGAAGATATACTGAAGAATTCAACTGATTCTAAAGAGCTTAAAGATGCCTGGATGGCAAGCAAAAAGATCGGTAAGGTTGTAGCCGATGATGTTATTAAACTAGCAAAAATGAGGAATCAGTCTGCCAGGGAACTGGGTTTCAAGAATTTCCATGACATGAGCCTTAGGCTCAGTGAGCAGGACCCCAATGAGATCGAGAAGCTCTTTGATGAACTTGATAATCTTACAAGATCGTCTTTTGCAAAACTTAAAAGCGAAATGGATGATGTCCTGGCAAAAAAGTATAATATATCCAAAGATGAGCTTATGCCATGGCACTATCAGAACAGGTTCTTTCAGGAAGCTCCAAAGATCTATAATGTAGATCTTGATACTTATTACAAGGATAAAAATGTAGTTGACCTTACAAAAGCTTATTACAAAGGTATTGGACTGCCGATAGATGAAATGGTTGAAAAAAGCGACCTCTATGAAAAAGAAGGGAAATACCAGCATGCTTACTGCACAAATATTGACCGCGAGGGTGATGTCAGGGTCGTCTGCAATATAAAACCAAACTATAACTGGATGAATACAGCTCTGCACGAGTTTGGTCATGCTGTTTATGATCACTATCTTGATCACACGATCGACTGGGAATTAAGGGAGCCTGCACATACCTTTACAACAGAAGCAATCGCAATGATGTTTGGACGATTTGCCTCTAGCCCTGCCTGGATGAAAGATATGCTAAATATCTCTGATGAAGAAAAAGCAAGAATTGCTGAAGAGGGTTTCAAATCCTTAAGACTCGAACAACTCGTATTTAGCCGCTGGGTACAGGTCGTCTATAGATTTGAAAAGAGTATGTATGATAATCCTGATCAGGATCTGAATAAACTCTGGTGGGATCTTGTTGAAAAATACCAAATGATAAAACGCCCTGCAGATAGAAATGAACCTGACTGGGCCTCAAAGATACATATTGCAAGTTACCCATGCTATTATCATAACTATATGCTGGGTGAACTACTTGCCTCACAGCTTTACTACCATATTACAGAGAAGGTCTTAAATTCTACTGACTATAAAAATCAGAGTTTTGCAAATAAGCCTGAAGTTGGAAAGTTCCTTACGGAAAAGATCTTTAGACCAGGAAGAATTTATTTCTGGAACGATATGATCGAAAAGGCAACAGGCGAAAAATTAACTGCTAAATATTATGCAAAGCAATTTGTAGATTAAACTGTTGTGGCTCTAAAAAGCGTGGACTAAAAGATATGCCAGTTTCTTCATGAAAGATTTATTAAAAAGGGCTGCCTCTTTAATTTTAGAGATAGCCCCTTTTTTCTTCTTAAAGTTCTTCTTCTTAAAGTTTTTCTTCCCTCTCTCTTTTCCTTTCGTAATTCCTTTGTTTTAGAGTCTGGAGTAGTTCGTCACTTTTTTCCTTCCTGATTTTGCTTAAAATAATTGTAAGCAGATCGTTTATTTTGCTTAGGTGGAGTGAAAATGCAATTGTTATGTTTTGTTTGCCGTCATGTATGGCTACAGGCTTATTCTTTAGTCCGCTGAAAATGCTTCCTGTTATCTTGTCGATATCTTCAAACCTTATCTGCACTATCTTTTTACTGAATGGAAAATCTGAACAGATCATTTGTGTGTCATCTACTTCGATCTTGTATGGAAACATTTTGTAAAGCTTGAAATAAAATTTGTTTAGAAAATAGATAAGAAAAATGTTTATTGCCGCTGGTACAAGGCTTATCGAACTTATGCGCAATGCTACGATAGAGATAAAAAGGTACAGGAACATTAGTATCGTCAGCGGAATATTAGCATAACGATACACTAGCCTTGCTATGAGTGGATATGTGAATGTGAGCATAATAATTCCTTCCTCTCTCTCTATAAACACTCCTGCCGTATATATAATTATGGATAATTTTATAAATGATCAACACAAAATTTCAAAACCATCCTGCGAAAGCCTATTTATATTTTTCTTTCAACAGCAAAAATAATGAGTGAAAATAATGGACTCTTTGTTTTCTCTTCTGCTTTTTTTTTATAAATTGTAAAATATAAGCAATTTGTCAGGGATTCTAATGCACTTAGAAAAGTATAATTTAATTATCATTGGTGCCGGTCCGATTGGTCTGGCATGTGCTGTTGAAGCTGAGAAAAAAAAGTTGAGCTATCTTGTCATTGAAGCTGGATGTCTGGTAAACTCACTTTTTAACTATCCTGTTAATATGACATTCTTTTCTACTTCCGATAGACTGGAGATAGGTGAAGTGCCATTTATTTCCCATGGATATAAACCTACACGTTCCGAGGCTTTGGAATACTATAGAAGAGTTGCTCTTTCCTGGGACCTGAACATAAGGTACTACGAAAGTGTCTTGGGAGCCGAAGAATTTAACAGCGCCTTTAAAGTAAAAACAACTAAGGCTAGTTATCTTACAGATAATATTATTGTTTCAACAGGATTCTATGGAAGACCTAACCTTATGGGCATTGCAGGAGAAGACCTGCCCAAAGTAAAGCATTACTTTAAGGAACCACACCCCTATATAGGACAAAAGATCATTGTTGTAGGCGGCGGGAATTCTTCTGTAGATGCTGCATTGGAGACTTTTCGCAAAGGTGCCAATGTTACTATGGTTATTATGACAAATGAGCTAGATAGTGGGGTCAAATATTGGGTGAGACCTGATATAGAAAACAGAATAAAAGAGGGATCTATAAGGGCATATTTTAACTCGACAATAAAAATCATACGCGAAAGGGAAGTTGAAATTTGTACTCCTCAGGGGGAAAAGACAATCGAAAATGATTATGTCCTGGCTATGACGGGCTACCAGCCAGACTATGAACTCCTAAATAGACTCGGCATCGAGTTTTCATGTGATAGTATTAAAGAACCTGTCTACGATAAGCAAACATTCGAGACTAATAAAAAAGGAATTTTTCTGGCCGGATGCGTTTGCGGAGGAATGAATACGAGTAAATGGAATATTGAGTCTTCTAGATATCATGCCAAGAATATTGTTGAATATCTTGTACTTAGATACCAGTGACTTAAGAATTATCTCTGCTATTGGGGACTCTTTTTTACCGGCTCGGGGGGAACTCGTAGGTTACCATACCATTTGAGAAACATGCCTGCCGAATGATCATTTTCACTATTGCTGCTTTTTATTTGCAGATAGGTGAAATTATTCTGAGGATTGCTTTTATCTTCATCTGGAATTGGAAACCATGCCCCGGTATTATAAAAGCTTCTCCCGTTCTCCTCAAAGCTTGCCGCATGATGTGTGTGCCCGAAAGTTACAAGCTTAAGTTGAGTGTTTTCAGCTAACTTTTTCCTTGCAAATTGATCAAGTCTGGAATGTTCTTCAAGATTCATGTATGCACTGCTGCTGCTTATGGCAAATGAGAGAAATGAAAAGATCATATTCTCTATTGTGTTTGCTCCAGGGATCTTGAAATATTTTGAAATAGTAAGCCTGGGTTGTTCTATGGAGTCTAACTTCATACCGACGGGTTCAACTATATTCCAGAACTTGTCTATCAGGTATAAAACCGGCAGGAATATTGTAAGTCCAATAAGTAGTACTCTACCAAAAAGGTATCTGTAATATCTCATCGGTATTATTAAAAAAAGTACTGGTATATGCTGAAGAAGTGCTTTTATTCCTACAAAAAAACGCTTTTCGATTAATAGTGGAAGTATATTTTTCTTTTCACGCACATGCTTAAAAGGCGGATGAGCAATTTCTATATGATTAAAAAGATAACGGTTAAAAAAAGAACCGAATGGAATGTTTAACTCCTCTTTGTTCTTTAGAACAGGACCACCAATACAGTGACAAAGCTTATCATATTTGTGACCATGTTCTATGTAATACATATTATCTAATATCAGTGTATCATCAATAAAATGTATCTTTGAAAGAACTCCTTCCAAAAGGACATCTTCCAGTCCTTTTATTTTCTGCAAGCTAAGACTTTCTGCAAAATAAAGTCTTAAGAAATTTCTTACAGCAGGCCAGTAAAATTCTAGATCATGATTTCCCTTTATTATTATAAGGCTGTTACCCTCTCCAAGCCACTGTGTCAGGGCAAAAAAAATACTTTGATGCTCCTGAACTACAAGGTTAAGTTTCCAGACAGATTTGTAGTCACTTGTATTTAACCCGTAACGGATCTCTCTTTTTGAGATTGATGACTTAAGAAGGCTTAAATCTTTTTCAACACCGATCTTTTTAAGTATATTCTGCCACTGGTAGAAATCATCTTCTGATTCAGGTATAGCTATTATTCTAAGGAAATCAATAAAATCACCGTTTATGATAAGCATTCCTTTGCCGGGGGGCGTTTTGTCTCTGATGTAGTCAAGGAACTTTACAAACGATAGATCATCTTCGGGTTTATCTGCTGTGTAATTTGTTCTATGCATATAATCGGGTTCAACTGTAAGATGAAGATCACTTACAATAAAGACATCCTTACCTTGACAACTAAGAAATATTTTAGAGCTTCCATATTCAGGAGCAGTGCCATTTTTTTCACAGTCTAAAAGCAACCGGCTTACCTTGATTGAATAATCCATCGGTTCGTATCCTAATTAAAAAGTTTTTGCAAACTATAGCATAGACAACTTTATTAGCCTGCTTTTTGCCCTCTCTAAGGACATGTTATTTCATGGATAATTCAATCTACTTACAATCAATTCAATATTGCAATGCTTTTTTCCCTGTAAAGCATAATTGTGATATTTATCTGTTTATCTTATCAGGAGAAAATTCAAGGTAATTTATTCCATTATATTTTATGAATCTATTAAGCAGTCCACTTGGATTTGTATAGGGAGCTATATAATCATATGGGATTTTAACAAAGTAAGCCCCATCTTCAGCGGGTGCAACTATTCCGGGAGGGAATGCAAATTCAATGTAGCCTTCTGTAACTAAAAATAGATTAAGAAAATCTCTATCAAGTGAGCGTATCTTTTTATCTTCTATCCATAAAGCATTCTGACCTAAGAGATCCTTCATTGCGTATTCTGATAATTTCTGTATATAGTCTGTGTTCGGTAAGAAAAGATCAGAGAGTTTAATGTTTTGGAAGGAATTGTCTTTTAATTCAATGTTTGATGTACTAAAGGATACATCTGGCTTGTCGGAAATGGAATATTCATCTTTTCGTATTAAAAGGCTTAGAAAGTCTTCTGAATAGTAGCTGACAATATAGTTTACCTGATACTGCCATCCCAGAAAAATATTTGTCTTATTAAAGACTAACTGGTCCTCTTTCCTTATAACGAAGTTATTTATAATTTCCGAATTTATGTCGTTTATCCATAAGTTCAACTGTTGCCAGGGAGCCTTTGGCTTTAAGAACTGGGGAATACTGGCTTGTGCCTTAATAAAACCGGTCTCCTGACTTAAGACCAGATATTCAGCAACTTTCTTTATTCGGAATTTCCGTCAGGTTTTCGAGCTCGTTTTTATTCCTATTCCCTTTGGGCATATTGGTATCTTTCTTAAAAAGAAAAATTTTTTCGGGTTTGCTTTCTATAAGAAATCTATTCCTAAGGGAACTATTAACACTTTTAACTTATTGTACTTTTATACCGGGGCCGTTTTATCTGAGCAGTATTGAATGTAAAGACTCTTGACCTTATATTGTTATGCTATTAAGAACTAAAGAAAAATTAGAAATTCATAAAAAGGTCAATTTCATAGAAAAGGTAAAATAGATGACGAAAACACAAATCTGGGTAGCTGCATTTTTAGGATTATTCCTTATTCTTTTTGGCATTTCATACATTACCAGAGTCGATAATTCTTCTCTGACATCTTCCCCGGGAGGAGATAGTGGCGCTATGACTCCTTCGGGCAGTAGTAATGCAGAAAACAGGAATATTGAGCAGGCAGGTAAGGAATTAAGCGCCATGGCGCTTATTAAAAATAATGGCTGTTTAGCTTGCCACGGACAAGACCTCAAGGGGAGCAGACTTGCCCCTGCGCTTGTTAATCTGAAGGATAACTGGAGCCGGGATGAGCTGATTGCTTACCTAAGAAATCCATCTTCATTTATGGATAAGGATCGCCTGAAAAGCTATAAGCAAAAGTATAGCTCGACTATTATGCCTTCATATAGTCACATTGATATTAAGGACCTTGGAAAGATTGCCGATTATCTTATTAGGCTCTGATAGGACTCCTCTTTTCACCTCATCCCCTTTTATTAGGGGAGAGGTGTAAAGAAGGGGCTAAATTTTTACAAAATATATCTTATAGAATGTATTTGCTTAGGTCGCGGTTAGTTACAATTCTTTCTAACTTATCTTTAACCATTTTCCCATCAACGTTGACCGCAGCTTCGGGAAGAACATCTGGTACATTAAAGAGTATATCATCAAGTAGCGTCGTCAAGATCGTGTGCAGCCTTCTTGCGCCAATGTTTTCAACCTGCTCGTTTACAATTGTTGCAATGCGGGCAACTTCTTTAATGCCGTCTTCAGTAAAATCAATACTAACTCCCTCTGTATTAAGAAGAGCAGAATACTGCTTTAGCAGTGCATTTTGCGGAAGTGTGAGTATCTTTACAAAATCTTCTTCTGTTAGGCTTTTCAATTCTACCCTGATCGGGAACCTTCCCTGAAGCTCTGGTATTAGGTCCGACGGCTTTGCAATGTGGAAAGCACCCGAGGCAATGAATAAAATATGGTCTGTCTTAACTACACCATATTTTGTATTTACACTGGAGCCTTCAACTATAGGAAGAAGATCCCTTTGCACGCCTTCACGCGAAACGTCCGGTCCCTGCGCTTTGCCTTGCGCTCCTGCTATTTTATCTATCTCATCTACAAAGACAATACCGGACTCCTGCACACGTGCAATGGCTTCTTTCTGTACTGCATCCATGTCAATGAGTTTCTGTGCCTCTTCCTGTGCAATAAGTCCTTTTGCCTCTTTTATTGGGGTTTTCCTCTTCTTTTTCTTCTTTGGCATAATATTACTCATTATCTCTTGAATATTAATGCCCATATCGTCAAAACCAAAAGGTCCCAAGACCTGCATGCCTACTCCGCCATTTGCAGTAGCAACATCATATTCTACAAGTTTGTCATCAAGCTCACCATTGCGAAGTTTACTGCGCATCCACTCGCGCGTCTTCTGGTTCTGATAAACTTCATCATCCTCATCCTGCTGCCCTTCGGTCTGTGGCGTTGAAGTTGGCTTTTTAACAGGTGGAATAAGCATATCAAGTATCTTGTCTTCGGCAATCCTTTCTGCCTTTTCCTTTACCTCTTCAGTCTTTTCAGCTTTGACCATGTTTACTGCAATCTCTGTCAGGTCGCGGATCATCGATTCAACATCCCGCCCTACATAACCGACTTCAGTATACTTTGATGCTTCGACCTTTATGAAAGGGGCTCCTGAAAGCTTTGCAAGCCTCCTTGCAATTTCAGTCTTTCCTACCCCTGTCGGACCAATTAATATTATGTTGTTAGGAAGTATCTCTTCTTTAAGTTTTTCTTCAACCTGCTGCCGTCTCCAGCGGTTTCTCAAGGCAATAGCTACTGCGCGTTTTGCCTCATCCTGCCCTATGATAAATTTATCTAACTCCCTGACTATCTGTGTAGGTGTTAAACTTTTCATTACATCATTTCTCATTTCAATTTCCGTTTATTTTTCTATAGTCTCGACATTAATTTTATCGTTTGTGTATATGCAGATATCTGCTGCTGTCTTTAAGGCTTCCGAGACAATTTCCTTTGCAGAAAGGTTGCTGTACTTCTTCAGCATTTTAGCTGCAGCTAAAGCATACATTCCACCAGAACCTATGGCTACTATTTTATCGTCCGGCTCAATAACATCTCCTGTACCTGAGATAACAAATGCCTGATCTTCTGATAATACAGCCAACATTGCCTCTAAGCGGCGCAGGTACTTATCTGTGCGCCAGTCCTTTGCAAGTTCTACTGCTGCACGGCTTACGTTACCTCTGTACTGCTCGAGTTTCTCTTCAAATCTTTCAAGCAGTGTAAATGCATCGGCTGCCGATCCTGCAAAACCGCATATGACTTTGCCATTGTATAACTTTCTGATCTTCATCGAGTTATGTTTTACAACCGTGTTACCTAAGGTAACCTGTCCGTCACCACCTATTGCAGCAACTCCGTTATGTATTATTCCAACTATTGTAGTTGAACGAATTTTCTGCCCCAAATTAAATCTCCTTTTTTTTCTCATTCGTCCGTTGCCCGTTTGTTTTTACCTTTGCCAAAAAATAGGATTTAACAAAGACTTAGTAAGGACTTTTATATATATAATATTTATATACTTAAAAATAAGTCAAAATTCCCTTTAATGCTCGCTCTTTCGTATTTTAAACGGAATTATTAACCTAACGGTTCTCTAAAGGATAATATTCTTTTCATAGCTCTATAAATGTAATCTTAAAATGTAGTCTTATTAAAGGTATTTTATATAATAGAAGGCAAAAGAGGGGAAAATAAAAGGGATATAACCATCTTGCGATCATATCCCGTAAAAATCTTTTACTACTCTTTTTTTTACAACTCTTTCCTTAGCCGTGCGACCGGAATTCTCAGCTGTTCCCTGTACTTAGCGACTGTCCTTCGTGCAATGTGTATTCCCTTGTCATTTAGTAGTTCGGCTATCTTATCGTCGCTATGTGGATTGTCTTTTGGTTCAGTATCGCAAATCTCTTTAATAAGCTCCTTTATATGCTTGTTTGATATTTCTTCACCTGTATCGGTTGAAAGTCCTTCACTGAAGAAGTATTTCAGTTCATGGATCCCGACAGGACTCTGTACATACTTACCATTTACAACACGGCTAATTGTAGAGATATCCATTCCTATTTCTTCGGCTATATCTTTATAGATCATTGGCTTTAAGGCTTTAGGCCCAAGTTCGAAAAAGTTATACTGCTTCTCTACAATTGCACGCATTATCTTCATGAGCGTTTCGCGTCTTTGTTGAATAGATGCAATAAACCACTTTGCCGACTCGAACTTTTCTCTTAGGAATTTGTGGGTCTCCTTTTCACGGTTTGAAATATTCCTCTTTCGCTTATTGGAGTTCAGCATCTCAAGGTATGTCGTACTGATAGTCACTGAAGGAACATGACGATCGTTCAATGAAATTATAAAATTGTCATCTACCTTCTCAACTATAAAGTCCGGGGTAATCTGATTTGCCTGGTCAGATTCAATATTCCCTTCACCTGGTTTCGGATTGAGCTTGTGTATAAGGTTTATTGTCGATTTGAGAGTTTCAGTCGTTAGATTCATGTTCTTCTGAATTGCATCAAACCGCTTGTTTACAAAGTCATGGTAATGTTTTGACAGAAGTTCTTCGGCTATAAAAGAATAATAAGGATCGAAAGAAGAATTCCTGATCTGGACAAGCAGGCATTCCTGCAGATTGCGCGAGGCAATTCCAAGTGGATCGAAGGTCTGTATTTTTTTTAGAAGCTTTTCAGCATCTTCTGCACTTATCTCAATGTGCTGAAACATGTTCAGTTCGTCTCTAATGCTTTCAAGGTCACGTTTAAGATAACCGTCTTCATCCAGGTTTCCAATTATCTCCTCCCCTAAGGCAAAAAGCTCTTCAGTCAAAGCAAGTACATGAAGTTGCTCTAATAAGTGTTCGGTCAGAGTTTCCCTGGCTGGCGCTATAGGCTGTATCTTTTCTTCCTCACTGCTCCTGTTGTGGTAGTCGATATCGATTTCCGAATCGTTCATGTAGTCTTCAATACCAAACTCGTTGTCCTCACTCCTATCGAAACTATCTTCATCAGCCTCATCATCTGAGGAAGTCTCCTTTATCTCTTCATCAGGCTTATCTTCATCCTGCTGTACTTCTAGCTCATAATCATCTAAAAGAGTTTCTTCAAGAATTGGATTTAGCTCCAATTCAGTTTTTATCCTCTGCTCAAGAGACAATGTATTTAATTGCAGTAGTTTCTGATACTGTATCTGCTGCGGTGAAAGCTTCTGCAGCTGTGATAATCTTTGATTTAACGATAGCATTCTACTTCTTTACTTCCCCACTTAATTTATTGTACCATTTTTTGCCATAAAGCCTCAATAATGAATCCTTGCAAAACTCAGCAATTGTTACATTTAGCTTAGAACCATTTTCAAGGGCCATTTCACATTCATTTATTTTCTCATACCTTAGTATATCTCCCCCGAACTTTGAGACTCTAATGGGGAAGAGGTGACAAGAAATAGGTTTTATAAAACTGATTTTTCCGTCCTTATATGCCTTTTCAATTGCACATTTAGCAATGCCGTCATTTTCGTAATAAACAAATACGCAGGCTCGGTCGTTTAGACTTCTTGTCAGAAGTTCGCCGCTTTTTTCCTCCCAGAAGCCGTTTTTCTCAATCTCTTCTACGTGCTCCTTAGGAAGATATTCTTTAACTATGGGAAGTGTCTTTTCAATTATGTCGATCTCTTCTTTTAGAAGCGGCGCGCCATACTCGCTTTCCATTGTACAGCAGGCACCTTTGCATTTGCAAAGATCACAGACAAATTTGACATCCGTAATTTCCCTGTTTAATAATACGTCATCTATCTTAAAAATATGGTCTAAATACATGCTAGAAGAATAAATTAAAGTTTGGAATAATTTTTGTTAAAAATAGCAATTTTGGTTGTAATAGAAAAGAATATTAAGTAGTTCTTTAGATTAATTTTTTTTGCATTGCCTTGAATACTAAAGATCGTAAAGTAGATGAGTAATGTAGCCGTTAAAGGCAGGGAAAACAGAGTAGGTCATACTTTTTTCTCTTTTCCCCGCCTTTTTTAGAATGTTTTTTAATACTGTTTTTCCTCTGTCAGGATTCCAGAATGAAAAGATATTTCTAGAATGAAAATATATGGCTTTGAAAGCCCTTCAGATCAATATATAATCCCTGATGATAAGTCTCTTCGGTTGATCTGAGATATTCGCTTCCTGTAAGAAGATCAGTTATCCTGAAGTTGTCATCATAGCCCAGAATATTTAATTTTATTCTACACTGTGAATGTATTTCCGAATAATTTACAGCTATCAGGCGGTTTTCGCTTCCATAGCTCCACAGCCATGCAAGTATATTTTCATGTGTCCGGTTCTCTTCCCAGGCAGGAAGTACATCCACTAGCTTCCAGCTTCCATAGCTAAAAATATCCTCTTTTACTATTTTTAGAAGCTTATTGTAAAAATCGACCATGCATTCTACCGGATGTTCTTCGGCATCGCGCCCTAGCTGAACTGGGATCTTAATTTTTCGTCCCTCAAATTGTCCATCATAATAGAGTTTCATTCCCTTCAGTGTGCTTATAATTATTGCAGCTGCCTGTGAACGGTATTTGCCAAATGCCGTCATTGCACGCTCTTCGTCATGATTTTCTATAAATCGTACTGACTTTTGCTGATATGACATTTCTGCACCAAGGTGGGCCCTTACGGCTTCGGCATCTCCCGATAAAAGCCTGTCTGTTAGTTTTTTGTCGTAAGTATAATCAAATCCAAGCTGCTGCAATTCCCATTCGAGATCCCAGTAAGCTTCGGCTATAAATAAAAACTCCGGATATTTTTCCTTAACCCTTTCAATAGCATATTTCCAGAATTTTCTTTCAGGCTTTTTATAGCCCATTTTTTTCAAAACCCCGCTCCAGGTGTTCGCAAAAACATTCTCAAGAGGAAGCATTGCCATATCACACCTCAGCCCATCGCAGTATTCTGCTATATCAAGAAGCAGCGAGGTCATAAAGTCTATTGCCTCATCGCTAAAGTAATTAACTTGTATGGTATCCTGCCAGGCTGGAAAGAATGGGTCCCGCCCATGAGCAAAGAACCTGCCGCTTCCCTCTGCATTAAAGAAAGTATGCGTGTCCCTTTTGTATATTTCCTCGTCTACTTCGAGAAAAATGCCCGGGTTAGTTCTTATAAGGCTGCTTCCTGCATTGAAATGATTTGGAACAAAATCTAAAAAAAGCTTTAACCCTTTTTGGTTTAGCTCTTCTTTTAGCTTTTTCAGCTCCTGGCTTGTCCCTATCTCGGGTGAGATACTGTAGGTATCGATTGCATAAGGCGAGCCTATTACGTCTCCTTCCTTCCAATCTCTGAGGGCTTTTTCGTAATTTCTTATTAGGAAGTCTTCAAAACAGTACTTTTTTACGCTCTCCGGGCATGTCTTCCATATGCCCATTAGCCAGACTATATTTATTCCCTTTTCTGTAAAATTATCCCAGACCTCTGGAGCTATATCTCCAAGTCCGCCTTCTTTTGAGGGATTTCTAAATTTTTTTATCCAGATTCGAGTATTTATTTCATAGACTTTAGGATCTTTCAACACGGTTCCTGATATAGAGTTCAGAATGATTAAGAATTTTTCAAAGAAAATTCTAAATTAAAATAAGTATTATTAGGCTTCACCTATCATTTTCTTTTCTTCCAGTATCTGTCTTATTTGCTTCATCAGGTTAAGAACTTCTTCCTCATCTTTCGTCACTTCTAATAAATGATGTTTAATTTCCAGATCTTTATCAATCCTAAAAATCCTTAGCCTCTTTATTGAGTCCTTTGCCTGCCGCATTGTACTATGCGCACTTGGAAGTCCGGGATTAATTTCATCCCAGGTCTTACTGATCGAATACTTTCCCATTGATATACTAAGGACAAATTGCTTTTTCTCTTCCTCATCAATTTTGTCCAGTAGTGCTCCGGGCAGAATATCCTGTCCGGATGTATAGGCATCAAAGACAACATTAGAAAGATACTGAAAGTCGGGTGTACTGAAGTCTTCGGGTGTTATATTATTGAATATATATTTGATAACCTTTGGCTCACCTTCAAAAAGAAGCATAATTAGCTCTTTTTCAGCCGGACAAACAGCCTGCTCCTTTGATTCTATAAGGCTTTCATCATAAAATTCTTCCGGATTAAATCCCTCGGGATTAAATCCTTCTTCATTTTTCTCCTCCTCTTTTGGGGGATTGACAACTTTGGGAGGAAGGGATGATGCTGCCTTAGCGCTGCGCCTTTCTGTTTTTTCTAAGGAAGAAGAGACAGACTTTACTACATTTTCAAGCTCGTCTTCAAGAAGCCGTTCTTTCAGATTAAACTTCTTTGCAATTGATTTGATGAGCAGTTCTCTTTTTAGCTCATCATTTACCATGGCAACTGAATGAACCAGTTCCCTTAGCGCTTGTGTCTGTTCTGCCGGATCGTTGAATTTTCCCTGCTTTTCAAGCTGAAGAGCCTGGTATTCAAGAAAATTCCGGGACCTTTTTATTACTTCTTCAAATTCCTGACGTCCGGCACTATTAACATATGAGTCAGGATCTTCTCCCTGTGGAAGCTCGCCGATCTTGACCTCAAAACCGTGCTTTACAAGTATCTCAATGCTTCTTATCGATGCCTTTATGCCGGCAGCATCGGCATCGTAGAAAACAATGATGTTCTTTGTATAACGGGCAAGCATCTGCGCCTGCTCTTCTGTCAGCGCCGTTCCGCATGAGGCTACAACATTCTTTATTCCATTTTGATAGAGTGAAATAAGATCAATATAGCCTTCTACAAGAATTGCCTTGTCTAACTTCCTTATTTCTTCTTTTGAATGATATAGCCCATAGAGAGTCTTTCTCTTGAAGTATACAGGACTTTCTGGCGAATTTAAGTATTTTGCAGCTTTATCGGATTTCTGCATTACTCTTCCGCCAAAGGCAATTACTCTGCCATTGGGGGAGAAGATTGGAAAGATGACCCTGTCTCTAAACTTGTCATAGTATCCACTGCCATTGTCTCTTTTGTCTGTAAGTCCAAGAAGACTGGTCTTTTCAAGATCTATTCTGTTCATCTTGGCATAGTTTACAAAACTATCCCAGCCAGGAAGAGCATAACCAAGCCCAAAAATTCTCTGCGTCTGAGGTTTTATGTTCCTTTTTGAAAAATAAGTCCTGGCTGATTCACCTTCCGAATTATTAAAAAGATTATTAAGGAAGAATTTTGCCGCAAGCGTATTTATATCAAAAAGGATTTCCTGTTCACTCTGCTTTTCAGAGGGCCGCTGTGTTTCTTCTGTCTCGAGTATAATTCCACTCTTACGTGCAATTTCCTGTACTGCCTCTATAAAAGAGATACTCTCATAATCCATTAAGAACTTAAATACATTGCCCCCGGCATGGCATCCGAAGCAGTGATATATCTGTTTTTCGCTGCTTACAATAAAAGATGGGGTCTTTTCCTGATGAAACGGGCAAATTCCAATGAAATTCCGCCCCCTCTTCTTTAACTGTACGTGTTCAGAAATAATATCAACTATATCTACTGAGGAGCGGACCTCTTCAACTTTTCTTTCAGGTATATTCATTTTTCCCCGTTCTTTTTCGCCTTATTGCTTTTGTCTCTTTACAACAAGTCTCTTTACAACAAGTAGCGGCATATCTAATACAATCCTTTTCTAAATACATCCTATTAAATTATCACAAAAACTAAATGAAAACAATAAGGAGCTATAACAAAAAAGCCCGTAGCTAAAGGATTTGTCACATCCTGCTCTACAGGCTTTTAATTGTTTTTTAAGCTTAAGTTATTTATCTATAAGAGCTGCATATCCTTAAGCATAGAAATAATAATGTCACGGGCTTTAGGTCCGTTTGTATCAGGATTTTTACTCTCAAGGTTTAAGGCAAAGATATATGTGTTATCTTTAGTTGTAAGATAGCCTGTGTACCATCCAAGAAAATTTCCATCTACTGCGCCCGAAGAACCAGTCTTACCTCTTAAGGTTGCTTTATCGGTTTTAAGATAGATCATTATATCTTTGACCATATCAATTGAGCGCTTTGAAAATGGCAGCTCATTTTTATATAACTTTTTCAGAAACTCGACCTGCTCACTAGCTGATATTTTAAGAGAACTCATAAGCCAGAACTTATCAATTCCACCTGAGATGTCTTCGTTGCCATAGTGTAGCCTTTTAATAAAAGACTTCATCTTTTTTTTGCCTACACGTCTTGCTAGTTCCTGATAGTATGGGACGACAGAGTTTTCAAAAGCAGTTCTTAATGTGTGATCCTTATTCCAGACCTCCATTGGCCGCTTCTTTCCATCCCATTTAATGACAAAACTTGTATCTTTTATTACACCTGTCTCAAGGCCAATAAGCGAGTTTGCTATCTTAAATGTCGAGCATGGCGAAAGGCGCTCGTCTGTCTTTTTATCATTGTACTTTATGTATTCATTCTTATTTAAGTCAAGCATTAAAAAGGCAGCATCATAGCCCTGGAAATATTTGTCAAGTTTAACTGTTTGACTGGTTTCTTCCTTTTTCACTTGGGCAAATAGACTAGAAAAAATTAAAAACAGTAAAAGTATCTTTTTCATTGTGCGTTTGTTTTCTCCCCTTGTGTGTCTGTTTTTTCTCCCCTGGGAAAAATATTGATCCGTAATAATTTTAAAAATAGTAGAGGTAATTTACTTTAACAACAGAAGCTCTTTCAGTAACACGCATTATGCGTGGAAGCTCATGTCCATTATTATCATAGTATGGATCCCGGTTCTGTACTTCATTATAGGCAAAATATATCCAGCTTTTTGGTGAAAAATTGTAGGAAAATAAAAATCCTATTATTACACTGTTAAGCCTGTCTGCTGATTTTAGAAAAACATTATCTACGTAGATTCTTGTTGTCATGTTATTTATTGGGGTCAGTGTAACATAAGGGCGTGCGTTATATGTAATATCCTCAAGAGATCCATCAGGCTTGTTTTCAATATACATATTATAATCATTACCTATAGAGAGATTCTTTGAGGCTTTCCACTCGAATGTATTATTAAGCCAAAAGTAAGTGGCCAGGTAGTCTCTGTCAAAATTATAGGTCTTTGAATATCCGCAGCTTAGATTTGCATTCCAAAGAGGAGAAATATTATACCATGAGCTAAGGGATATATCCCTTGAGTCATAGAGCTTGTCGCTGTCTTTTGATCTTCCTATAGTTCCGCTTAACTCATATCCCCAGTTGTCTCTAAACTGCATATTTATACCAAGTATAATCGAACGGTCCGTATAATCATCTACTTTTTCATAGTTTAAAGATTCCCCGACATACAAAAGTAAAGATTTAAGGTATCCTTTATCAAAATACCAGTTCGGTCCGCCAATAGTTGTTAGTTCTGCGGTTCCTTTCCATGGAACATAACCTATAGTATTTCCTTCAAAGTTCTCTCCAATATACCGTGTACGGCTATATAAAACATAGCTTCTGGAGAAGTTCATAAAACCTGCAGAAAATCCGAAATCTCCTTTATCTCCTTCAAAGGATCTTGCAATCTGATATGAAAGCTGCCAGTCTGATTTTCTGAATGCTCCATCAATGTCAAGAACACCCGAATTTCCCTTTTCAGTAGCTTTGCCTGCAAACAAGATTCCAAGGGTTGAATTATCGAGTATCTGCTTTTTTATGCGCGCAACTCCATAATAAGCTCTATCTTCTTTATGCATTACTGAATCAACTTTATAATCCTTTTCTCCCGTTACAGCCAGCAAACTGCCGTATTCAATGTCGCTAATGCGGCCAAAAGCCTTTGTCCCAGATAAAAGCGGTACGTCACTCCCATCTGGAAGTTTCTTTCCAATCCTTCTTGAATAAAAGAGTTCCAGAGGTTTATAGAACCCGGAATTGCTTTCTTTTCCTGAGGCCATAAAGATTTCATTGCCCTGCGTAAAAAATGGCCTCTTTTCGTCAAAACGGGATTCATACCTCGAAATATTAAAATCATATGGATCGGCTTCTATCTGTGCAAAGTCTGGATTAGCTGTTAACTGAAGTGTCAGACTTGGGGATGGATTATATAATATGTCAAGCCCTGCATTTGGTTTTACTTTGTATTTCCCATCATCCTGAAGTGAAACATTTGTAATTGCAACGGGGAAGACTTCGAGATTTATTCCTTGTGAGGATGGCTTTACATCATTAAAGACAAGATGTCCGAACTTGGAGATCCTTAAACCTTCATTCTGTGCGTATTTGTTCCAATAGAGATCTTCATTTGTGTGGGCTATCCATCTGTCAAAATCCAAACCCCACTCATTTAAGGTTTTGTCATATGAAATAGATCTGAAAGGTATCTTGATCTCTACAACATAACCCCAGCTATAAACCTTAGCTTCAGAAAACCAGATGCCATCCCAGTTGTAGTCTTTATTTCTTCCGTCATCTATCATTCGGCAGTCGTCTCTTGCTCCAGAGGCACTAACGGCAAACTTATAGGCACTTCTTTTGTCATTATATGTATCGAGCATTATCGAGACCATATCACCACTTGCCTGATCGAGTGTCCCTGAGTTTACTTGTATGAGCCCTGTGTTATCGTAAGCAACTATCAGGCAGTAAAGTGCATCATCTGTGGCAAGGACTTTTGCTACAGTTTTCTGCGTAGGAGTAATGCCATAATAAGGTGCTTTCTGAAAGAAATTTGTTGCTGAATCGGCTTTTGCCCATACTGGATCAATTAAACCATCAATAGTAATTTCACTTTGAACCCTTTTGATCCTTAAGACATTCCCTTCAGAATCTGCAGCTATTAAGATCTCAGTAAACAGGAACACTAAGGCTAAAACAGTAAAAATCTTGTTCATGTTGATACTTCCGATAGATATTTTTTAGCTTTTAGACTGTAGTTTAATAAATAAGTTACACTTCAAGGACCCCAAAGCTCTCAAGTTTAGGCTTGAATTTTAAACATAGTAAAGCGGTCCGGAGGATATAAAACACCCGGTAAGATATAGCATTCTAACTGTCGTAGAAATTTTAATGAATCGTAGAGCTTATTGTCCTATTTAACCTCTGACCAGTTCTTAAATCCCTTCACTAATTCCTCCATTGCAGAGATAACACTTGGGATTCTTTCGGCTTCCATGTGAGAGAGTATCTCGCTGTGCAGTCTTATGTGGTTTTCGTTAAGGTTTTTAATAAGAGGCAGACTTGACTCGGTGAGCAAAACAATAATGCCTCTCCTATCGTCCGGATCAATTTCTCTTGTAATCAGTCCTTTTGATTCCAGAGAAGTAATAATATGTGTGATCCTTCCAGGGGTAAGATTCATCAGCTTAACCAACTCCTTAACATTTAAGGAATTTGAATTTCTGAAGAAACGGAGGAATTTAAACTCAACAGGAGTAAGATTAAATTTTTCGGCTAAGAAAAGTTCATTGTCCCGCCATGTTTTCACTAATTCAAATGTTAAATCAGCCATCTGTTCGGCTTGATTATTTACTTGGTCCATCTTTTTTTCCAAAATATAAAAAAACCAACCCTAAAATATTTCAAATTCTTGCCAGACGCAAACGTTTTAAAATATTTTATGGATTATTCCTTGAACCAAATGCCCTGTTAGTGCTGTTTTTTATCGGCTTTACCGAAAATATTATGAACTATATTCATAAATCTCCCAAATAAGCCATTTTTGCCCTTGGCTTTATCTATCTGATTTCTGAACTTTTCTTTAACTGAATCTAAAAGTTTTCGCGCCCACAGAAACTCGGTCGCAAGTATTGCCAGCCCGGCAGGTATGACTATAAAGGCCGGACCTGGCAACACAATCATTGCAACACCAATTAGTGTTACTGTAAAACCTACTACACCAACGATGAGCCTTTTTACTTGTTTGAGAGTTCTTTTCACTTGCAGGAGCTCTCCTGGTTTATATATTGATCAATAACCTTTTTTAATTGTTAGCTCTAAGTCTGCTTTTGCCATTAGCTTTACAAGCTCACTAAACTTTGTCTTTGGGGTCCAGTTAAGCCTTTCTTTAGCCTTTGAGGCATCACCAATTAAAAGCTCAACTTCAGTGGGCCTGTAGTAGTTTGGATTTACCTCAACTATGCAGTCACCTTCTTTTAGGTTCTGATCTATGCTCTTTTCTAAACTCTGAAGGCTGAACTTTGAATTTTGCTGCTTCTCTTGCTGAGCTTTAAGAATATTTAAGACTAAATCTTTATTTATTGAACTTACAACGGCTTTTTCATTTTCTTCCTTCCCCTTCCACTGAATCTCAATTCCAAGTTCACGGAATGTAAGCTCTGTAAATTCTTTTACCGTATGCATCTCTCCTGTAGCTAAGACGAAGTCTTCTGCCTTTTCATGCTGAAGTATTCTCCACATCCCTTCACAGTACTCGGGTGCATAGCCCCAGTCTCTCTTTGAATTCAGGTTCCCAAGTGAAAGGCTCTTCTGAAGCCCTAAGACTATCCTTGCTGCTGCACGTGTTATCTTCCTGGTTACAAATGTCTCACCACGCCTTGGTGACTCATGGTTAAAGAGTATGCCATTACAAGCAAATAGGTTATATGCTTCCCTGTAGTTTACTATTATCCAGTACCCATAGAGCTTTGCTACCCC
>JAUZPB010000160.1 GCA_030706145.1 Bacteroidota bacterium
GCAGTTTAACGAAATAGAATCCTGAGAGCGAAGATCTGAATGAATTATGAGAAATAAGAACAGTCAATTTGTTCTTCAAACATAAATAAATTTCCGAAAAAAAGAAGCAGGCAAGTCGAATGGGGAGCGAACGCATTTACATATATTACCGTAAGTAATGTCGTCATAGTTTTTGATATGCCTGAAGTATTTTGCCCTGGAGTTCTCAGCAGAGGCGACTTCGGATGAGTTTGGTCTTAACTACAAGACTGTTAAAATGTTATTTAACCTTTTCCGTATGAAGATCGGAGATTATGACTTTTCCTATGAACGGCTAAAAAATGAGCTGATGAATACAGATAGGCAGGGACATATAAGCCAGCTGGAAAGGTTCTGGAGATTTGCAGCTGAGAGATTCTATAGCTACAAGGGTACAGAACAGAAGTACTTCATTATCTTTCTAAAGGAAATAGAATTCAGCTTCAACCACCAGAATGAAGATATATTTGATGCAATTGTTGCGAAATTGAGCTGAATTTTGAGTGGCTAGATTCGACCCGCGCGTGTGAAATTTTCAAATCTCTAAAAAACTAGTGTCCAAAAAGTGTCCAGGACAGATTTTTTTAGCAATGACCAAATAGTGACCAAGAGGTTTTAAATATTTTCTTAAGCAGCCTTATAGTCACGGACATCTACGACTACACCCTTTTCAAAGGAGTCGTTTGCAATTTCAAGCAATGTGGTAGTAGTCTTATCATTCACATACTCCTCCCCACAGTTCTGGCAGATTTCAGCTGGAACATTCTTAAAGACGATTACAAATTCTCCTCTTGTAAGAGTTACAACTGTATGCCCGGCTTGTGTTTCACCGCTTTTACAAATTACACATTTCATTGTGGCCTCTTCTTTAAGAACCCTGGCTCCCATTTCAGCGGATCAGGTTCATATACAGTTATAGTAATTATTTCTTTATCTACATGGTTTTCTGCTACAACAACATGTTTTACCCGATTAGCAGTTTTACCCATCAGCAGTTTGGAAGGATGCGGTGTATCATCAGGATAATCCTGAACTACCTGTCCATGCCTCAACACTTCTAAAACATCAGTTGCACTGACATTCCGTTCAAACATCCTTTGAATAGCATGAACTCTATATGTAACATTAAATCCTTCCATCTTAAATGCAATATTAAAGAATTTATTGAAATAGTTAAAGGCTCCTCTTTACAAATAATTGGAAAGTTAACAGTTCACCCGTTACATTAAATCAAAAGAGGTATAGATGAAATCCTTCTTTCCGCTCCCGCCGTCGGAAACAACAGTCATGTTCTTTATAAATTACTAAATTACATTATCCTGAATACTTCTGAATCCAGCTTATTGAAACCGTAGTTATTATTTTATCAATGTTCTTTCGATCTGCACCATTCCAATACCATTGAACTTCTGAAGTTTCAAGATCATCTAAAGCATAATAAAGTAAATAGAAATCATGAAGGTCATCTTTATAATCTTCTTCAACATAAATATCCTTTATCTCTCCAAGCGCAAATTTCTTTGATAGTTCACCACTTAGGAGCTTTTCAAGTAGTTCAACAATATATTCTTTTACCACCTTTCCTTTATCTGACCAGTCAAGCCCTAACTCTTTAAGAGCTTTGTCGACAATAAACATTAACTCCGTCTGATAAAAGGGTGGACTAATGCCAGCCAGAATGTTCAGATGAGGTGTATCATAGTTCTGAAGCATCATTGATACTGCCCAATCCACCCATTGTTCATCAATGTCCCTTCCTAAAGAACGGAAGGCTAGTATTGCTTTGGTAGATAATTTCATAAAGGAGTTTATTTTGCTAATGTTATAGTCCAGCCATATTGTTTCCGCTCCCGCCATCGGAACAGTTGATATTTATGGCAGAGCTGCTTGTGAAGATACTTTTTTTGTTATTAGTTTTTATAAGTCCAACCGCAATTATCACATTTTATGCTATTAGGTTTTATTTCGGACCCGCACATAATACATTCAGTTGCTTCAGATAGATCATCCTTAAATTGCTCATCCTGTAACTTCAAGGGGGGCACTTCTTTATATATCTTAACTACAATTGAGTTTGTTACCATATCAGCAATCCTTTTTTCACCAGTAAAGAGTATTACTAAAGTTTCAAGAATTCCAAATATCAGAAAGAAATTCCTGATGATCGTTATAAAAGGATTTACCTTTTTTGTGTAGTCCAGCTTATTTACAATTGTTAATCCTATTATTTTCTTACCTATACTTCTTCCGAATACATCCTTAAACAATAATATTAATAGGCAAATCTGACTAACAGTATTCATCAACTTAAAATTTAACTCTTGATTAAAAACTATCAATACAGCCATTGGAAGAATAAAAATAATACAATAATCAATTAGTAAAGCATAAAGCCTATCTAATGAACTTGCTTTTTCAATTCTTAGGCTCTTTGTTTCTGTCATCATTGTTTTATTGTCCTTGTTCAAATATCATCTGCGTGAATTTATAGAAAATTCTAGTTATTCTGAAGTACCCTTTCCTGATCTATGTCATGTTACTTCCGCTCCCGCCATCGGAAACGACTATAATAAATTATATTATTATTTAGTACCTATTATAAAAGATCTTAAGGTCTCAACTGATGTTTTCCATTCCGATAATTTTTTCCCATCCTCATTAAATGTTTCTCTTGGACTAAGATATTTATCCAGATTGTCTAAAGAGAACTCTTCCTGAAAATCCTTTTCAATTTTTTTTATAAACAATATTCTATTATGTATATAAATATCATCTTTGATTCTGTAGATAGGCCATGAGAAAATTACATTTCTCTTGTCCTTTGGGTCAGCCATGGAAGTGATCAAAGCTGTAACTTCAGCCCCATTTATTACCGCTTCAATAGACTTGTACCAATGATCTATGTATTCATTCTCAGTCCAGTATCTTAAGGATGATAAAAATGTTTCCTGGAAATCTTCAATAATCAAATTCCCAATTTTTAGCTTTTTGTTTTTATTGCCGACAAATTCAATCTTGAACATATATCAGTTTAGAATGTTAAGAGGAAGTTATTTATACTATCTATTAATTATCTGATCATATATCTGTTGACGCTACTTTCGAGACAGATGTTACACATATAAAACCAATTAGGATAATTTATTATGACTCTGTTATCATGCTCACCGCAAATATTGCAGTGATGTTTAAACTCGGGATTATAGATTAAAGTATTTGTGATTGCTATCTTGCCAGAAAGTATTTTATGTAGTTTTTCAGTATGAGTTTACAAATAAAGACTCCGGTAAAATCAAGCTTAGTTTCACAGATGTAACATATTTCTTTCCTATAAATGTTCATTAGTTATCCTTCCACTCCTGCCATCGGAACTAAAACAAAGGGCATCACTTAAGACCGATATTAAGTGAAATGGTGATTTAAGTAATTAAAAAAAGTTTGCGAAGTTATGTTTTAAAAATAGTCATTTCTTCCTTTGGAAATAAAAAAAGAATGCAATTACACTGAAAATACCAGTGACCCCAAGGATGATATACCAGTTAAATCTGCAAGTACTTTCATCACTCCTACTGGGTTTTATCTCATTATTGTAATATTCAAAAGCATACTCAAGTATAAGTTCACTATTCTTAAATTTCTTTATTGAAATAATCCTTCCAAACTGGTCTTTGGTTATTTCATTTTTGTTAAATGTATGACCTCTTTTTACTAATTTCCCGTTATTGTCAAATGATATAGTTTCAATAAGATTTCCGTCATTATCATACTTGTATTTTTCGCTGTAAGAATATGATTTACTTTTTACTTCTTTCTCGACCAAAAGGGTATCTGAATACAGGTTTCTTTCAACTCTTTCGATTATATTTTTGCTAAAATCAGTCCAGTCGCATTCCCATAGTAACTGATTGTTATGGTTATATCTTTCAATATGTTTAGTTATTGTTTTACTTATTGGAAAATATGTGGTGTGAACGTATTCTTTATAACCCTGGGTTATATTATGCTCATAAGCATGTTTGCTTTCAAGCTGTCCGGCAGCGTTGTAGTTGTATTCTGCTGTCAAATATCCATTTGAGTCATAAACGTACTCATCTTTATAACTGGAATACAGCTCAAGCTTTCCTGTTTTAGTCCTATCTTTGTAATAAGTATTATGGCAAACCAGATTAAGATTCTGATTGTAAAATGCAGAGTCAATTCTGGTTGTATCATATTTGGAAAAGGTGATTGAAAAAGCAACCCTGCTTTTTTCATCGTATTTATAAATATTCCTTTCTCCATAGTGATTATCTTCGTCACAATAGAGAATTAACCCTTCTTTATTCCATTTTATTCTTTTTGTCAGATGATCGCCTCTGTTTGGATATTCAACGCATTCATAATCGTTTATGTATTCAACCGATGTTCCTTTTTCATCATAGTCTGTCCACACTCTAATGAGCTTGTTGTATTTGTCGAAATTATAATGGTAATTAAATCCCTTAAGCCCATCCACTCCTGGTTGAAAATATCTGATAACCAAACCATTACTGCCAAAATCATATGATTTCATTTCCTGCAGGCTTGAAGGAGTACCCCTGGAGTCTCTGATCAGAAATCCATCTTTGTTATAATCATATATTTCTGAATATTTCTTTGTTCCATTAACATAAAAAGTAGTGGTTTTTCTTCTCAGGTTTTTATAAAGAGCGTGAGGAAGACTTCTTATCTTTTGATCATAGATCATCCATTCGGGCATTATGTCTTCTTTGTAGTAATATTCTTTAAGTCTTAGTTCTCGAGGAATCTCTGGATAAGAATAGCATAATGCTGATAATGTTATCAGGAACAAAATTGAAATAAATACCATTATTCCAAAGGAAGGGAATAATCTTATATATTTGTCTTTCATTTTCATAATAAGTATAAGAGTGTATCTGGTCTTAAAATTTTGAACAAACCTAAATATCTATTCAGAAACTGTCAAGATAATATTGGCGAATATTAATAGATATGGTCGACGTGACAAGGGAATTAGCTTCGGTCTAAATAAAATTGGGAACATTGGGATATATTTATCGCTCCCGCCATCGGAAACGACTACAAGGTGGATATATTCGAAATTTTAACCAGACCACTTAAATTACTCTATGTGTTTTTGCATCCTCTTCATTATCATATAAACAGGCCCAGGCGATGTTCTGCATATCCGAAAGAGATGTTGGCACATGATCTTTAGGGCTCTTCGGAATGAAAACATGAACATCTATAGGGAATGAATCAAAATTATCAAAAGCATTCTCATCAAATCTATTTACTAAATACAAAGTATAAATATCTATTCCTCCAAATCCATATTCCTGTCCAATAACTGGTTCATCAATCTCAACAGATAATACATTTCTATTATTTATTTTCCCTTTCTGGTAGTTTAGAATTCTTCTTGGGACTTCGAATTCTTGGTACTCATATGATGATAAGTATAATACCATAATATCCTTTGTTCTTTTACGCTTATTTCTTTCGCTCCCGCCATCGGAATAGAACCAGCTAAAGTAAAAATTCCAAGCTTTTATGTTAATTATAGCCGGTGCAGTTTTATACATTTCAACTAATGAAATGATTGGTACATAAGTTAAAATTCAGCTAAATAAAATGAACTACTCTATTTCATTGATCAATTTCATTAACGGACTTTCTATGGACGTAATATGTGGCTTTATGTGATTCACCAGCTCAATCTGCAGATTGACTAATTCATCCTGAATAATATCTTTACTCGTTGAATTTATGATTGCATTTAATGAATTTTCAATAGTATGAATACTTTCCAGGTAATCATTCATGCATGCACAAATTGCAGAAATTTCGGCTTCGGTTAAAGTTGTTGACAACTCAGTGATTTTAGTACAAAAATCATTAACAATTGCATTCATTGAAAATACCCTGTGCCTGTTAAAAACTGTCCATGCGAATTTAATCAAATTTTGTATAAACCTGAAGCATTCTTTCCTTATCAGTGGCGGGTAATTTTCAATAAATAACTGGACCCGATGCTTAAATCCCTGTTGCTATTCTTTCTGAACTTCTTCAAAACTAAAGCTCAGCTAAAATTTGAAAACATAATTCTCAGAAGACAAATAGAAATCCTGCAGAGAACAAACCCTAATTTACAAATTATAAGATCAGATCGGTTAGTCTTCAGTATAATTAAAGTTCTTCTGTCTAACTAGAAAGAAAAAGTCTTTATAGTAAAACCTGAGACAGTAATCAAATGGCACAGAACGGTTTTCAAATCATACTGGAGAAGAAAAAGCAGACACAAAGACGGAAAGCCAAAGCTTGAGATGGAAGTAATAGATCTCATACGGCAGATTGCAAATGAGAATCCTCTCTGGGGTGTCCCAAGGATTCATGGGGAACTAATAAAGCTTGGAATAAATGTCTCTCAGTCAACTGTTCAGAGATACATGCCTAAAAGAAATGGAAGGTCAACAGGGCAGAGATGGCCAAAAAGTGTCCAGGCCTATTTTTATTATCTGTTTTATTTGGAATATTGGGACTTATTTCAGGCGGCGTAAAACGAAAAAAGCCCAAAATCAAATGATTTTGAGCTTTTATTTCTTTTGCGGAGAGACAGGGATTCGTTACGCCTCTCAAAAAATATTGTGGATTTAGCCTATTTTTGCACTATTTGAAAAGGCAGTGTCCAAATAGTGACCAGGAGGTTTTTGTTATTTCAGCAGGTTCATCTTGCGTGTTTCAGTATACGTGCCAGCAGTAAGCTTGTACAGATACACTCCGCTTGAAACCATTTGCCCGTTCATATCACGCCCGTTCCAGTAAACTATGTGGCTGCCGGCAGGTTTTTCTTCATTTATTAGAGAAGTAATTTCACGGCCCAGCATATCATAAACTTTAACTGACACGAAAGTATTCATCGGCAGCTGGAATTTTATTGCCGTTGAAGGATTAAATGGATTAGGGCTGTTCTGCATGAGACAATATTCCCGGGGGGCGTTGACATCAATGCTAAGGGCGTCATAATATTTGAACTGCCCGTCATTGTCTATCTGCTTCAATCTGTATTGAGTCCTGCCTGCTGGCGGCTGATTATCTGTAAATGAGAATTCACGAGGCGAACGGCTGCTGCCATATCCCTTAACAAAACCAAGCATTTCCCATTCTGATTTCTGTGACTTCCTTTCTATTTCAAAACCATAATTATTTATCTCCTGTGCAGTTTTCCACTTTATCTCAACAGACTGATTAACCTGTGCGGCATTAATGCTGAGAAGTTCTACAGGCAGAGGAGAAGACGCATCAATTACGGTAAACTTAAGTAAAGAAGTTACTGCGTTTGATATTGACCTGGGATTACTTCCTGATACGTCAGAGGAAGATCCAAGCGTCGACCATGATGTACCTCCATTTGTGCTTGTCCATACCTGAGCTTTATTTCCTGCGCTGAAAGTCTTTCCATTGTCGAAGCTGCTTAGCCACGTTAATGTCAGACTTCTGTTTGCATAAGGAGTAGTACCACCCGCTGTGAAAGTCCAGGAAGATTGAATACTGTTATTTCCACTGTTGCTGATAACACCAGAACTGCCTGTTACTCTGGAGATTGCAACGTTCCCTATATCTGAATTTCCCGTAATGTTTGCTCCCAGGAAACTTAGTGTTCCGGTTCCCACAGCCCTTGAGTTCATAGAGGCTGTCCCGATAATTTTTGCGGATGATGTCTCCATGGGATCAGTAGCAGATGAACCAAAGTAAATTGTATTTGAATTGGTCTGTATATTACCCGCGGTTAATGTCAGGCTTCCGTTAATAGATATATTGCTGCTTAAGGAGAGGCCGCTGGAATTATTGATTGTAAGGCTCTGTAAAGTTTCACTGCCCGTTCCACTGATTGTCTGTATGGCGCTGCCCCTGAAAGCAACTGTTGAACCTGATTGTGCTGTTAGTGTCCCGCTGTTTGTAAAGTTACCTCCAAGTACGAGATATGTCCCGCTTTTAATATTTATTGTTGTCCCCGATGCATTTCTTAACTGCGGACATATATCTGCTTTCAGCATTAAGAACAATAACAGAAAGACAAAAGGAATTTTCATAATAAATCCTGAGTGAATAAATGAAGATCAATACTAATTTGTAAGCCTGTACCACTTGGAAATACCATCTGACATATAGCGTCCGCCCCCTGTAACACCTGTGCTTACCTTCGTATCCATTGGTGTATTATTCTGGCTGGAACTGTTAAGTGTAGAGCCCAGTGATATTAAACTAAATGTACCAGGAGCTGATGCTGAATTTGTGTTAGTTGCAATTGCGATAATAGTTCCTGGGAGATAAGAAGATGCTGATGGAAGTGTAAGAACAAAATTTTTGCTTGCTGCCGTTACTCCTTTACAATCAAGAAATACATATCTGACATTAAGATCTGTTACTGTAAAGTCTGTTGCAGAGCTTGCATCAAAGACCTGAATACCGGCTGGATATGTCCCGCTGAGCTTTCTGTTTTCAAGCAAAGTCCAGACAGGCGATCCTGAGGTTCCGGAATTAAAGTAGAAGCCAGCAGTGCCGTCTGTCTGGTAAACAAGTAATCCTGTTGCCGGAGCAGAAATAGCAGACCTCTGTGCTGCTGTCATTCGCGGACAGAGCATTCCCTGAGACGTGGAGCTCACGTCAAGAATTGCTGAACCGTCAGCTGCGTTGCCTGAAGTATTGATTGCCGTGCCCTGTGCAAAAAGATTAAATGATATTAAAGAAATGAGTATAAATAAAGGTAGCTTAAGATGCGCCATAATTTCCCCGTAAATTCTGTTAAAAAGAACACTACCAATTATGATAAAAAATGACAAAAATCCTTTTTTACCTAGATACAATAATAGTATTCCCCACCGCAATCAGCAAAATCGATTAAAAATCAGGTTTCGGTTAAATGCGGTAAAGAATGCTCTTTACTTTGGCGCAAATTA
>JAUZPB010000161.1 GCA_030706145.1 Bacteroidota bacterium
GGTCTTCTTAGTATAAACGAACTTTTAATTGCAGCTCTCTATAAGACAATTACACAGTGGACCAACAGTTCTTCTCTCTACATTGATTTGGAACACCATGGCAGAGATACTCAGTTTTCTGATCAAATAGATGTTTCAAGAACTATTGGCTGGTTTACTTCAATCTATCCACTTTTTATTAAAGCTGAAAGTGTGGATGGAAGTATTTCTGAAGTTGGAAATATTATCGCCATGATAAAAGAAAAAATAAATGGCATTCCTGAAAAGGGGATAAGCTATAGCTTGCTAAAATATCTAAATAAGAACAATACCCTTTCAGAAAACATAAGGCGATATCCTACACCCGAAATGAGTTATAACTATCTTGGACAGTTTAATCAGGAGATATCACAATCTGGATATGAAATACTCTCTTCGGCAGTTAAAAAAGAAAGAGCAATTAAGAATAAACGATTATATATACTTGACTTTTCGGCTAGCATAATTGACCAAAGGTTGAATGTATACTGGACATATAGTAAGAACCTGCACAGCAAAAAGACTATTTCATATCTGGCTGATTTATATATGAGTAACCTTCAGGCAATTCTTAAGTACATTCTAAGTAGTAACATTAGCGAAGTACTTTCTTCAACTAAAAATGATTTCGGCCTGGATGAAAAGCAAATTGAAAACCTTTTAGACGAGTTAGATGAGGGTTGAAAAATGAAAAATGAAAAGGAAAACATTGAAGCAATTTACCCACTGTCTCCTTTGCAGCAGGGTATTCTTTATCATAGCGTTTTGTCTCTTGAATCGGCTGTTTACTTTGAACAGCTCTCCTGCAGAATAAAAGGAGAATTAAATATAAATGCTTTTTTTGCAGCATGGAATGCAGCTGTAAAACGCCACAGCATTCTAAGAACTGCTTTTGTGTGGAAAAAGGTTGAGCAAATGCTTCAGGTAGTCTACAGGATGGTTACTATCCCTTTCGAGGTTTTGAATTGGTCGGATCTTAGTAAAGAAGAGCAGGACAGTAGAATTGATGAGTTCTTAAAAGAAGATAGACGAAAGGGTTTTCAGCTTAATAAGGCTCCTCTACTTAGACTTACAATTATTATGACTTCTAAAGATGATTACGTCCTTATATGGAGTTGTCATCACCTGCTTCTTGATGGATGGTCACGTTCAATTCTCCTAAACGAAATATTTAGCTATTACGACAGCATATGCCAGGGTAAAGATATTTCAACAGCTGAAGCCCTTCCTTTTAAAGAATATATTAGCTGGCTTGAAAGGCAGGATAAGATCAAAGCTGAAAAGTTCTGGAAGGAAAAACTCTCAGGTTACTCAACAAAAGCTGGCCTGCCAAAGAAAATGCAGATAGCTGATCCATCTATAAAAGAAAGCTATAAAAGCTTAAAGAGAACACTTAACGGTGAGATAACAAAAAAAGTAAAGCAGTATGCACGTGAGAATAAAATAACACTTAATACAATATTGCAGGGAGCCTGGGCCTTAACCTTATGCCGCTTTTCATCTGAAGAAGATATTACTTTTGGGCATACTGTTTCAGGTAGAACAGCTGATATTCCGGGAATTGAAACTATGATAGGTATGTTTATCAATACAATTCCTTTCCGGGCAAAGATAGACCTTTCGAAAAAATTAACCGATTGGTTTAAAG
Organism: Bacteroidota bacterium; assembly: GCA_030706145.1. GTDB lineage: Bacteria > Bacteroidota > Ignavibacteria > Ignavibacteriales > SURF-24 > JAUZPB01. The sequence goes on from JAUZPB010000161.1 coordinate 1,667, forward strand.
AAGTTTATATTGAAAATGCAGATTATAAGGAATATGAGCACACCTCCTTGGTCGATATCCAGAGCTTAAGCGGCCTTCCAAAGAACCAGCAGCTCTTTGATAATATTTTTGTTTTCGAGAACTATCCTGTTAGTGCAGAAAACATCAATAGTAAAAGAAATGCTCAGATAAGTGATATAAAAATCTATTCAAAAGCAAACTATCCGGTTGCCTTTATCTCTGCCCCTGAAAATGAGCTCCCGCTTATTATATTGTTTGATGAAGAACAGTACTCAGAAGATATTATCTGCCAGGTGCTCGATTACCTCGAGACTGTAATTTCAGCGATAGCTTTAAGTCCGGATACAACTTTAATTAAAGATATTCCTGCAATAAATAAGGCGAGATTAAATAAAATATTAAATGAGTGGAACAGCCCTAAAGATAATATAAAAGAATATAAGTGCCTGCATGAAATAATTGAACAGAAGGCAAAGGAGCATCCTCAGGCAGTAGCTTTAAGATTTGAAGATGAAACAGTAAGTTACTTTGAGCTAAATAAAAGAGCAAATAAACTAGCCTGGTATCTAAGAAGAAAGGGTGTAGGTCCAGAAAAGATAACTGCAATAATCTTTGAAAGATCCCCTGAGATGATAATAGCTATTCTTGCAGTATTAAAATCTGGAGGAGCATATCTTCCAATTGACCCTTCATATCCAAAAGATAGAATTGAATATATTCTTTCTGATTCCAAAGCAGAAAATTTACTTACTAAGACAGACCTTATTGGCGGCTTATCTGTAGAAGGATTAAATCTTATTTTTACAGATAAATTGTCAGATGAATTATCTTCTTTGCCAGAAGAAGATCTTCCTATAAATGTAAATAGCCAGAATTTGGCTTACATAATATATACTTCAGGCTCAACAGGAAAACCAAAAGGTGTAATGCTGCAGCACAGAGGTTTATCTAATATGGGATATTCGCTAGGTAAAGTATTTGATATTTCAGAAAATTCAAAAATGCTGCAGTTTGCTTCTTTAAGTTTTGATGCTTCTGTAGGTGAGATCTTTCCTGCACTTATTTCTGGTGCGGAACTAATACTAGCAAAAAGAGAGGATCTTATCTCACCGGAAATATTGACAAGTCTGATAAATGAAAAAAAGGTCAGCATTATTACAGTGCCCCCTTCGGTTCTTGCAAATCTTTCACTTGAGAAGGTTCCCAACCTTAAGATAGTAGCCTCTGTTGGTGAAAGCTGCATAAAAGAAATTGCTTTTAACTGGTCAAAAAGCCTGAAATTTATAAATGGTTACGGGCCAACGGAAGCTACAGTTGGAACATTATTTTATTATGTAAAGGAAAATGAAAACCTGGAAAGTATTCCAATTGGTGCTCCTATAGAAAATACGACAGTCTACGTTCTTGATAGGTTTATGAATCCAGTCCCCGTTGGCGTTACGGGTGAATTGTACATTGGTGGGATCAGTCTTGCAAGAGGATACATCAACCGTCCTGATTTAACTGCTGAAAGGTTTGTCCCGGATCCCTTTGGCAGAATGCTTGGTCAAAGACTTTATAGGACAGGTGACCTTGTAAGATACCTTCCGGATGGAAACCTAGAAATAAAAGGAAGAGCCGACAACCAGGTTAAACTCCGCGGCTTTAGAATTGAGCTAGGTGAAGTTGAAGCCATAATAAATCAGTGTCCTTCAATTAAACAAAATGCTGTCCTTTTAAGACAAACTAAAACAGGTGAAAAAGCACTTGTCTGCTTCTATTCAGAAAAAGACCAATCTCTAAAGAATAATTCAAAAGAAAATATTTCAGGAGATGTTACTGACTTTGTAAAGAAAAACCTTCCTGAATATATGGTCCCCTCTGCTTTTATAATGCTCACACAACTGCCTATGCTTAATAGTGGTAAAATTGACCGCAAGACACTTGAGAGCTATGAGTATTTGGATAATCTCTTAGATTGTAAATATGAAAAACCCTATACAATTACTGAAGAGATTTTAATCAGCATATGGTCTAATCTTTTAAAAGTAGATAAAATTGGGATAAATAATGATTTCTTTGAACTTGGAGGCCATTCCTTGAAAGCTACACAACTTATTTCAAGAATAAAGGAATCATTTAAAGTTGACATTCCTCTTCGTGAGATATTTAATAATCCAACTATTGCCCTTCTGGCAAAGAAAATTGACAATATGAGGAATGTTCCCGATAAGCAGAATCTTGAATTATCCATATCAAAAAGAGCTGGTAAAATTCCACTTTCATTTTCACAGGAAAGGCTCTGGTTTTTGGACCAGCTTGTTCCTGGTAGCAGCATGTACAATATACCCGTTGCTCTTTGGATTGAAGGTGAATTAAATGTGCGTGCCCTGGACTTAAGTGTTAAAGAGATAGTAAAACGCCACGAGATACTAAGAACTGTATTTTTGGAACAAGATGGCGAGCCTTATCAGCTTATAAAAGATGATCTCGATTTTAAGGTTGAACTGGAAGATCTATCAGAACATATAATGGAGGGCATGTTTGATGAAGTAAAGTATTCGGCAGATAATTTCATCCGGATGCCATTTAACCTGAAAGAAGGACCTCTTTTTAGAGTAAAGCTATTAAAGCTTCAGGAAGAAGAACATATACTTATTTTTGTTTCACACCATATTATTTCTGACGGCTGGTCAGCTGGAGTAATAGTTAAAGAATTCTCTAGGCTCTATAATAGTTTTCTGGATCCTGAATCAAAAGAAGCTATACTTCCTGAACTTAAAGTTCAGTATGCCGACTATGCGATCTGGCAGAAAGAATGGTTTAAGGGTGAAACTTTTGAAAGATCGCTTAATTACTGGAAAGAAAAACTTCGGGGGGAACTGCCCGTGCTTGACTTGCCATTTGACCATCCACGAGGTGCCGTCCAGAGCTTTGAAGGTCATACTGAAGTTGTGACAATCCAGAAAGATATTTCTGAACGTATATTGTCTTTTAGCCGAAAAGAAGGGGCAACTCCATATATGGTCCTTCTTTCTGTTTTTCAGATACTGCTTAGCAAATATTCAGGTAGCAATGATATAATCGTTGGAACTCCTGTAGCTAATAGAATTAGAAAAGAACTTGAAGATCTTATTGGTTTCTTTGTAAATACACTTGTAATTAGAACTAAACTGGACCCTGATTTAAGCTACATTGAAATATTGAGACAGTTAAGGGATAATATACTTGAAGCCTATGAACACCAGAATATGCCATTTGAAAAGCTTGTTGAAATTATTCAGCCGGAAAGGAATTTAAGCCACTCACCTATATTTCAGGTGGCCTTTATTTATCAGAACTTTCAGGGTGAAAAGTTTACTCTAAAAGACCTGAAAGTTGAACCATGGTCAACAGAAAACAATACTTCGAAATATGACCTTTCAATTACTGTTGTAGAAGATAATAATAAGTTTGATGTCCTTTGGGAATATAACACGGCTCTGTTCGAATTAGATACAATTAAAGATATGATGTCTTACTATATAAAACTTATCGACAAAATGATATCAGAGCCTAAGAAAAAATTGTCTTCCCTTTCGCTTCTTAACGAAGATGAAATAAGCGTCATTGTAAATCTATGGAACAATACCCGGGCGGATTATCCTGAAAATAGCACGGTCAATGGACTTTTTGAAAAGATTGCAGAAAATTGCCCTGATGCAATAGCTCTTACATTTTCTGATATTGATGAAGGTTCAATAAGTACGAAATATATGAGCTATCAGGAGCTTAATGAAAAGTCGAATCAGCTTGCACGTTTTATTAGGAGTCATAAAGCTGAAAAGGGAGATTTAATCGGAATATCAATGTCGCGTTCATCTGATATGATAGTAAGTATTTTAGCTGTGCTAAAGAGCGGTTGTGCATTTGTACCCATTGATCCTATGTATCCTTCTGAAAGAATTAGCTATATGATAAAAGATTCGGAGATAGCATTACTGCTTACAGAAGAAAACCTTAAGACAAATATTTCAGACTTTGATGGTATTGTCCTTTGTGTAGATACACTGCGCGATGAAATAGCTATGATGAATAATACTAATCCTAAATATTATGTAACTCCTCAGGACCTGGCATATGTCATATATACATCGGGCTCAACAGGTAAACCTAAAGGTACACTACTTCACCACAAAGGCTTATGTAACTTATCTTCGATGCAGAAGAAAGCCTTCCATATTAGTCATTCAAGCAGAGTACTCCAGTTTGCTTCTCTTAGCTTTGATGCCTCTGTATGGGAGATTGTTATGGCACTTCTTAATGAAGCATCTCTTAGTATAATATCTACCGGGATTGTTCATTCCATAATGGATTATTTCATAGATGTAATAAACAAGCTTGATATTACAACAGTAACACTGCCACCTTCTCTACTTGCTGTGATACCTGAGAGAAACTCTTCAGGTGAAAAGATATTCCCACACCTTAAGACTATCATTGTAGCTGGGGAAAAATGCCCTGCTAATCTTGCTAATAAGTGGTCTAAGGAATATGAGTTCTTCAATGCCTATGGCCCTACTGAGACAACTGTATGTGCTACAATGAATTTGTGCGATGATAATAATAACCAATCTACTCCTATAGGTTTTCCGATAGACAATTTCCAGACCTATATTCTGGACAGTTATATGAATCCTGTACCAGTAGGTGTAAAGGGAGAGTTATATATCGCAGGCCCAGGACTTGCATATGGCTATAAAGACCGGGCTGCAATGACAGCAGAGAAATTTGTTCCCAATCATTTTAGCAGTGAGCCTGGAAGCAGGCTTTACCGTACGGGTGACTTGGCAAAATATCTCTCCGATGGAAGAATTGATTTTATTGGACGAACTGACAGCCAGGTTAAGATCCGCGGCTTTAGAATTGAGATTGGCGAAATAAGAAATGCTATAGATGAGTTCAAAACCTTTAAGGATATAGTTGTTAGCACATATAATGATGAAAAAGAAGACAGAAGAATCGTTGCTTACCTGGTAGTAGAAAATGATGATGAAACTCCAGACATCTTCGAGTTAAGAGCTTTTATGAAGAAAAGACTTCCTGACTATATGATCCCATCGGTATTTATGTTTGTAGATTCAATACCTTTAACCTCTAATGGAAAAATAGATCTTAAAGCTCTTCCTTCACCGGAACTAAAGCAGCTGAGCAGATCAAAATATGTTGCAGCAGGGAGTGAAAAAGAAAAGATATTATGCGAAATATGTTCTGAGCTCCTGAATGTTAAAACTGTTGGAATATATGATAATTTCTTTGAAATGGGGGGACATTCACTCCTTGCTGTGCAATTTATCTCAAGAATTAGAGAAAGAATGAAAGTAAATATTCCCCTGTCTAAGTTATTTGAAAATCCATGCATTGCCGACCTTGCAGAGATTATTAGTAATAGCCCCTCTATTGAATTAATAGAAGAGATGAAAATAGAAAAGCAGAACTCTCAAAATGATGAGCTTGAAAAAATGATAAGCGAGATCGAAATGATATCAGATGATGAGGCAAAAAGACTCCTTGAAAAGGAGCAGTCTGCTTTTAAGAATGAGTGATCCCACATGCTAAAAATATAATGTACCTCTTTAACCTACCCCTGAATAAAAAAAGAAGAGCAAAATGGATGATTTAACTGAGAAGATCAAACAACTTTCTCCTGAAAAAAGAGCACTACTCGAACAAAGGCTTAAACAGAAGAAAACCGGGCAAAAATTGGTGCCTATGTCATTTGCACAGAAACGCCTATGGTTCTTTGATCAGCTCGAAGAGAAGAAAAGCACTGGATATAACATTCCTTTTGCTGTTAGAATAAAAGGAGAACTAGATAAGCAGACACTGGAGAAAAGTATAGAGGAAATTATTAACCGGCATGAAATACTTCGCACTGCCTTTAAAAGTGAGAATGATGAATTCCTTCAGGTAATTTCTGAAAAGTCTGACTTTAAGCTTAATATAGTTGCATTTGATACAGCAGAGCAGCAGGAAGAAACTCTTGAAAAAATAAATGAATTTATTAAAAATGAGGCCGCCCATCCTTTCGACCTGCAAAAAGGGCCACTATTAAAAACCTTTTTATTTGAACTAGGTAAATGCGATCATATTCTTTTTGTGCTCATGCACCATATTATCTGTGACGGCTGGTCAATTAAAATCTTTATTAATGAATTCATCCATTTCTATGAATCCCACAAATATGGAAGAACCAGATCTCTTGAGAAACTTTCTATACAATATTCTGACTACGCTATCTGGCAGCGCAGAATGATGGAACAAGGGACAAAGGATCTTCAGCTAAAATTCTGGAAGGAAAAGCTGACCCCTTTGCCTGAAAGCCTCGAACTGCCTAAGGATTTTTCTGAGGATATTGTAAGACCAGACAGAGGAAAGGTAAAAAGTATTTCTATTTCCAAAGAAGAAAGTTTCTTTCTAAAGAAAATAGCCTTTAACGAAAACTGTACAATCTTTATTCTGCTTCTTTCACTTTATAAAGTACTTTTATACCGCTACACAGGACAAACAGATATTACAGTAGGGACTCCTGTTGCTAACAGAAACAGGCAGGAGTTAGAACCTCTTATAGGGTTCTTCGTAAATACAATTGTCTTAAGGAATGACCTGTCAGGAAATCCTTCATTTACTGAGCTTCTTTCAAAAATAAAAAAAGAAACACTCGAAGCCTTTGTAAATGAGGATATGCCATTTGAAGTGCTGGTAGAAGAGCTGAATCCTTCACGAGATACAAATAGTACACCGCTTTTTCAGACAATGTTTTCTTATCAGAAATCAAGAAGCGATACTTCTCTTAAGATAGATAACCTTAAATTGGAGCCATTTGAGATTGAAAGAAGTACTTCAACATTTGACATCTCTCTTTCAGCTCTTGATAAAGCCGATGAAATTGTAATTTCTGCAGAATATAACACAGCCTTGTTCAAAGATTCAACTATAGAAAGATTACTAAAACACTTTAATAATCTTGTAAGTTCAGTGCTTCAGGATCCAACCTTACCAATAGATAGCCTTAATATTCTGGATGAAAATGAAAAACAAAACATACTATCATTGGTAGAGTCTAAAATAAAGCCTTCTGATATTTATAGCCTTTCTAATGGTACAATAATAAGTGAGATAGAAAGAGGTGGATGTGAAGTCAGCAGAAATATAGCCATAAAGGAGAAAGGAAAAGAGATAAGCTACCGAGAGTTAGAAGAAAGGACAAACAAGCTGTCAAGGTACATAATAGGAAAGCTA
>JAUZPB010000162.1 GCA_030706145.1 Bacteroidota bacterium
ATTTTAGGTGAGAAGGTAAGGCAATTAATTTCTCAATACTTGCCTGCCGGAATGCATCAGTACAGGTGGGATAGTAAAGACCAGGGTGGTGCAAGCGTAGCTGCAGGAATTTATATAATTAAGCTTAAGGGAAACGACCAACAACTTTATAAGAAAGTTTTACTGTTAAAATAAATTTCCTATAAACACTCCCTGGAATTATCTGGAGCTATTATGAATTAGAATTTAAAGTTGATGAAGTATTGAAAGGAGTTGGAAAGTTTCAGGCAGGGAAGACGTATAAATGTTCTTGGGGTAGTAGCTGGAGAGATGACTCTGAGGAAGAATTCATTATAGGACAAACATACTTGTTGCCTCTTGAACTAAGAGGTCCTTCTGGTAATGAAAATATTTTAACACTCATACCATATTTAGATGATAACCATGGATTATACAAAGTACAAGACGGCAAACTAATTGATAAATATAACTTCTTCTCCTTTGGAAGTATTATCAGTTGGGATGAATTTGTTCTATTATTCAACAAAAAGGTTGAACAGATCAAAAATGAGGAGTAACCAAAACACTTAGTCCTACTTTAAATAAGCCATTTTCTTTGTCAGTAAGGTATTGCCAATAGTTACTGAATAAAAGTAGGTTCCGCTTGTCAGTTTTAATGCGTCTGCATCTATATCGATTTTAATATTTGTTTGGTTATTTGTTACCAAATAATTCTTTCTTACGATAACTCTTCCAAGAATATCATATATAATGAAGTCTAATGGCGCCGGCTTCCCAGCGTTTGAAGGGATTTGAACCTCGATGCTGGTTCTGCTATTGAATGGGTTAGGGTAATTCTGTGAAATAGAAATTACATCGGGCATTTTGTCAATCTTTTGTACATCAAGTAATTTCCCAAACCTAATTCCGCCAATTTTTGCATAATCAATAAGTTTGACAGTTCCGTCATCGTATTCTTCTTTTATTAATCCAATCCCTTCAGCAAAATATAAATTAACCATCGGGATTGTCCCATTATCAATCGAAATACCTTTAATGTTTCTGGACTCTCCAAAAACGTTGCCCATCCCTACATAATGACAAGTACTTTTTACTGTATCATATAGAGGAGGACCACTATACGAAACTACCCAGGATTCACCAAGTTGTGCGTTGCTTTTGAAGACTAATGCTTCCAGTGAATCATAATGATATGGATTAAACATACTTTCTATAGTATAAACATTTCCTAAGCTGTCTTTTCGGGCAAAATGAAATTCACCAATAGAAAAGGGCATAATGAAATATTTTTTACCATTCTTGTATAAAGTGTCTTTTTCTATTTCCCCAAACCAGTATTTTACTCCATCATAATACTCCCATTGATTTCCAATTGCCAAAGGGAAATAGTTTTCAGTCTGCGCATTGACTTTAGCAAAACCGAATAGTGCTGCAAAGATAAGAAGCCATCTTTTCATTGTTTATTAACTTCTTGAAGTTGTCAATTTACTATTACTCTATATTATCCTTACAAGTTAAGTTGATGGAAAGAAAAAATCAATTGGGATTGATCCCAATTTTCTGAACGGTTTGAGTAAAACTGTAACCTAAAATAGGCAACGCTTAAGCAGAATATATGGTATTGTTTTTAGAATTATAGTTTTCTATTGTAAAGTATGTACAATTTAACCGGGGAGTGAATAATGACAAGCAAAACAAATAAGAAGTTTGTTTCATCTATTATTTTTGTAAGTATTCTGTCTTTGATTGTGTTCTTTCCCTTTAAAAGCACAATAAAAGCAGAAAGCTACTCTATTCAGGATACTATGAAGCACGGCGAAATGAAGCATGGACAAATGCAGCACATGCAGCATGGATCCATGAGCGGTATGAAATCCGACATGCAAAAGATGCATAAGCAAATGATGAGTATGAAAATGACCGGAGATCCTGACTATGACTTTGCCCAGATGATGATCCAGCATCATAAAGGTGCAATCGATATGTCAAAGAAAGAAATAAGTAAGGGTAAAGACAAAGAGGTTAAATCAATGGCTAAGCAGGTTATTGATGACCAGAACAGGGAAATAAAGGAACTTCAGGCTTATGTTAAAAAGAATAGATCTTCAAAGGCTGGCAAAGCTGAAGAGTCTGATGTGACCGGCTCCACTGAAAAAAGTATGAAAGATAAAATGAACGATATGCAGACAAAAATGCAGGATATGAACATGACAGGTGACCAGGATAAGGATTATGTTTCAATGATGATGATCCATCATGAGCATGGCATTGATCTGGCAAAAGACTATATGGATAAAGCAAAAGATGCCAACCTAAAGAAAATGGCTCAGCAGATGGTCGATGAAAACCAAAAGCAAATTGACAAAATGAAGGACTGGCAGGGTAATCATAAATAATTGAGATACTGTTACTCATTAGTATATTTATTGTTAAGGCGGCTCATAATAAAATGAACCGCCTACTCAAATTAACTATACAAATCTATTCGACTGAATATCCTGAATCTTCAATTGTTTCCACTATCGTCTGCCTGCTAACCTTTGATTCATCATATTCAACTTCAGCTGACCCGACTTGAACATCTTTAACAACTACGGGCAGTTTTGATAATCCTCTTTTAACTGCCATAACGCAGTGTCCGCAAGACATACCCTTTATTGAGATTTTTTCGCTTTTCATTTTTTTCTTCCCATTATTTATGTTATACAAATATAAAAAGGGAAGAGGGGGCAATCGTTATACAATTCATAAAAAATGTTACAGAATTATAGCACCCTATTTTTGGGAAAACCTCCAATTTGTTGAATTAGAGACATTTTCTTTACGTATTTATCCCCATTAAAAGCTTATGTCATTTGATAATTATTTCACAAACAACATCTTATTTATTTTAGTAAAAGTACCTGCGCGCATTTCGCATATATAAAACCCGCTGTTTAAATCTGATGCATTGAATTCTGCAGTATACTTGCCTGCCTCTTTGTATTCGTTAACCAATGTTGCTACTTCTTTACCTAATAAGTTGAATACTCTGATCGATACACGACCAGCATTTGGTACCTGGTATTCAATTTTAGTTGTTGGATTAAAAGGATTTGGGTAATTTGATAAAGAATAATCTGTAATAGCGCATGTTTGATCAGCAACTTTCTTGTCCAGATAATGATAATACAAATTTACACTAACGTAATTTTCTGGTGAATAAGTTGATTCAGTTGCATAATAAGCCCGGACATCATACTGAACAGTAGTTTTTTGTGTCGATGCACCACCATATTCATAATAAAAGTCATGATCTATAAAGGAAGTTGTGCCACGATTGACCTCTCCTATCTTTACTGTTTCATTTGGATGGTTAGGAGTATTGCATTTTCTCCAAATTTCATATTTCGTAACATATGAATTAGGATGTTCAGTCCATGTTAGTTTTACATGTGCCGGATGGCTAATACCATCTGGTTGTGCAGTCAAATTTCTTGGTGAAGTCGATGGCCATTCAGGAATTCCACGATGTGTCATTATGGCTGCTAGTTCACGAGGGTCATTATATGCAAGTGTAACTGCCATTGGATTAGTTTCAGCTACATAAAAGTGAATATCGTTATACCAGAAGTCATTCTGGAATGTAATTAATAATACATTCCCATCAGCTACCTCTATTATAAATGGCGCAGTTGCCGAAGTATTACTACCATTATAATTGTAACTTACTGGTTCAAAATTATGATCCCCAAATGCAAGCATTATGGAACGAACTGTTAAATTATGAATGCTGTGAAATATTGCAGTATGGTATACATAAGTAGAATTAGTATATCCAGTATACCTAATGGTTTGTCCGTCTATAGTAGTAGCTGCATGTGCCCTGGTATCAGCTGAATATAATGGTAATGTATATGGTGCTGACAGATCATTCAAAGAATCTGATAATCTATTCTTGCCCCCGGAAGAACCATCACCAAATTCATTATTGAGTGTATGGTTAACAACATTAGGCAGTTGGGGAAAAATAACAGAATGAAAGGAAAGAAATAATACTATCAAAAATTTTCAATAAGCAAAATGATTCATTTAGCCTCCTAAATAGATAAGATTATTTATTATGAATGTATTCAAAATAGAATACTTGCACTTAGTTTTTTTAATCTTCCTCTTGCAACATAGCTATAACTGTGATCGGTAAATAAAATATTGTATTATAACTATTGAATAGGATTTAAGGCTGATATTGGGAAAAGAGTTTGTCTTAGTCTGCGGATATAACTGATAAAGAAAAGAAAATGAAGATTTAACAATAGAACAAAAAATAATAACATAAAACTTCCCGTCAGAATTTGTGGACAGATTTACCAATAAAATGGGAAAAACAGCTAATAAGCAATTTTTATGGTATCCATTATACTAAATTGAAATTTGAAATTCAATGCGCCACCTGCTTCCGGCAAAAATATAATACCATATGCACCCATTCCAAAAAAGAATTTTTATTTATCCCTTTAAAAAGTATTTGACAAATTAGTAATAATAATTTATATTTGTGTTGTAACACATAAATAAAAGGGAATATGGGCGACAAGTTAAAACAAAGGTTAAAGCAGAAGGAATTTCGGAGTGTCGAAGAAGAGGCTTTGATGAACCTTTTTCTTGCCAATAATTTCCTTAAGAAAAAGGTTGATGATGCTTGTTCCAGATACAGAATTACTAATGCTCAGTATAATGTTATGAGAATACTGCGGGGGGCTTATCCCGAGGGATATCCAAGGTGTGAGATCATCTCCAGAATGATCGACCAGGCCCCCGATGTAACAAGAATTATTGATAACCTTGAAAAACAGGATCTTATTGTAAGACTAAACTCGGCAGAGGATAGAAGACTATCAATTACAAAGATCACTCAGAAGGGATTGGATATACTCCAGAAAATGGAAAGTGAGATAAATGCCGTGAACGATTATATGAAGAATTCTTTGACTAAATCTGAGGTTGAACAGCTATCACTGATTTGCGAAAAATTATATAGTAACTAAAAAAAATTTTTTATTATAAACCGTGTTATAACACAATATGTTAGAACATTAATCAAGAAAGAAGGTCAACATGTTACGTCAATTATTTGGTAAACTCTTTAATACTGATGAAAATAGCTATTCTTTACTCTTTTTAAGATTTATTGCCGCCATTATAATTTTGCCTCATGGCGCTCAGAAACTCCTGGGTTGGTTCGGTGGTCATGGATTTCAGGCAACAGTTAGCACTTTTTCTGCTTACTTAGGTATTCCGCCATTTTTTGGTGTCCTTGCAGTCCTTGCTGAATCTCTTGGCGGCCTGTTTTTACTGTTTGGTCTTTTCAGCAGAGTATCTTCCTTTGCATTAGCTGTAACAATGGTTGTAGCTGTATTTACTGTTCACATTCATAACGGCTTATTTATGAACTGGAATGGTACGGCAGCCGGTGAGGGATTTGAATATCATATCCTTTATTTTGCAATAGTCTTTGTGGTTATGGTAAAAGGGGGAGGAGCATTTGCCCTTGATAACATTCTTTCGCGAAAAGCTACTAGTGTTGAAAAAGAGGCATTACAGGCTTCTAACTTATAAAAGATGTGCACAAGCTTTTTTAGCGATTTATAAATTTGTATGGGATTGTCCGGTTTGAATAAAACAGTTCAATCCCTTTCTTTTTTAGCTAATATACTTCTGTATAGTGAAATGAAATGTGGAGCCTTTGCCTTCTTCTGATTCCACCCAGATACTTCCGCCGTGCCTTTCTACTATCTTTCTGCATATTGAAAGTCCTATGCCTGTTCCCGGGTATCTTTCTTTTTCGTGCAGCCTTTGGAAAATAACAAATATCCTTTCATAAAACTGCGGCTTAATTCCGATTCCATTATCACTTACACTGAAATGCCATTTGTTATCTTTTAATTCATGCGTTATCTGAATCCTGGGTTCTGATTCACCTCTGAACTTTATTGCATTTTGAATAAGGTTCTGAAACAACTGCTTTATTTGAATTGGATCTGCATTTATTACCGGCAGCTGTTCGTAGAATATCTGTGTGCCTGATTCAGAAATGATCAGCTGCAGATCTCTTTGAACCTCATCCATTATTGCATTCAGATCTGTTTGCGCAAATGGAGCCGGACGTGCAGTCACTCTTGCATAAGTTAACAGGTCACTAATCAAATTCTGCATCCGTTTTGCTCCGTCAATAATAAAATGCAGGTACTCATCGGCTCTGCTGTCCAATTTACCTTTGTATGCATTAGAGAGGAGTTTAGAGAAGTTAGCAAGCATCCTTAGCGGTTCCTGAAGATCATGAGATGTAATGTATGCAAACTGCTCAAGCTCTTTATTTGAGCGTTCAAGTTCATTCAGCGTATCATGAAGTTTTTGCTCTACAATTCTCTGCTCGGTTCTGTCCTGCATACTTGTTAATATCATATCCCCCTGACTCATCTTGAGCAGATTGGAGGAAAGAAGAACAATACGTTCCTCATTTGTCTTTGTATTGATTTTAATTTCCTGATTGTTTACCTGTTTTTGCTCTCTTAGCAGATTCGCATTTTTATTTCGTTCATTCTGGTCCCTAAAAATATTAAGCGAAACTGAGCTCTTTCCAATTACTTCATCTCTCGACCAACCAACAAGCTTAATGAATGAGTCATTAACTTCCTGTATAGTTCCATCTTCAAGACGGCTTAAAACCAAGGCACTGGGATTCGATTTGAATGCTGTAGAAAATCTTTCTTCGTTATCTTTTATAACATTCTGATTATTCATTCTTATCATTGCAATTGCAACCTGATCAGCAACGGCATTTATCATGGAAAGGTCATCCTGGCTGAAGATATCTCGTTCTTTTGTCCCGAAAGACAGTGTGCCAATTACTTTTCCTCCTTTTGAAAGAAGGGGATAGGAGACGTAAGCCTTTACACCAAAGGACCTTACCAGATTTGCTCTTTGATCTTCACTCGTTTGTATATGCTCAGCTTTTATACATTCTCCATCGCGGGCTACACAACCACAGATGGCCGACCCAAAATCCAAGTAGCGGATCTTCTCTGCTTCTTCCTGAGGAATGCCTTCGTATGCATTTAAAAACAGTTTATTATCATCTATAGTTATATAATTAAAAAATACCTGGCAGTTCAGATACTCCATAATATTATGACAAATATTCTGAACTGATGACTGAAGCTCTGTAGATTTAAGGAGTTCATTTGCTGTCTGTGCAAGTATTTCGAATCTTTCTTTTGTTTTCCTTAGATCCTGGACCATTCTTTGCAGAAGCTCACGCTCAGAGGCCAATTCCTGTTTATTCTTATATAATGTTTCACTTACATTTGTAAGCTCAGAAATATCCTGCTGTACAGCAATAGCGCCTTTAATATTATTGTTTTCATCGCGAATTGGAACGACAGAGTTAATGAGAACTTTTACTTTATCGTCAAAGGTTTCAATTTTTACACGCTCCTGAAAGGTAGATTCTCCCTGCGAAATGGCGCGTGTTGTAGCTCTTTGTTCAGTGCTTATTTCATCTCCGGTATCATAGTTCCATGCCTTGTAAATTTTGTATTTTTCAGGACCAACCTGCTTATATCCGCCCCAGATCTTTCTGGCTTCGTCGTTTGCTCCTGTGATCACACCTTTTTCGTCAACTATCCATACTCCGGCCGGAAGCGTTTTAAGCATTGTTTCAAAGATCTGCTTCTGATATTCAAGTTCTTCCTGCTGCCTTCTGTAATTGAGCTCGCTCTCTTTTACAGTGTGTTTAAGGGAGGTCTCTAGTGAGGAACACTTTTTCTTGAGCCTTTTATTTTCACTTTGGAGATTATCTATTCTGCGTTTATATTCTTCAACTATCTGCTTATAATTTTCAGCAGTTGAAGTTATTTGATCGTCCTGCATTTGTTTTTCCATCAATAACTCCTTTGTGTTCCGGACTTATTAATAAGCTGTTTTCATCCCCATTTATGAATTATGGCGGAGGGCCATGGGAATAGAATTCTGGTTTAATAAGGCCATGTGGAAGTAACATACTACAAATTTTCCTTAAAAGCTATTGTGATATTAATTACTCTAAAATCCTGATATTTCTGATTCTAAATAGCAAAACCGGTTTGAATTTCCTATAAGGAGCTTATCTGTTTATTATTGTGCTTTCGACTCCTATTTTAATAGCATTATCTTTAAGTTCTTGTCATATAGTTTTCCATTTACTGTAACAGCTTTCAGCCTGCAAATGTAAGTCCCGCTGGACGCTTGCTCATTATTTGAATTTTTTCCATCCCATACAGCATACTGGTATCCTGCTGACTGTGAATGGAAATCAAATGATCGTATAACCATTCCTTGTATATCATAAATTATAAGCTTTACATCTGACTGTTCTGGAAGAAAATACCTTATTGTAGTTGCAGGATTAAATGGATTAGGATAATTATGATCCAGTACAAAATCTGAAGGTGCCCCGGATGGGGTGTTTACGGCTGTAACTGTTGCTGAGGCAGAATTGCTGTACGCTGATGCTCCATCTTTTGCAATTGCTTTTACGCGATATTCATAATTGCCGGGGATTTTCAGAATGGAATCTATATAAGAAGTAGCATTTGCAAGTGTTGTATCAATCGCTGCAAAAACAGTCCCGGATTTTCTTTCAATTAAGTATCCTGTCTCACTCGATGAGTTATCCTTCCATGTAAGCTTTATTGAATTTTTCCCAAAGGCTGCTGCTTTAAGGTTATCAGGCGCATTAAATATTGTTGTGAAATTCCATGCAGGGGACCACTGCGTTCTTATTCCCGAACCCAATCCCTGGATCTTCCAGTAATACTTTCTAAAGTCATTTAATCCTG
>JAUZPB010000163.1 GCA_030706145.1 Bacteroidota bacterium
AGAGTTTTCTTCGTAGAGTTTTCTTCGTAGAAGTCACTTTGGGAGCTGTCTTAATAAAATGTAATTTATAAGACAGCCCCTTACTATTTGAGAAATATGGAAACGTTCAGTTAAACTTTGTCACTCAGTGATTTCAAAAAGTCAGAGGAATAAGCATTCTCATATAGGGAAAATATTTTTTGAATGCAGTTATTTATCTCAGAGCTTAGTTTTGCATTAGATATTTCAGCGCTTACAGCCTGCATAAATGTCAGTACAATTCGTTCATCCCATATTTGGTAGTGAAGGGCAAAATAACTTGCTCCTGGGAATTTCACTCCCGGACGTCCAACAATTGGGACTTGCTGGTAGATTTCCGGGTGGGAAACTATGACCTCATAGCCTCCTTTTTTTAGATCTATTAGATTCTTTTTTCTCAGTAGTCTTAATGTTGTTATCATTACACTAAAAATATACATACGGAACAACTTTCCGCGTGACTTAATATAATATGTAAGAATATCATCCAATGACAGATGCTCTCTTACGCGTCTGCATTTTATTTTCTGGGATTCAATGGCTTCTTTCAATAGTATTCTTGCTTTTTCAGCATCAATTTGATCTTTCTGCATATATTCAACAAACCTCATTACTTCTTTAGTAGTAACCTTGACTACAGAAAGGTCCATGCAGCGATATTTGGACATAGAAAGAAACTGAGAAATTGGAATAAATTTGCCTGTAAGATTTTTAAGTGCCATCTGAAGAGCAACAATAAAGGCTGGGACAGCCTGAAGCTTAAGGGTTCTAAAATTTTTTTGCCCTATATTCTTAATTTCAAAAGTTGATTGCTGTTTATCTTCTAATTGTCTTAATTCGGCCGAAGCTTTTTCGATATATCTTTTGTTAACCTTAAGTTCTAATTTACAATAAGAATATAATTGTCCCAAAGCTTCGGGAGATATCTCATTTAAGTTATAAGTTAAAGCTCTTGACTGAATTTCTGCTCCTGACCTCATCATTACATTGCCATCAAGATAAGCGGTAAAATTGAAAATAGCGCAGGCCTTTGCGTTACCGAAAACAACAAGCTGGAAACTCGAATGGTACCATCTATTAGAATAATTTCCCGAATGTGCCAGCCTGGCGGCAGATGCATATGATTCAGGCTTTTGATCAAGGTCCAGGCATATTGTAAAGTAAATATTATTAAAAGTATTAAGTGTTTCCCTGTTTGCTTTGTTCTTTTGCATATCCTTAAAAGCACTTATCTGAGTGCTGTCAGATGCTGCTGTTAAAACTCCCACAGAATACTCATCGCTTGTCATTTGTTCGCGTTCGGAGTGCTCTATTTGTTTTTCACTTCTAACGATATGACTTAATGTTGAATAAAGTTTATCTAGTCTAACCTCTTCCGAAGTATCGCCAATATCCACTATATAATAATTTCCTCTAAAGACAATAAGTATCTTAGAGACGATTTTACTTTTAAAGACGCTTACCCCTTTTTTATCTATTACCATATTAGTGGAAAATAAGTTAGGATATTCTCCCATTTCGAGTATCTGACCTTTTAAGGTATCAGGAGTAAGCCGGCCAGAAATAAGGTCACAGTTTAAACTACGCGCTGCAAAAATAAGTCTTGCAGCTCTTTCAATTGGGTCCTGCTGCTCTTTATTTTCATCCTTAAGTGCCAGTGTTGCTGCTATTGCAGGAGCGAAAAGTCCAGGAGTCCTTACATTTGTTTTACGCATTGTATCTTCAAGTGTATTCCGAAGCTTTTTGTGATAGCTCCTAAGTCCTGATATCTTAATTGCCCTTCTGACGATCTTCTTTGCGTAGTCATCATCTTTAATTCCATATCCCTCAAAGATCTCTGAAAGATCATCTGGATCAGAAAGTTTAATAAGAGGAGGCTTTGGATAGGCTGGTATTTCTTCAAATACATCGTTTGTTCTTGAGTTCTTATTCATTTTATTGGCCTCAAATTATTTATACAGATATGTTATATGTAAGGGAGGGGAAAAGTCTTTGCGCAATTTACTAAAGGTACACAGTGCAACTGTATAGCGTAAATATTACTTCAACATTAATATCAGGAGAATAATAAAAGCAATTATTATGAACATTCCACTAATTATCAGAAATCTTCTTGGTTGTTTAGATTCAGCGAGTATAGCCTGATTATTTGCAACAAGCAATCCATTAAAGAACAAACTATTATTTGTCTTATCAGATGTAGTTTTATTTTTCTTAAATATTTCTGAATCCCTGAAGTTTTTTCTGAAGGAATACTTTCTTTCCTGGCTTTTCTTTGCCTGAGTTTTTCTATTCTGATCTCCTAAAAATGATTTCCTCTTTACATATCCATTCCTTGCCAATATTTTTCCTGCTGATTTAGACTTACTTAAGGTCTCGTTTAGTTCAGCATTTGCTATTTTTAACTCTTCATTTGACAAGCAGCCAGAAATAGCAGCAATAAAGTTAATTTCATCTTCATACATACCTGCATTATCAAGCCTTAGGCGTAAAGGTTCGAACACTTTGTATAGGCCCGGGAGAGGATTGCCTTTAAGCTGGGAGGATAGATAAGCTGTAAGCTCAAGAATTAGTTTCATCTCATCATTTCGAAGCAAATACTGAATAACCTTCTCAATAATAAATATACAAGCAAGAGAGTTAGGAAATTCTCTAATTAGTCCATTAGCCTTATCCTCAAGCTTTACAAAACGTTTGCATATTAGCTGAGCATTATAACTAAGGAGTAAATTAAGTGTAATTTCCTGCATCACACTACAATCGTTATTTTCGATATTCAAGTCGAACAGGTCCAGTTCATCTAGTCCTGCTTGTTCTATCTGAGTAACAGGCACTATTACGAACCTTTCATCTAGAAGATATGAAGATACAAACATCTGGTTAATTTCGAAAGGATCAATTAACTGGTCGAAGAGTTTAATTCCGTACATAGTACGTTCATTCTTGTCCTTGATTTTGTTTTCTTCCGTTGCTCTGTCGAGAATTGTCATTAAGTCAGCTCTTGCTGATTCATTTTCCTTTACACGTTCTAAGATTATCGAGTTTGAACGTACTGGTTCGGTGTTAGTGCGCTTAAGTACCCTTGTAACTTTCTGCAAGCATTCTTCTTTTCTTAAGTCTTCCTTATCGGCGCTGAGCATTTTTATGGTTAGTTGCGCATATTCAATAGCAGCACTGCACTTGTTTGCTGCTTCGAGTATATTTACCATATAGATAAGAACAATTACAGGATTATACTGATGCAAATAAGCATTATGCAATTCTCTGAGTGCCCTACTAAAATGGCCTGAAGCATAGCAGATATAACCTTTTAAGAATTCAGCATATCCTTTTACATAATTATCATTATTAAAGAGTGTCAGGCTATCATCGATCCTTTTTATCCAGGAAAGGCAGAAGTCATCAAGGAACAGTTGTCTTATTCTACCTTTTTTGGGCTGTGATCTATTTAATCTATTATCATCAAATGAGTCCATTATCTCTTTTTCAATACTTTCCAATCGAAGGAGTTTCTTTACTTCTGATTCGTCAAGAGTTGACTTTTTGAATTCAAAAATATCGCCAGGGTTATTCAAACAAAGCCAGGCGCCATTAAGCATATCGAGGTTTGTTGAGCATTCCCATAATTTCTGCGCAACTTTATAACGAATAGAAGTCTTTAAATTATTATCGCTATAGTACTTGCTAAGGCCAGAGAAAAATTTTTCCAAAAGAGGAGCCGGACATATTGGTTCATTCTCAAGAAAATCCAGAACACTATCCTGGATTTCACCCCATTCTACGTCTGGGGACAGATCAAGATAGTCGTCAAGTCCACTGCATAGAGCTTCTATTTCACCTCTTATCTGAAGGACCTCATAATAGTCGGAAGAGCCCAGTAATCCGATGTATTTTTTTATTTCATCATTTTTAAGTGACTCTTCTGCATAATCATTTAATAGTTCAAGTTTCTCCTGCAATTGCTGGCTATCAAGTTTAGAGTCAGTATTTCCATCATTTATATTTAGCGGGAAATAGTGATAGAAGTAGTAGAGGCATATTGGTCTTAGCTTATAAGGTAAGCTTTTTGTGTAAATTTCAAATGCGGAGATCGATAAGTCCACTTTCCTTTGTATATCTACAATTTCTTTATCAGAAGGCAAGGACTGTAGAAATAAATCAAAAGCCTCTTTACCACAAAAAGTTGCAGGAGTTTTGATAAGCATATTTTTTCTTTCTCCTATAGTTTGCACATTTTTCAATAGAGGTAAAAAGGGAAACGGATTATAATAGTTATTTAAGATAACTCAAATTAGCAGAAGCCACAAAGGATTCATTTAGCATGGTAGCTTTATTATACTTCAGACTTTCACCCATAGAATAGACATAGCCCCCAGCTTTTTCAAGAATTGCCTGACCTGCAGCTGTATCCCACTCATATGTATGACCAGACCTCAGGTATATATCGGCTACTCCTTCTGCAATAAGGCAGAACTTAAGCGAGCTGCCGGCTTGAATTACGCTACTGACAGGAAGCTTTGAAAAAAATTCTTCTTCAGAAGAAGAAGAATGAGATCTGCTTTTTACAGCAATAAGATCAGTTTTTTTATCAGAGTTTACTTTCAGCTTTAAGTCTTCAGAGCCTTGAGCTCTTTTGAACGACCCTTTAATCCATTTAGATGCGAAGTACAGGAGATTCAGTGCAGGAATAAATACTACACCTAAGACCGGACTGTTTTTTTCAATTAAGGCTATATTCACAGTAAATTCACCATTGCCTTTTATAAATTCTTTTGTACCATCTAGCGGATCGACGAGCCAGAAGTATTCCCACTGTTTTCTTTCCTCATAATCAGTTTGTTTTGACTCTTCAGAAATAATAGGAATTGATGGATAAATCTTTTTTAATGAAGAGGAGATTATCTTTTGGGACAGAAGATCGGCTTTTGTAAGGGGAGATTCATCAGATTTAAGGCTAACCTCTTTATCCTTCAAAAAGTAAATATTCATTATTGCTTCGCCTGCCTCAAGAGCTATCTCGTTTACTTTTTCAATGTCTATTTCCATAAATAGTTTTAACTCCTCTTTATCAAGCTTTTATAATTTTAAAGATAAACTGCCAATAGTTCATATGGGAAATATCACCATGGACTGAAAATTACTCCCTTATTTTGCAGCATACAGACTATCATATTGACAGATTCATCCAAGTCCATTATTCCGGGGACCCTGAGGTCATAGGAAATATCAGTTGTAAGGTCCTCTCCTGTCCATATAGTTTCAATTTTGTCATAATTAACAGTTGTTTTGATTATTTCCAGCTCATACTGATTAAGTTCAATTGCAGTAACAATTAGAATGATTCCTGCATCAAGTAGTATATGCGCGACCTCGGCCAACCGTCGCAGATGCTCTTCTTTATGGTCGCTATTTTTTTTTATATCGGCATCTACGCCATAGAGAAGATTACCAATGCCGAGGAAATAGACTATCTTTCCATCTTTAAAGAGTCTTGATTCAAGTTCCTTTGCAAGTTCTTTTTTTCCTGAACCCTTGGGGCCTGTAATAAGTATAAGTCTTGATTTCTGATTATACTTTTCAGCTCTTTGAGTATCAGATAGAATACTCTTCTCCCATTTCAAGTTTCTAATATTTACACGGTCACGCACCCAGGACAATTTATCATCAAGGGCTTCGAGTATTTTTCCGCCACCAGAGATCTGATAATTATCAATAATAACATATCTTCCTGTAATAGCAATAAGCTCGCTTTTATCGAAGGCAATTGGTTTATTAAGAGACAAAATGCATTCTGCAACCTCGTGCCTTTGAACCGCTGTGCTATCTGTTGAAACACTTAGATCCGAGGCATTTACGACCTTAATAATTTCTTCTAGTTTTACGTTTATCTTTGCAGTGCCTAGTTTCAGAATATAGTTCTTATCCTTAACTAAAGGATTTTTACTAAGCCAGAAAAGATTTGTTCTAAATCTTTTAGCAATATGTGGTTTTTCTTCTACTACCTTTGCAGCAATTTCACCTCTTGTAACATAGATCTGCTCTTCGAGTGTAAAGCCCACTGCCTGGCCTGCTTTGGCTGAATATTTTACAGGTTCATTAAAGACCTCAATAGATTTAATTTTAGTTTTTTTTCCAGAGGGTAGAAAGATAAGTTCATCGCCTGTCTGAATCTGTCCACTTTCAATTGTTCCTACAACGATTCTCCTTTGATCATTCATTTTTGTAAATTTATAGACATCCTGCACAGGCATGCGGAAAGGCTTACTAACGTCGGAGACTTCTTTTGTGAAGTCATCCAGCACCTGGAGAACAGAACTGCCCTTATACCATGGCATATTTCCATTAAGGAAAGCAATACTTTCACCATCTTTACCGCTTGAAGGAATAAAGCAGACAGGTTTTAGGTCAATATTGTTCAAAAAAGCGCGATATTCTCCGACAATATTATCGTAGACTGTTTTATCATAGCCAACCAGATCCATTTTATTAACTACAACAGCCACCTGTTTAATACCCAGCATTGAAAGAAAGTAACCATGACGGCGTGAATTTTCCTGTACACCCTCCTTGGCATCTATAACCAAAAGTGCAGCTTCAGCGCGTGCAGCCCCTGAAACCATATTCTTTAGAAACTCAATATGGCCTGGAGCATCGATAATTATATAATCCCTTTTCTTTGTCTTAAAGAAAACACGTGCAGAATCAATTGTAATTCCTTGTGAGCGTTCATCTTTTAATGCATCAAGAAGAAAAGCATATTCAAAAGGTTTACTATTAAGCTCGCACATTGTTTTTATTTGTTCGAGCTTTCCCTCGGGCAGAGAACCGGTATCGGCAAGGAGTCTTCCAATTATGGTACTTTTACCATGATCAACATGCCCGACTATAACGATGTTCATTTGCTCTCTCATTTATCTTTATCCGGGATATTTTATTGTTGATAAAAACTGCTTATTTAAAGTGTCATCTACAACAGCGGTAATATTACTACATGTAGCCTTCTTTTCTAAGAGTCTCCAGGCTTCCGCCATCATCTTTATCCTGCGCGCGGCCGGATCTTTCTGCAACATTTTTAAGTCTGCCGCTTTTAAGTTCTTCTATTATATCTGTAACATTAGCAGCTTCAGAGTCAATAGGGAATGTACATGGATAACAGCCAAGAGATCGATATCTTTTGCTCTGGCCGTTATTATAATACAAAGAGACAGTAGGAATATTTTCCCTTTCAATATATTCCCAGATATTAAGCTCAGTCCAGTCTAGAAGTGGATGCACCCTTACGTGTGTCCCAGGAGGGAAGTCTGTCTTAAACTGATTCCAGAATTCAGGTGGTTGGTCTCCAATATCCCAAAGGTTTTCCTGGTCGCGAGCCGAGAAATATCTTTCTTTAGAGCGGCTTCCTTCCTCATCGGCTCTTACGCCAACAATAACACCTGTAAAAGGCTCAGTATTTTTATCTACTTCATATTGTCCATTAGAAAGGTTAAGTTTATATCTTTTTGCTTTACCACTTAAGGTATTTGTAAGGGCCTGCGTTTTAAGTACCCTGCAACACTGAATCCTGTCAATTGCGCCGTCCGGGAAAGTAATCTTATTTAAGAGAGCTTCCTCATTCTGGCCATAGATCATTGTAAGTTTCCATTGCATAGCAAGGCGGTCTCGATATTCTATCATCTCCGGGATCTTAAAACTTGTATCGATGTGCACTAAAGGGATTGGAACATGACCAAAGAAAGCCTTCCTTGCAAGCCACAAAAGTACTGTACTATCTTTACCAATTGACCATAGCATGCAAAGATTTTTAAGATTAGCATATGCCTCTCTTAAGATATGGACGCTTTTATTTTCTAACTGATCTAAGTGATCCATAGTTATTTCATCCCACTTAATAATTGTTTTATTAAATATTATTGTTTAGAGGTAATTTTTCTTTTTTTAATTAGAGCAGATTTTCTGACTATTTGCCGGGTAGTAAAGTTAAGGTATTCTTTTTCTTTAAGAAATTCGATTATTTTTGATACGTTAGCCTGAATAGTTGAGTTGTTATCGTTTTTAAGTGTCAGTTCAGCATTTAATGGAATTTCATATGGAGAAGCAAGGCCTGTGAAGTCACTAATAATATTTGCCATTGCTTTTTTATATAGACCTTTCGGGTCACGCATCTGACAGGTCTCGAGGCTGCAGTCAACAAAGATTTCAATAAATCTACCTTTATCAAAAAGATTCCTAACCGAGAGTCTATCTGCCCTAAAAGGTGAGATAAATGCAGTTATTACAACAATTCCTGCATCGACAAAGAGTTTAGCAACTTCGCCAATACGTCTAATATTTTCCGTTCTATCTTCGGGACTAAAACCAAGGTCCTTATTTAATCCATGACGAATATTATCGCCATCAAGAATATAGCTATGGACACCAAGTTTAAATAGTCGGCTTTCAAGTTCAGAGGCAATTGTAGACTTTCCGCTTCCAGAAAGGCCTGTCAGCCAAAGGCAGAATGCTTTATGTCCATTTAACTCTTCTCTTTCCTTGCGATTAATTATAGCATTATGCCAAACAATATTTTTGTTCATTAATCCCTCCTTTTATTTTTAGGCTCAAGATCTAGCTGCTTTTTCAGCCTCCTCCATTTTTTTCCTTAAGCTAAGAGGGCGCATATCGGTCCAGACCTCTTTAATATAGGAAAGGCAATCCTGTTTTGGTCCTGCCTTACCTACATCTTTCCATCCTAAAGGGTTCTCCCTGTCTGCTGGCCAGATTGAGTACTGCTCCTCATGATTGACTACTACCTTATAGACTGTGTTATCTTCTTTTTCATCC
>JAUZPB010000164.1 GCA_030706145.1 Bacteroidota bacterium
CCAAAAGATTTGAAAATTCCAAAACAGGAAAATCTGGGTATCAGCCCACTTGCAGTAATGAATGGATTCATGGAGTTTGCGAAAAACCCAGAATAAAATGCAGCGATTGTCAAAGGCAAAGTTTTATTCCAGTAACTGATAAAATTATTCGTAATCATCTTACTGGACAGGATTCAGAGTCAAAGTATAAAGCAGACTTTGTTATGGGTGTATATCCATTGCTTCCAGATGACAGGTGCTGGTTTCTTGCAGTAGATTTTGATAAAGCGGGTTGGCAGAAAGATGTCTCGGCATTTCTTGAAGTCTGCCGTGAGCTAAATATCCCGGCTTCAATTGAAAGATCCCGGTCAGGAAATGGCGGACATGTCTGGATATTCTTTTCTGAAGCTATTGCTGCTTCTATTGCAAGGAAATTGGGTTCCTACATTCTTACATTAACAATGTCTCGCAGGCCCGAAATTAATTTCGATTCATATGATAGATTATTCCCGAGTCAAGACTCACTGCCTAAAGGAGGTTTCGGAAATTTAATCGCATTGCCATTGCAAAAAAAATCACGTGAGAAGGGTAATAGCGTATTCCTTGATGATCAATTTGAGCCATACAAGGACCAATGGAGTTTCCTGGCAAATATAAAGAGGCTAACAAGAATTGAAGTTGAAGAAATTGTTAGAAAAGCAGAATATACTGGGATGATTATGGGAGTAAAGACTGCAGATGAAGAGGAATGTGAGGAGCCCTGGAATAGAATATTTACAAGGAGGATAAATCTATCTTTTAAACCTGGTGAATTGCCATTACACGTCAAGATAATTTTGGCAAATCAGATATATGTTGAAAAAAAGTGCGTTCCAGCTTCAGTGATTAATGCGCTTATTCACTTGGCTGCGTTTCAGAACCCTGATTTCTATAAATCTCAAGCAATGCGGTTATCGACATATAATAAGCCAAGAGTTATCAGTTGTCATGAGGATTATCCTGATTACATTGCTTTGCCGAGAGGTTGCTTAGAAGAAATAAAGAAACTATTAAGCACTTTGTCTATTAATATACAGATAGTTGATAACCGAAATACGGGAAAGACTGTCGATGTAGAATTTTCCGGTCAGTTAATGCATGAGCAGGAAGAAGCTGTAAAGGCGATAACATCTCATGATATGGGAATATTGGCCGCGAGCACAGCTTTCGGAAAAACTGTTATAGCCATAAATATTATTGCCAGAAGGAAAGTAAATACTTTAATTCTGGTTCACAGAAAACAATTGATGGGTCAATGGGTAAATAGACTTTCTGAATTCTTACAAATTGATCCAAAAGAAATAGGTACTTATGGCGGAGGTAAAAGAAAAACTACAGGCAAGATTGATGTCGCTCTTATCCAATCCATTAGTAGAAAAAACGAGGTCGATAGTATCATTTCTGAATACGGGCAGATAATTATTGATGAATGTCATCATATTTCAGCATTCAGTTTTGAACTTGCCATTAAAAATGCCCCGGCTAAATATATATTGGGCTTGTCGGCAACAATAACGAGGAAAGATGGGCATCATCCAATTATAGTTATGCGATGTGGTCCCGTGAGATACTCAGATGACCCCAAAAAACAGGCAGAAAAGAGACCATTTGACCATCTGATATTACCAAGATTTACAGGGTTTCGTATGCCAATTGAAAAAACCGAAAAAGAATTAACGATCCAGGAACTATATTCTGAAATAACTATCAATGAAGCAAGGAATCTGTTTATTTCAGAAGATGTAATAAGAAATTTTGAAAAAGGCAGAAACTCACTTATACTAACTGAAAGGACAGTTCACGTTAAACTCTTAAAAGAATTGCTTTGTAAAAAGATTTCTGATGTTCATATGCTAACCGGCAGCATGGGGACAAAGGAAACTAAGAATACGCTCAGAAAAATTGTTGAAACACCATTGGAAAAACCATTGACTTTGATTGCAACTGGAAAATTTATAGGCGAAGGTTTTGATGAGCCTCGGCTTGATACTTTGTTTTTGGCTATGCCTATTTCCTGGAAAGGCACATTAGCACAATATGTGGGCAGGCTTCATAGACTTCATGAAAATAAACATGAGGTGCAGGTTTATGATTATATCGACATTCATGTTATAATGTTTGAAAGAATGTACAATAAAAGACTCAAAGGATATGCTTCATTTGGCTATAAAACAAAAGGAGATGTGTATAATTTAGAAGAACCTAATTTTATATTTGATAAGAATAATTTTTTACCGGTTTTCAACGATGATATTATACATGGCAGGAAAGAAATCTTTATTGTTAGCCCATATATTTCAAATAGGCGGGCTGAACAACTACTTCATCTCATGAAGATTGCACTCGCTAATTCTGCTAAAGTAACTGTTGTAATCAAACCATATGAGGATTATAAGGGAAGGGGTCAACAAGCTTTGGCCGAATTACTGGAAAATTTGACAAAAGCTGGAATTCGGATAATAATTAAAGCAGGTATTCATCAGAATTTTGCCATTATCGATCAAAGGATTATCTGGTATGGCAGCATTAATGTGTTAAGTTTTGGAAATGAGGATGAAAATATTATGCGGTTTGAAAGTAATAATGTTGCCAATGAGCTGATGAGAGGATTGGAAATATGAAACTATGCAATTATTTAGATCTGATTGGATAAAACCGAAAACAATTCACCGGGAAGATCAGAGTTTATATTAAAAGGAATAAATATAATGGAAATGGATTTATGAATATAAAGATATTTAAAGATGAAACAAATAGACGATGGGGGAAAAAACCTGGCATGAAAGCCTTGCAATATTTGGGGCAATTCTTTAATAGAACAATTTCTAAAAATAAGATCAAAGCCAGGGTTGAAGGCAATTTCGGTACTTATACTGTATCGATAATTCTTGAAGATAAGGATATTAAATCAACCTGCAGTTGTTATATAGGAAAAGAAGGATATTGCCATCATTGTGAAGCTCTGGCTTATACATACCTGAATGAACCTGAATCATTCAAAAAAAATCCTGTTGTAAGATCAATTACTGAAAAAACTCCGGAATCAATAAAGAATTACCTCGAGAACATAACCTTAGAATCTATACTGGAAAGATTAAAAGAAAAGGG
This sequence comes from Bacteroidota bacterium, assembly GCA_030706145.1. Lineage (GTDB taxonomy): Bacteria > Bacteroidota > Ignavibacteria > Ignavibacteriales > SURF-24 > JAUZPB01. Next base: position 3,127 of record JAUZPB010000164.1, read on the forward strand.
GATCACGCAAAAGGAATTTGCTGAAATGATTGGAATGAATCCCAGAAAATTAGCCGCCATAAAATCAAGCGAATTAAGAAATAGGTATTATAATGAACTTGGAGCTGTAAAGTTAGCCTGCCTATGGATTGAGACAAATATAAAGAAGGTAAAGAAAGTAAAGAAGGTAAAGAAAATTAGTCCAAAATATGGTTAGCCGATTTGACTTTTGGTACAGTATTCCCGTGCATCCCCATTTGCATAAGAACCAAATAGGGTATTGAATAACTTCATTGACATTACTCAAATAATTCGTTATTAACTTTTAGAAACAGGGCTTCTTAAGGTGATGCCATGTTAAATAATAAAGCTTCAATAAAACCTGTTTTTCCAGAACCGCTGCAAAGCTGTAAAACAAGCCATATTAAAATTAAAAGGAGCTTCCTCCTGGCCTTAGGAGGAACAGCAGCCGGCCTCTCTTACCTTTTCATGCAGCCTTGGCTTTCATGGTTCTGCCTGGTTCCACTGTTTTTAGTACTTGACGAGACAAAGCTGAAGCAGTCATTCATTTACAGTCTTATTTATGGTGCAATTGCTGCATTAATACTATTCTACTGGATAATTCCGGTTGCAGGGAGATATTCGGGCAGGTTTACATTCCACTCACTAATTTTTTACGCAGGGGCAGTTTTTTACTTTTCACTATACTTTGCCCTATTTGGCTCAGGGTACAGATTTTTACACAGGTATACAGAAAGTTCAATTATTTCGGGTGCATCAGTCTCTGGATTATATGTTTTGCTTGAAATTATAAAGCTCAATCTGTTTCCAGGCATGCCATGGTTCCATTATAATTTCGCAGTAACACAATCGCAGAATATATGGGCTATTCAGTGGGCGTCTTTAGGCGGGATTTATATCATCATATTTACAATTGTATTATTTAATTATCTGCTTTCTCAATATCTGATCAAGAAAGAAACCAACCTGTATGCAATTGCATCTGCAGTTATAATTATCTTTTTTGGCGGAGGGTATTTATTGAGCATTAACAAAATCCCGGATAGTAAAGATAAGTTTAATGCTGTGATCCTGAATGAGAACATTTCTGCCGAAACAAGATGGAATGACCTTACGGGGGATTCACTGGCAAATGTTTTTTTCAGGTTAAATGAAGAAGCAGCGAAATATAAGCCTGAAATGATCATTTGGTCTGAGAGTGCCATTCCATGGAGATTCGAAACAGATGATGATTTTGTGCAGAAGGTGCTAAGCATAACTTACTGGAGCAGGGCGGATCATCTGCTTGGAATCTTATCTACTTCGATGCAGGACAAAAGACTGGTTTATAATTCTGCATATCTTATTAAGTATGACGGCAGAATAATAGACAGATACGATAAGACAATATTGCTGGATTTTCTTGAGAAGCCATTTAACGGAGGTCCGCTTACTGTCCTTCCTTTTATAAACATCAGCCGATATAATAATATCCTGACAGGCAGAAAACAAAAAGTCATAAAAAGCGGAAAGGCTGATATCGGAGTTCTGATTTGCAATGAAAGTTTATCAGAGAAAATATATAAAAATTATATAAGGGAAGGAGCAGATCTGTTCATTCTTATGAGTAATGATTCGTGGTTTGAAAATACGATGCTGCAGGTGCATCACTTTTATATTACAAGGCTCTATGCCGTTATGATGGGAAGAGATGTTATTGTAAACAGCAACAGGGGAGTTACAGGTTTAATCCGTGCTAATGGAGAAATTAACGCTCTTCCGCTGTCAAACAAAGCCAGAATATTCAGTTGTGAAGCTGACCTGCATAACGCAAAAACAGTTTACTTCAGAATACAAAACTTTACAATCCCTTTTTATTTGCTGCTGACATTTATTTCGGTTTTCAAAAGGAGACACTAAAATGAAAACTGTACAGAAAGTATTGCTAGTCTGCATTACTATTCTCTTATACACAAATATTAGTTTTTCTAATGTAATGACACAAACATCCTACAGATGGAGAAATGATGATGGCGATGTCTATTCTGCCAAATGGAAGGATTCTGTAAATACTCCTTTAATCTTAACCGGTAATAACAATATCAGACTTAGAATTGAATTTAAAACAGATGACACGGTCACTGCAAATTTCTCGCTTGGCTATAAAGAAGACCACTATAATAAACCCTGGATCAGAATAAACAGATCTGATGAAGGCAGGTTCATTTTATCCCCATCAGATTACATTTCAGACTTAATAGCCTATTCTGATAACGACCTTTTGCCTTACACTAATGCTTCTTATAATTACAAGCAGACCATTACATTCGATTCTTCTGAAAGCTATTACACGAAATTATCTGGAAAATTACTCTATGAATTCGAATACTCAATAAAGCCCTTAATGAATATTAAACCCGCTTCTGCATATTTCTTCTCGATTCTTAGAGATGGCCGTCCAATAGGGCTTGATGAAGAAGCTGTCCTTTTGACTCCACCAGTCAGCTGGCTTCCTCAATCTTTCGGTGCTAAATATTATTCCCCCAAATCTAATCCATTAGATTATTTTATAAATGATATTTCTTTTATCGATGCAAATATAGGAACTGCTGTGGGCGGAATTTATCGTGAAGGCGTTGGTAATTGTCTTATTCTTAGGACCACTGATGGCGGAATAACCTGGACTGAACAGACCTGTTCTTTAGAAGGTTTAGAGGGCAGATTATCTGCTGTTCGTTTTACTAATGCAGATGTGGGAACAGCAGTCGGCCTTGGCGGCATAATACTCAGAACAACAAACGGAGGCAAGGATTGGATAAGAAGAATGAGTGGATTGACGTATGATTTCAATTCGATCAGCTTTATAAATGCTGATACGGGTCTTGTAATTGGATCATCGGGTCAGAATACGCTTGTTCTCAGAACTCTGAATGGGGGAAAGGACTGGGAACAATTTTTATTACTTTATAATAATGTTTTAAATGCAGTTCAACTTGTAAATGCAAAAACCGGATATATGGTTGGGCAATCAGGAACAGTCTTAAAAACAACTGATGGAGGACAGAGCTGGAATGCTCAGTCCAGCGGAACAACAAGAGAATTAAGTGACATTTACTTTACAGATGTAAATAATGGATATATTGTTGGTACAGGAATAATCTTAAGGACAACTGACGGCGGAAACAAGTGGCTGCTGTCTTTTGATAATTATTCAATCCCGCTATACTCAATACACTTTATTAATGAAAATACAGGCTGGGCAGTTGGATCTGATGGTATGATAATAAAGACTACAGATGGGGGATTAAATTGGAGTATATTACCCATCTGCACACTTCATCAATTGAAAGCTGTTCAATTTATAGATGAAAAGACCGGGTGGGTTTTGGGCAATAATAATAAGATCTTTAAAACAACCACTGGAGGTGTAGCAACTTTAATCGATAAAAATAAAAACGAAAATATTCCTAAGAATTATTACTTATCCCAGAATTATCCCAATCCATTTAACCCTTCAACAACAATACAGTATACACTTGCTAAGCCTGGATATGTATCATTAGAGATCTATAACGTGCTTGGAAGACTGGTTAATATCATTTTTAATAAATATCAGACAGAAGGTGACTACAAAATAAATTGGTCGGCAAAAGGTCTGCCTAGCGGTATTTATTTTTATAAACTTAGATCAGGAGAATATATCGAAACAAAGAAAATGCTTCTCATACGATAAAAATAATTTTCAATTCAAGATTTCAGGCTGGACAATGTTTTGAATATAGACAGGCAGGCGGATTTTTGTATTTATCCGCCATACCACATGTTAATATTCATTTCAACTTTAACTCTTTCAGATTGTGGACTAATCCTTCTTTATCTTTCCCACTAAAGTCCGGCATTCTAAAGCCGATTGCGTAAGCAGTATCTTTTGCAGTTGCCTTAATACTAAGATGCGTTCCGTCAGGACTTACCTTAACCGCTTGGGTATCGTTTAATACTATTTCAGATAAATCATCTTATTCGTTATATCAAACGGTTTCCTTGCAGATGTTGCAATACCTTTGAGCCTGTAATAATATATCCCGCCTGAGACCCTGCGTCCTGACTCATCGGATCCGTCCCACTGAACAGCCTGTTTTCCGGCGGACTGATGCTGATTTATCAGTGACCTCACCTGCCTGCCAAGTACGTCATATATGGTAAGGGAAACGTCTGCATCTGAAGGAAGATAATAACCGATCAATGTGGAAGGGTTGAATGGGTTGGGATAGTTCTGCTGTAATGCAAATACCGCAGGAGTGTTCTTCTGCTCTTCTTTTTCAACATCCGTAGCATCGCCATACGGCTTTATCGAAATAAACCAATCTTCGCTCTCCTTGGTGTAGAGAGTATGTCCGTGATAATCGAGTTTTGTATTCTGCGCATATTCATTCAAGATTTTGTATTCATATGTATACATATCACCCGTACGCTTTACCGTCTTGTCTTCCAGATTTGCCTCGTTGAAATCCATAAAGAAGCCATACGACGAGTCATTGATGGCATAAGAATTATTGGACCATCCGGTCTCAGTAGAAAAATTCCTGGTGTTTCTGGCGCCTTTTTGGGAGACATCGGAATACACATAAACCTCCGGGATGCCGTCTGACTGGTATGGGTATGTGACATCGGCTACGATGGTTGACCTGCTGATCCGGCCTTTTATACTTTCATTTTCTATATCGATCGTCTTTCCCGTAGTTCCACCTGCAGTCACACTGAAATTCTTGAAGAAATCCCTTTTGAGGCTGTATGTTCCGGATGGTGTGGCAGAAAGCACTTTATTATATATCTTCAGTTGCTGGGCACTGTATTCCCTTTCCAGGAGAATCTTTAATCTGAATGAAGCCGTAGTATTTTCAGAAGTATTTGAATTGAAGGAAAGAGTACCATCTTCGAAAGTATTTGTCCACGAAGTGTCTCCCCCTGTAGTGGTGCTGAAATTCCACACTGCCTCCATCTCACACGTTTCCGGCGGCACATTGAGATAGGCCGCTCCGGTAAAAAGGCCCTTTGCTCCAGTCGGCTTTTTATGCAGGAAATTCACATACATTAATGCAAGTCCGGGCTGAAACGGTACAAACCTCGTCTTTGCCGTACCCTGTTCATCCGTAGTGATCTCATCTTCAGTAAACTTACCATTCTGAGGTCCGGAATATTCTTCTCCGTCTTCTGTAAACTCTTTCAGATGGAGTTTCCTTCCCTTTAACGGCTCACCATCGCAATCGGTCAGTTTTATCTCAACATCAACTGTATCACCGGCATTGACCTTCTGTTTTGAAGGAGTTACTTTTACTTCCTCCGGCTGGCCTCTTCGGAACAGGTTCTTTATAGCAACCGAGTTATCAGTGTCTCTTTTGTAGATTTCGAATTTTCTTATCACATCCAGTATGGATCCGAACTGTTCTGCGAGTTTCTCTCCCGCCTTCGAAGGTCCTCCAATAGTATTTTCAAACTGAACTGAAGTAGACTTAACAAGTTCCCTTGAAGTACCGGTCTCAAGTGTAAGAACAGCTTCATATTTGCTTCCGGCGCGACTGACATAACCAGAGAGGATATAGTCACAGTTGAGTTCACCGGCAGGAGGAAGATTGGTATATGTATTACCGAATGTAAGTGTCCCGCCCTGCAGCATTGAGGCATTCATCATCGCGCCGCTTAACCAGGTGATACAGCCCGAGTTTGGTTCG
>JAUZPB010000165.1 GCA_030706145.1 Bacteroidota bacterium
AGTCCATATGAATTGTGCTCGGCTGTTGGATCTATTTCCAGAACGTTGACCCTTTTTGCAGGCTGCCCGTTTGATGCAGCTACTGTCTTTACCTGGTGCGGAATGTTTTCAACATCTCTTAACATATACTGATAAAAATATTTTGCGGAGATCTTTCTAAGTGAATTTGAAATATTGTTTATATCATATTCTGCACTGAACATCTTCCTTCTTTCTTCAGGATAACGCACTGTAGCATTTGCAGGGAAAACTCCATTGCCCCCGGGAATACCGACATCCTCTGCATTAAACTGCTGAAAAATAAGTTTAAGCTCCTGATCATCTAATGGCTTTAAGTTTAAGGCTCCGCTGAGGCTGTTATCTTTATATTGACTATTTGCTATTGTACCTGCAGGAGTCTTTGTGTTATCGGCCCTTCTGAAAGAGCCTGTTAGTCTTGCAGTCCACCTTTCTGCCCCGGCAGATAAATTAAGCCCGCTTAAGTAATTATTATTAACAGAATTATACCCGCTGTTTAAGCTGCCTTTTAAGAAAAAGTTATTTGAATAATTATCCTGCTTTGAGATAATGTTAACCACACCTCCCATAGCACCTGTGCCGTAGAGTGTAGATGCAGCTCCTTTAATGACCTCTATTCTGTCTATGTCATTAAGATCGATCATAGAGAGCCTTGCACTTATATCATTCGAGGTTTCAACCCTGTTGCCGTCAATAAGTGCAACAACGTTAGAGCGGCTAAGACCTCTTATATTTATCTCGGCTCCCCATATGCCGTCACGTATAAGTGAGATGCCTGATTCTGTCCTTAACAGTTCAGGAACAGACTGCGAAGGTGCTGTGCTTATTTTATCAAGGCCTATAATTGCGGCAGAATACGGCAATTCATTAATGTTCTTTTGGTATCTGCTTGAAGTAACGATAACTGTATCGGATATTTCGCCGGTTAAATTAACATCCTGTGAGTACGAATACTGGGAGAGGACTAAAACGATTAGAACTAATATTTTTTTCACTGTAAATCATCTAATAATTTAATTTAAATAAAAATATTTTTCTTAACTGCGTTAAAAGAACTACTGAAATTTTCACATGAAAGATAATAGAAAATCATTAAATAACAAGGCTATGAAAGCTTACCTTCGCATTCTTTCACGCCTTATCTGAATCGAATCAAGGTAGACCTTTTTTAGCTCATCGGGAAGGAAAGACTTGTCTACTAATTCTTTGATTTTATCTGCATTTTGAAGCATTTCATTTAGTATCTTTTCCATACGTTTAGGGGAGGTGGTGTTCATGACCTTAAGTCCGAACTCGTAAAAATCTTCCCGCGTATATTTACTGCCAGCTTTGTATGCTTCAGTAGTGTATCCGCCTGAAAATAGTTCGAGGGCAGTATCTGATTCACCAGGGACATGAAGCGAGGTGTTTAGTATATCATATGCAGGAGTAAGTAAATAGTCACCGAATTCAATATTCCTGTACAAAGAAAAGTTTTTCAGGTGGGCATCACCATTTGAAATGAGATAATTATAAAGAACAAGCTTATAGAACTTTTCAGCTTCAATTGGATAAGCGTTTATATATGTTCTCATATATTTTGCTATATCTTCATAAGAACTATCGTATTTGTAGTTTTTCCCATTTAAAGGTTCAGATCTTTGCATTATCTGTGCAAAGTCTTCTTGCGAAAGTTTTGTCCCATCTTCTGCCACATCAAATCTTTTCGTAATGTAGGCCATCTGTCCATCTGAAAAGTAAATGATCGCATTAGATGCAGTATTTATATTAAAGACCTGCGAAGCTATTTGCATAGAAATATGTTCATTTGCTGGAACGTGCTCAAGGTTGTTGAATGGACCATGAGGAATTGGTTTTAATATGTATGTCCCGTCCCGTTCACAGAGCTTTAGCTTGCTGCCATCAAGAAAAAGCGAATGTTTTATCTGTATGCCTGAAATAGAAAGCTTTTCACTATGATTTAGCTTATCCTGGTCAAAATCAGGACGGCTAAAGGGGAGTACGTGTTCTACTTTTTTCCCACCAAAAAGCAAATTCCTGCAGGAGTTGCAATATGTTTTATATCCTTCTTTTAAGCAGCCCGGACAATAATTCATTTTGCCTCCCTTACAGTTATAGCTCCTATCGTATTTGAGTGGGCTGTTTTTATTAAACGGGTAAAATGATCGTTTTCATCAATCTTTAGCATGCGGCATTGGATTTCCTTGTTCTCACCCTCGGCAAGCAGTCCGAAAAAGAAGGGGAATAAGAACCTTGATTCGTATACTTTTATGGTCTTGGGCAGACTTAGGCTTATTGCAGGCAAAGCAGCATTCTGAAAATAATCATCGTTATATTCGAAAACGTAGCCTGCATCTTGTTCAATAAGCTTTCCTGCTTCTATATTGTTGAAAAAGACAAGCGCCGTTCTAGCCATTTCTTACCTCTAACTTTATTACAAGTCCCAATGGCTCGGCAATTTTTTCCAGCTGATTTAAAGTTGGATTACCTTTGCCTGTTTCAATATCCTTAAGGCTGCGCAGTGAAATGCCGGCTATTTCAGCCAGATCATTCTGCGTAATGCTTAAGAGGCTGCGCCTCATTTTAATATAATAGCCAATTTTTTCTTTGTTCATGGTGTATTATAATGCACTTTTGACCCAAATTAACACCAAAAAAGTTGAAAGTCAAGTCTAAAGTGCATTATGCTGCACTTATAATTTGTATTTTTATCAGGTGGTATGTATATAAAAAAAGCCTGCGAAATGCAGGCTTTTCAACTTTCTTCCTCGCACTGCTTAGCATCCGCCAACGACTCTCTTTGTAGCTTTCTTAATTACACCAATGCTCTTGGACTGTTCAATTAGCTGCGGAATAACTTTGCATGCCTTTGCGCGGAAACGGAATGTGTCTGCCAGCTGCCTGTTTGCTGCAGCAGTCTGTGTTGTGTCAAAGTTTATGATCTGGCTTTTGAATGCTTCCAGTCCGCCTTGTAGTACTCTAATGTTCTCAAAGCCGAGCTCTAAAGCAATTGCAGCTGCTTTCTTTTCAGAGAGTTCATTATCACCAACAAAAACATTTATCTTGTGCTCTACAAGAAGCGGCTTTGAAGTTTCCTTTTCGAACAGGCCATTTGCTGAAAGTGAAATTGCCTTTGGCAGATGAAATTTCTCAAAAGATTTTGCCGAACGGAAATCGAATATCTGGAGCTCATTTTCTTTGTCGATAATTCTGTAGGCAAGCTCATCTGAAGAAATTGTTTTTATATCATGCTGGTTAACAAAGTTTATATCCTCAGCCTTCTCAAGAAGTGATGATCTTTTTTCAGGAAGAACGAAAGCTGAAAATGCTATTAAGGTGCCTATTACTCCTAAGCTGACATAATAGGGAGTCATTCTAACTGCAGGTTTGCTTACCCCGTTTACCTTATTTTCAACTATTGATGTAAACCAGAATGCCGTAAGTGCTACTGCTGTAAGAAGGAAGGCAAAGAGCGATTCCGGAATGTGAAGTGTCTGGTACATCTGGACGTTGCCCCAGTTGGCTCCTTTATAAATGCCTTCAAACATCGGGTATCCTTCGGCAAATATAAATACGCCTATAAAAGAACCTAAAACGAACAGTATGCCGTCTATCTTTCCAATTGCAGCCGCGCACAGCCCTGTTCCGGGGCAGAAGCCTCCAATTACAAATCCCAGTCCCATTATCAGTCCGCCAACAATAGCTGACCACAGGAACATAGGATTGACAAATGTTAGGTTTATATCAAGAAGCCCGAAATGCTCAAGTAGAATCACACCTGTCATTGCAACTACACCTGCAGTAAAGAATACACGCAAAACTGTGAAGTCGTAGCCGTAGAAAAGTCCCACAAGTTTTTTAGAAGTCGAGAACCCAGCCTGCTCAAGTACTGCTCCAAAGAGCATACCTAAAAAGAGAGCGATCACAAGGTTCAATTCATTTCCAATTATATCAGGAACTAAAGGTCCCATAAAAAATCTCCTCTTTATACTGTTTTTATAACCAAAGTTTTCTGAAAAAGTATGCGAAAGCATAAGCGCTTCCGAAAATGGCCATCATTGTAATTATACCGCCCGTTGACATTACTGCCATACCGCTTAGTGCGGCGCCGCTTGTGCAGCCGCGTCCAAACTGGGCACCTAAGGAGAATAAGGCTCCTCCTATTAGTGCTGAGGCAGCTCTTACCTTTGCATTACTCCTTGGGCCATATTCCATCTTGAACTTAAGCCTGTTTGAAACGAGTCCTGAAATAAAAGCGCCTAAAAGAACTCCAATTACTTCAAAGACAAGCCAGTTCATAAGGGGATTCCCGGGATGTTCCTGTGCATAATCAGTATAAAATTTCTGTGTCTGTGTATGTTGCGGTGCGACTTTTTCAACAGCTGCAACGTAAAAACCTTTGAAAGCTCCGCTTGCTCCAAGCCCGCGGCCTGTTATATATATAGTAAGTAAAAGTACCAGACCTAAGCATGTGCCTGCAAGGTATGGATTCATATATTTTGTCTTTTCCATAAATACCTCTCTCGTCTTAAAATTCGTTGTTTGATACTTCTTCTGCCATTTCCTTTTCAGATCCCTTTTTCTCAGGCTCTGACTTGGGTTCATCTTCTTCCAGGTCCTCATAACCTGTAAGCATTGCCTTCAGGTTAGATGTTATTGTCGTGCCTGTTGTTATCAGGTAAAGATGAGCAATTATAAAGGCAACCAGAAGAAAAGCACCCGCAGTATGCAGAAGTGCAATTACTTTTACCGAACCAATATTAAGGCCTTCGACCCCGTTTGCCTGCGGATAACGGTAGAACATATAGAGCAGACCCGAGAGGACCATGACAGGAATTACAAGTACCTTTAGTCCGAAATAAACAAGTTTCTGCAGCGGATTAAGCTTGCTTAGTACTGTCTTTTTTGTAGGATGAGGTTCATTTCTGAATATCCCAAATACATAATAGTTGGCCTGGGCTTTTATATTCTTGTATGTTGGAATATACTGTTTCCACTCGCCGGTTGTAAAATGCCAGAATATTGCAAAAACTATAAGTATAAGGAATAAAACAGCTGCAATGTTATGGTATTTAACTGCATTTTTAAATCCGAAGAATGAGACAGATCCATGTATCTCAAATCCAGTGAAAGCAAGGAAAAGTATCAGTATGGCCTGCATCCAGTGCCAGAAGCGCTCGAAAGCTTTATATACATATGCCTTTTTCATTATTTTACTCCTCCTTTTTTTAACTTATAGGAACCATATATCCTGAGTGAGCCATGTATTATCACACCCAGCAAAGTTGCCCATATTAAAATAATTCCAAGTATTTCAATAGCTGCTGAGTAATCTCTGCCCGGCATGTAAAAATCATTTAGTGCTGCAAGCCTGCTGTTTTCGCGTGTATGGCATTCGCCGCATTTAACTGTGTTTTCTTTTGTGGCTACCATGTGATTTACAGGCCAGTACATCTCTGTCCTTATAAAAGAAAGTTTTCCGCTGAAGGGCAGATTGACATCTTTCATCCCGACCTCGGAAGCTTTCAGCCAGTCAAAGTCCTTCCAGAATGCGCCTTCACCTTTATTTTCTGCAAAAAGCTTTGGCTGAACGAGCATTTTATTTACAGGATCAAATGGCTGCCTTGCCCTGTGTATCTTAACTGGAATTATTTTAGCCTCAGGATCATTGTAGCTTCCATAGAGAGTGTTAAGTGCAAGAGGTTTTGTGGTATCGTTTACCACATCGCCAAGCAGGTAATGAGATGCATTGCCGTTGAACCATGCATACTCAGGCTTAATGTTATTGGCCCACTTAAAGCTTCCTTTTATTGACATATAAGTATGATTGCCAAGGTTGTCTTCTTCTGTATATGGCTCTCCGTTTTTAAGCTTTCCGGCAGTAGACCAGTCCCAGCTTATTTTTGTTGAGTTTGCCTTTGCATAGGTCGAAATATGGCATGTCTGGCATGCAACTTTATATGTATGCTCATTTAATATGCTGCTGCTGTGCGGAGCATCCGAATGGCACTGCTCGCATGTTACGCGGTTATGATTCATTGAAGAAAGTGAATATAACTTTCCAGAAATATTGTGTTTCTCAGTTTTGTGGCAGTCGACGCACTGCAGGTTAGCCCCGTCGCTTGCCATATGAACGTCAATTTCTTTTGTAGGGTCAAACATTGCTTTTTCAAGATCGCCATGCTTAACATTATTTCCGCCTCCGCCATAGAAATGGCAAACCCCGCAGTTTGACCGCTTAGGCTGTCCTACATGCTGCGCAATATTGTTTAGGTTAAGCGAAGGATCTGGAGCTCCCCCTTTTTCAGGTGCCTTTGCGTAGGTCTCTGTGTTGTCATGGCAAATAAGACAGTCGATGTTCTGCGCAGCAGAAAAATTCATATGGTCTTCTTTAAGGCCGAATCCAATGTGGCATTTTGCACAGCTTTCTTCATTTCCCTGTACGCCTATGCAAAAGTTGTTAATTGCATTTTTCTTTCCAATGTAAACAATGCCGCGCCCCTGCACATATTCTTCTCTTTCCCAGTTCCAGTGGTTTGAATGCATGATTTCTGTATGGCGCTGATTGTGGCAGCTAATACATGCTTCTGTTACTTTCTGTGGTGAAGAGAATTTCTGCTGCAAGACGGCAAACTTCGAATGGTCTACCGATGAAGTGTGTTTGACGGAATATTTTTCTTTAAGCGTGGTCAGCTTATCAGGTTCCTGGCTTTTTTTTAAGACAGTACTTAAAACCAAAGCAAACAAAATTCCTGTAACTGATAGTACCAGGATTATTCGTTTCATAGATGTTGTTGTCCTATTTTGTTATGGTTCCTTTCTTTAAAAAAGTATTTTATACCCTAAAACTTATTTGTTCTCAACCCAGCTGCCGAAAATATCGACAAGTGTCTTCAGAGAAGAGAAAATCTTCTCCTGCTCCTCTTTATCGACTTTTTCAAGCACCTGTTTGTGAAGATCAATATAACTTTGATTAAGGTTATTGATAAAAGGCTGACATTTGGGAGAGGTTGAAACGATGACGTTCCTTTTATCATTTGGATCAGCACTCCTGATAAGAAGTTTTTTCTTCTCAAGTGAGCTTACTATTTGGGTAATTCTACCCGGTGTTAACTTTAACAGACCTGTTAGTTCCCTTACGGATAATGTGGGGGAAAATGCAAAGAGCATGAGGATCTTTGCTTCTGTAGGAGAGAGATTGAAGCTTGAGGCAAAATGCTCTTCTTTTATGTTGCAATTTCGCGTAAGGGTGCAGATGAGTTGAGCAAGCATTTCTGCTTTCTTTAATTCATTTTCCATATACACCATAATAAATTAAAATTACTTTAGGGCCTAAAATAATATTAATTTATTCTGTTGTCAATATGTCATAAATATTTTACACCCTGCCAAATTTTTTTAGGGCTGCCCTGCATAAATAAACAGGGCAATTTTGAATTGCGTCTTTTTTTCTTACTCTTTAGACTGCAAGAAGGGATAAGGACGAAATGATTACCCACAATGTTATTCCCATTACAAAAGGCCTAAGCCCGACTTTCTTTAATGTCTCCTTTGAAAGATTTGACCCTATAAGGAATAATGTTACAACTAGTGCCTGCTTTGCAATAAGATAAACTATCTGAAACACATTGTGCATAGATGTAAAATAAGTATTTACAAGCATTGCTAAGAAAAAAGCAAAGATAAAGAAGGGTATCTTTACTTTCTTAAGATCAGACTTAAACATAAGAGCTGAAACTAAAGTTACAGGTATTATCCACAGCGCTCTTGTAAGCTTAATTGTTGTTGCTGTAGCGAGGGCAAGCTTTCCATATTGTGAGGATGCGCCCACAACAGAGCTCGTATCATGGATTGCAATTGCGGACCAAAGTCCAAACTGCGGCTGCGAAAGTCCAAGATAATGACCAATAAAAGGGAAGAGAAGAAGAGCTACGCTGTTTAATATGAATACAACACCTAAGGCAACAGTGGTATCTTCGCTCTTTGCCTCAATTACCGGAGCAACTGCTGCTATTGCACTGCCGCCGCATATCGCAGTTCCTGCAGATATAAGTATTGATGTATTCTTATTTACCTTCAGAAATCTTGAAATTATAAATCCTAATAAAAATGTAAGCGTAATTCCTGCTATCGTGTAAATGAATCCTTTCTTTCCGGCCTCAAGCGCAACGGCTGCGTTCATCCCGAAACCAAGTCCAATAACTGAGAACTGAAGAAGTTTATGTGTAAGCTTCTGAGTTTTTTCTATTACAGGATTTCCTATAGTTACTGCAAGTACAATTCCTGCAAACAGTGCCAGCGGTGCCGAAACTATAGGGAATGCACATGCTATTAATAAAAGTATAAAGATTATTATTTGAGCCTTCTTGTTCATCATTTAAACTATTCCTGTTTTCATTAAACTATTTTTCAATATTTAAATGTAGCTACTTTCAATTACTTTGTCTTATACATTATAGTTATTATATATAACCATTAGTTATACTGTGTATGTAAACTGGGCACATAAGCTGAAAATCGAGCAGCAGTTTACGATTTTCCTTTTATATTGTCTTGTTCTTTTATAAATTGAAAATGTTAACATAAACTCTTACTTAAATGAACGCTATCCGAAAAGGAAAAATAAATTTTCTTGTGTTACTGGTTTACCTGGTAACATTACAGGTA
>JAUZPB010000166.1 GCA_030706145.1 Bacteroidota bacterium
ACATCATAGAAAAAATCCTGGTATTTTAAGCCGATATCAAACCTTGCGGCAGAATTTTGTCCCTGTGTAAAGAATGCAATACCGGCTCTTTTTCCATAGAGATTCCTGTCATTTACTGCAGAGAGGCTTAGTCCCCCGTTAATGCTGAAATGCCTTGAAAGAGCAAGATCAATATCAAATCCCCCCTGTACTGAAGGAATGTTCCAGAAGAAGTTATTACCCTTGAAGGGGAAGTTATTAACGTTGGCAGGCTCGGTATAATACTTCTCACCTTGGACGGGGTTTAACTGATAAACGCCATAGGCATTAACATCTGAATGGCCATCAATATTTGCAGACAATGTTCTCTTTTCGTTTACAGATAAATATGTATTTGCAACAAAAGAGTAGGCCTCCCGGTTTTCAGTTATTTTTATTGGATTTTTGGCCGGCGCTCCATCTATCTGCGCAGTTTGTAATTTATAGGAAGAGCAGCCGGAGCCTGCAAAAACGAGTACTGCAATTAAAAGCCCTGATTTCAGACACCTGATCTTCATTATATTATCCGCTTTAATTTTACAGTTTTAACATAACAATTATTTCCCAAAAGCTAAATAAATATTATAAATCCAGAAGAATTAAAGAAATGCATTAAAGGTGTATACAAGTAGTTTCCACAAATATTTCTTGATGCAACTGTTTTATATTTGAAAGTTCAGATTTAACAGGTTATTTTTGTTCTTCTCCGTGTGGATACATTTCTCCCGGAGTAAAAGATAAGTCTGGGCTAAAAGATAGATCTGAGTCAAAAGATGAATCTGAGTTAAAAGATGAATCTGAGTTAAAAGATGAGTCTGAGCTAAAACATAGATCAGCTCCTGCAGAATTATTACAGGAAGATAATATGGGCATTTTTGAGGCGTTTGGCTCTCTGGCCAGACATGCTGCACTAAGTTATTTATTAAATTACCTCGGGAGAAAGAAAGTGGTTAACCTTACTATAGACAATGATAAAAAACTAATTAATGTCGATATATTCTTCAAGGAAGACAACGACCATATACAGGCCGTTGCAAAATATAGACTTGAAGAAAACAGTAAGGGCACCTCAATTGAAATAGAGAGCCTCAACATTTCAAAGCAGTGGCTTGATGTACTTGCAAAACCTTTGATAAAGAAAAAGCAATTCACGATACCAGAAGAGTATTCCGATATAGCAAAGCTACTTATCTGAACAATGGTTAATCAATAATTTTGTTAAGATATACATACTTTATCAGCTGAGAAGTACTCGTAACGTCAAACTTCTTCATCAGATTGCTTCTATGGCCGTCAATTGTTCTTTTACTGACTCCCAGCTCTTCTGCAATTTCTATACTCTGCTTTCCCTCGCATATACCCCGCAGAGTATCAATTTCGCGGGAGGTAAGATCCATGTGGCAGTGTTTCGAAATGTTTTTATTTTGATTGTACTTCTGAAATATTTCGTTAAGTCTTGCCTGGTTATATGCCTTTCCAAAATATTTTTGTCCATGTGAAACTGTTTCAATAGCAAGAATCAGTTCTCCCTTAGTAATACTCTTATTGATAAGGCCTAAAGCCCCGACTTTAAGTGCCTGATAAATATATTCCTCTGAATCAGAAACAGAAAGGAAAAGGATCTTTGCTTTCCTGTTCTTTACTTTAATTTTTTCAGCTGCTATAATACCCGAATAGACAGGCATAGTAATATCTGTAATAACCACGTCGGGCATGCACTCAAAGTATTTATTAACTAGCTCGCGCCCATTACTAGCCTCACCAATAATATATATTCCAGGTGTATTTTCAAGTAAACCGGCAATTCCATTTCTAACAAGATTATGATCATCGGCAAGAATTACTGTAATCTTACTATTTGCCATACTATTATTTCTCCTTGTCATACTTTTATTTCTCCTAAAGGGAAATTGATCATAACAACTGTCCCCTCTTCGAGTGAGGAACTGATCTTAAATTTACCGCCATGGATCTCCGCCCTTTCCCTCATATTACGGATACCCATACCCTTATTCTTTGCAATTTTATTTATCTCAAAACCTTTCCCCTCATCTGAGATCATAAGGCATAGGTTTTCTTTTTTCTTTATAAGCTGAACGTTATATTCCATAGCATTGGAATATTTAACAATATTGCTTATTGCCTCCTGAACAATCCTGAAGATTGTAACTTCCAGGCCGGTATCGAGTCTTTTATCGATATTAATAAAATCCAGTGTTCCTTTAACAGAGCTTTGCAGGCCAACGATATCCATTAGTTTAATAAGTGAGTGGTATAGGCCTATCTCCTCAAGTGTACTTGGCCTTAGAGAATATGCGATACTTTTTATATCCTTCGAAATACCTTCTATCAGATAGGCATTACGCTGATAAACATCAGAATCATCATTTCCTGTAAGTGTAGTAATATCTTTCTGAAGGTTAAGTTTTAAGAGTACCATTTTCTGACCGATATCATCATGCAATTCTCTGGAGATCCTCAGGCGCTCATCTTCAATTTTATCCTGAAGGTATCTTGAGAATTCCTTTAGTTCCTGCTGTGAATCCCTCAGAGCCTCTTCTTTTATTTTTAGCTCAGAAATATCGTGCAGGTACATCTGGGCAATGTTCAGGTAACTTATACCCTTTAGATTGACAGAATAGTATTTATCAGAGAAGAAAAATATAAAGGAAGTTTCCTTATTATTTTTTATTAGCTCATAAGGTTTAATGTTAAAAGCAGAAAAGATTTCAATAACAGACTTGCCTTTTAATTCCTTAAGTCCGCTTTTTTCTGCGGCAGGATTCATAAGAATTATTTCACCTGCGCTGTTTATCCTTAAGACAGGGTCAGGATCAAGTTCTGCGAAGATAGCCATAAGCCGGATATTTTTTGTCTCCAGCATATTCTTTTCTGTAATTATCTTTTTTTGCCGCGGCAAGATTGCGCTGTGCATGGCGAAATAGAAAACAGCGATCAGTATTAATGTAAGAAATACCGCAAAATAGATTGGATTTCCAAAATTAAAAAGAAGCTGGCTATATTGCTGCAGGTCTTCGGCTAAGCGACTATTTTTAATTAAACAGTACATTTATCAATTAATCAGCCTTTCTACAAAAACATCGATAAATTTTTTCCCTGTTAATGGAGATTTAAATAGCGAGTTGATCTGATCTATTGCAGAATAAATATTACTTTCACTGATTTCCGGAAGCTCATTATGGATCTCTTTATACAAGAAAAATTTATCCTGATATTCCTCGCAATAAATTAACTTATCGCCCAGAGTTTTATTTAGAACATCTTTTATCCTGTTTTTTTCCATAGTCCTCCTCTTCCCCGTATTTTACATACAAATATAGATCTAATATTTTAAAAAAAAATCAGTATTAATACCTGGATGCCCAATTTATTTGGATTATGCTTCAAAAACGCAACAATTTATTTTTTCAAAGGGCATATTTAACTAGTTTATCCAGGTATTAATAACATATAACTTTTAGTTATATAGGTATTAATAACATATCTTCAGCAGAAAAAGACTAGCTTTAAGATGAGCTTTTACTTTAAGAAGAGCTTTAAGGTGATTGTCAATATCCAATAAGACTTGCAACAAGCCCGACTATTGTGCCATAAATGAGGTGTGCGGCAAAGTATTAATAAGCAGAAGTATTATGCTTCGGATATCTGAACAGATTTAAGGGTTATATTAAAATCACGATCTAATTTATAAAATCTTGAATGGACTACCCCTTTGCCTTGTGCTATTGTGAGTTTTCTATCAAGTACATCCTTAGAAAAACTGCTGCTACAGACCTCGGCCCTCCTTATTGCTATTATTTTCATCTTTTCAACTTGTTTATCTTCCATGCTAAGGTCATTTGAAATTTTCCTAAAGTCATCTTTTATTCTACTGCCGGCTCCATTTTTATCAAGTTTTCCATTTTGTGTCAGAATATCAAACATAAGAGCCACACCGCGCTCTGTACTGACCTGATAGTCAGAAGCCAAAGACAGTGCATTTTTATAAACTATACCAGCTGCTTCAGTCTCTATGCAAATCATTTCATCTGTAAGTCCAAGAGCTTTGAATGCTTTTGTCCATTCAGTGTCAATGGACCACCTTGTTTTTCCACTTTCAACATGTATGTATTGTATACTTTTTGACCAGGCAAGCTGGTCTTTAGAGTTCATATTCAGCATTCTTTCAAAATCAGTATAGAGAAAGCCTAAAGCCTCCTTGCAAATACCTGGATAAGTACAATTCATTTTACGAAGAAGAGGCTGCAAAGAATTCTGGCCGAAATTCCACTGAAGAACACCAAAACTAATTCCCTGCCCATCAAAATTATTACCTAATGCAGCAAAACATTCCGGAAATAACTCACCTGTTTCAAATGCACCTGTCAGGGCCAGCACTCTTTCTTTCAGAGCACGGTCTTGTATACGTCTGCCCGGAGTGGACTTGAAAAAATTTTTATCAGCTGTATTGGATAAGTGTTTTACTTTCACCTTTTATTTAGCCCCCGATTAAGATTTCCTGAATTAACAAATTAATTCCAACTCCAATAAAAGCACCCACTATAGCGCCTGCTGCTTGCGACCTGTTTAGGCTATTATTATAGATTGCACCTGCAATGGCCCCGCATGCAGAACAGCTAAGGTAAGAGACAAGCTTTACTTTTGTTGCATATTTAAGTGCGCTATTTGTATTTTCAACCGAGAAGGATGCAACACCAGACACTTTACTACTTAAGTCCTTCAGGCGTAAATATGCGCTATCACGCGAACTTATCATGAGGTTAAGCACAGAGATAAGGCTGTCTTTTTGAGTAATAATTTCTTTAAGTATTTTCTTCTGCTTGTTCTGCCCGGAAATTGTTATGCTGTCTGCCTTTAGCCTGCCAAGTAAAATTCTTGCTAAAGATTCATTAAATACAATTGCTGTTGAATAGGAATTGGAATAGAATTCTCCTTTTTTAAGTAGAAGAATCTCCAATTTCTCATCCTGCTGTGCATTAAGAGTAAATGCGTAGAAGAATAGGCAAAATATTACAAATGTCACTTTTTTCATTTATCCTCCTTAGATGAAAGAAGAAGAATTCTTTTAAGCTCGTTATAAACCTGCTCACAAGTCATTTGCTCTGTAAAAGAAGATGTCTTGGAAGAATGGACTTCCGTGATGCTGCTCTCAATCTTCACAGATTCTCTTTCCAGTATAGAAATTGATCTTTTAAGTTTTTCGATCTTATTTATATGCATACTTGTCTCATACCGCCTTTTTTCATCCAGGCGCTCAATTTCACAACTTATACTATCAAGTTCCCTTATTATTCTTTCATTTTCCCCTCTTATTTCTGACGGAACTTTTTTGCTGTAAATAATACTGCCCGCCAAATCTTTTATTTTTGGCAAATAATGGAGAGTTATTAAAAGAAGTCCGCACAAAAGAGCAATAATCAGCACTAACATAATTAGTTTTTTCATTGCTGGTCTTTCCATTTTTACCCTCTTTTATTCTCAGTTCAGTTTCAATTCTGCTTAAAAAAAGAATAAACTTCACAAAATAGAAGAAGAGTTATAGTGCAAGAAACAGAGCTTTTGTTTAATGGAATAGCTTATTGGGGTTGGATACACTTAGAGATAAAATGGGAGGAATAAATCACATTGTAAAGAAAGATCTAGGTATTATACCTATTTTGGTATTAAGCTTTTATTCATGGGTAAAATTATTAACGTATAAAAGACAAAAAAATACGTTATTTTTACGTCCAATATTATTTTAACTTAGGAAAAGCTATGACGTTGCCTGAAAAAGATATAATTGACCTAAAAAAAGCTAAGATTCTTCTGGAAAATCCTGGTATTGCCGCCAAAATAACTAACCTTCTGGGTATGCCGCTTGAGAAGGGGTTTAAGATGCTGCCGCAGAACTGGCACGAAAAGATAAGTGAAATAACGAGTGTTGCCCTTACAAAGGCAGTAGACACTGCTGTTTTCACGATGAAAGATATGCAGAAAGAAAAGACATCAAACTTCTGGCATAAGATTGCCGTAGCAGCAACTGGCGGAGCAGGAGGCTTCTTTGGATTACCGGCACTAGCCTTTGAGCTTCCGGTATCGACGACGATCATGCTAAGAAGTATTGCTGATATTGCCCGCAGTGAGGGTGAAAGCATTAGTAGTGAAGAGACAAAACTTGCTTGTATTGAAGTCTTTGCTCTTGGCGGCGAGACAAGCGGAGATGACTCATCCGAGATGGGATATTTTGCAATTCGTACGGCACTTGCCCGCTCTTTATCTCAGGCTGCCGAATTTGTAGCCGAAAAAGGGCTTGCAGAGGAAGGTGCCCCCGCAATTATACGGTTTGTCCTGCAGGTTGCTGAAAGATTCAGCATACAAGTCTCTGAAAAAGCAGCTGCACAGGCCATTCCCGCTTTAGGAGCCGCAGGCGGTGCACTAATAAATACTCTGTTCATTGACCACTTCCAGGATATGGCGCGCGGACACTTTACTGTAAGGCGTCTTGAAAGAAAATATGGAAAAGAATTAATAAAGGAAGCTTACGATATATTATAGTGGGTTTTCCTCTCTTTCCTGAATTAAAAAGAGACAGGCAATCTTATCAAAACATAGAGATGCAGTGTATGCAATAGACCAATTATATTATTTAAGAGCTATTGCAAGCTCTGCATCATCTTCGGCTACAAAGACAAAAGAAAGCCCTAAGAGCAATTCAAAAGCTGACGTTAAATAAAAATATGTCATCCCCATATCAATCATCGTTGCTACAAATATATATTTTAATAGGATAGACAACTCGTAGAATATAATAAGAATATAAAACATTTTTATTTTCTTCAAATCAATTGCATCATTTGCAGCTAGCCTGAAGATAAAAAACAGGATGGCCATGTGTTCAAGTGCAATAAAAGAATAGCCAAAGGAATAATGAATTTTATCTACCGCATAGTAAAGTGCAATCATAGGAAGAATAAAGTATGGTATCTTTTTAGGTAACCATTTTGGTTGCCATAATACCGATATTAGCAGTAATTCCATTATTGAATAAAATGGAAGAGTATGGTAATGCAATTTCAGTAACGTATAAGCAATCGGATCTCCTATGGCCAGTATAATAAAATAATAGAAAAACCTGCCCCTAAACTGCTTTAGGGGTGGTAGTAGCCATACAAATATTGACGCGTATAATATGAGTGTTTTTAACTTCATTTCAAGGTTCTTCACAATCAGGAGGACAACCAGTACCGTTTTCCAATGTATATTCCCCATCTGTCACTGACATAACATCAGCTCTTTGTTCGATGGTTATAGTACTACTTTGCCCCTTACTTAATAATTCGTCAACTACAGAAGAGCTATACACTCTAACAGGGTCAGTTGCAGAAAAAGTCCGTACTGTTGCAGTAGAACCGCTTCTGAACAACTCTTTTCTATCTGTATTCAGTATGTACAGATCCGAACCTTCAAACCTGAACTTCATAAATTTACCGGAGCGGCTAAGTATGTTCTTAAATTGTGAGGCAGGAAGTTTAATTGATTTCAACACTGGCCCGTACAATTTATCTGCTTCTGCCTTTGTATATACCTTCCCGATAACAGTTTGTGCTGATAGAAAATTACTGTCCAAAGCTAAAAAAAACAAAAACAAGAGTAAAGCACTGAAATTCCATTTTTTCATATATATATAAACTCCGTAAAATAGTGAATTAAAAAATTGGAGCTACAAATCTAAAGCTTAGAGAGTTACAAAACATAGCAATTAGCTCAAGAAATTTGAAAAATTTTCAGTTTTCCGCATCAAGAAGACATTTACCTTATGGAGGCTTGCGAATCACTTCCGATGTAATTAAATTATCTGCCTTATTAATGGATTAGTTGTTCCGATAATGTGTTCACTGTGAACAATTGCAGTTATATCTTATTTTTATGGAGTAAAAAGAGTTAATGCCTGTCACCTTCTATAGCGGAAATTACCTGGAGGATCTAGCCCTTAGACTGGCTGATGATATAAAAAAAAGTAATCATTCCCCTTTCGACAGGCCTGTTGTTATTGTACAGAGTAACGGAATGATGAAATGGCTTTCGCTTCAGATAGCAAAGCATAATGGCATATGCGCAAATATCGGTTTCTGCTTTCCAAAAGACTTCATTTATGAGTGCTTTAATAACATCTCAGACATACTGCCTCAGGAAAGTCTTTATGAAAAGGAGACGCTCACCTGGAAGATAATCGACATACTCCCCCGCTTTATCGAATTAAAGGAATTTTCAAGCCTTAAGTCTTATCTTAAAGAGCAGGAGAGCAGTCTTAAATACTTCCAGCTTGCAGAAAAGATAGCTTCACTCTTTGACCAGTATCTTATCTTCCGTCCCAAATGGATATTCGACTGGCAGAAAGGAAAGGACAACAACTGGCAGGCAGTATTATGGAGGGCACTTGTTGAAGAGCTGGGAGAAGGTCATCCGGCACAATTAAGGGAAAAATTCAAAAGTGATTTTGAAAGCAGAACAGATCTGGAAGATATACTGCCCCGTAATATTTACGTATTTGGTATTTCCTCACTCCCCCGTTTCCATGTAGAAGTACTAAATATGCTCTCGGACAGGCTTTCTGTAAAGCTTTATCATCTGAACCCTTGCAAGG
>JAUZPB010000167.1 GCA_030706145.1 Bacteroidota bacterium
CCGCTCAGAAAATCAATGGGTTCGTTGGTCTTATTATTGCAATTGTTCTCATCTTAATTGATGTTTTTCTTATTCGCCAGATCAAGAGTCCTGATAGTACTGGTCTTTTGTGGATAATACTTCCCCTTTTGGCCGCAGCAGTTTTATTACTTGTAGGAATGGTAGTGGTTCAGCCGAATGATTCCCGCGTAATTGTGTTCTTAGGTAAATATACCGGTACAGTCCGTGAGTCAGGCTTCTGGGTAGTAAATCCTTTTACGGAAAAAAGAAAGGTCTCACTAAGGATCCATAACTTCAATAGTGAAAAGATCAAGGTAAATGATCTGCACGGCAACCCAATTGAGATTGCAGCCGTAATAGTTTGGCGCGTTGTTGATTCTGCTCGTGCTATATTTGATGTTCAGGATTATGAAGCCTTTGTAGCCATACAAAGTGAAACAGCAATCCGCGGACTTGCTTCTGAATATGCATATGATTCATCAGAGGATGATAAATATTCACTGCGTGGAAATCCGCAGGAGATAGCAGAAGAGCTTAAGAAACAGGTACAGACAAGGCTTGAAGTAGCCGGTGTTGAGATCATTGAATCAAGGATCAGTTATCTTGCCTATGCACCTGAGATAGCTCAGGCAATGCTGCGCAGGCAGCAGGCTCAGGCCGTTGTGGCAGCCCGTCAGACAATTGTTGAAGGTGCTGTAGGAATGGTTGAGCAGGCACTTAAATCCCTAAGCGAGCAGCATATTGTAGATCTTGACGAAGAGAAGAAAGCAACTATGGTAAATAATCTTATGGTTGCCCTTGTCTCCGAGACTCAGGCGCAGCCTGTGATAAATGCAGGATCGCTGTATTAGTAATTCAAGAATTTTATTGAAAAAGGGAAAAGTTAAAAGAAAGCGTAAGACTGAGACTTTAACTTTTCTCCTTTTACTTTATACTTTTACTAAAAGAATGGACCTAAATGGCAGAGAAGAAAAAATTTCTTTTACGAATTGATGAGGACACTTATTCCGCGCTTGAAAAGTGGGCTGCAGATGAGTTCAGAAGCATTAACGCTCAGATTGAATTCATACTAAAAGATGCCCTGAGATCAAAAGGCAGAATAAAGGAAAAGAAATCACCCCCAAAAGATGCATAAACCCCAAATAAAAAAAGCAGAACTTTTCTCTTTTTCTGGTGTCAAAGATACGTAAATGAAATTCTGATACTAACACATTTAAGGAGTTACCCCGTGAAAAAGCTTGCAGCCCTTATAATCGTTTTTTACTCATTCATTATTCCAGCTTCACAGGCCCAGGAAAGAGCTGATGATAATATGCACAAATTATCTGTTTCAGGCACTGCCGAGATTAAGGTACCTGCCGATCAGGCATCATTCAGTTTTTCTGTCTTAGGATTTGGTGAGACTTTAAGACAAGCCGTTGGAAATGCAAACAAAAAGATAAGCGACATCTCTCAAAAACTTTTCCGTATAGGCTTAAAAGAAAAGGATCTGAATACTTCCAGCTTCTATAGCGGCGAAAATAAAGGGGGCAAGGCATTTTTATCCTCGAGCAAAGATTTTAAGGCATATATGAATGTAATTGTAACACTGGACAAACTGGATCTACTTTCAGAAGCAATCCTTACGCTAAGTGAGTGTGAAGTTGAAGAACTCTCTAATATAAATTTTCAAATAAAAGATTATGCCCAATTAAAACAAAAAGCACGTGCACAGGCTCTTGATAACGCTATGAATAAAGCTAAACTTTTGGCTGACCAGGCAGGAATAAAATTAAAAAAGATCGTCTATTTATCCGAAAACACTCCTGCTCCCTACTATCCCAAAAGCGGAGGAGTTTTTAATACAGTTTCATATCTTCAGTCAAATGCAGACTACAGTTCATCTGAAGCAGGACATTTTTATGAAAAAGCTATTCCTGTAGTTGAAGAAGTTTCAGTGATCTATGAAGTAGAATAGAATTAAAGAATAAAATTTTGCAACTATCCGGAGGATATTTGAATTATCCTCCGGAAACAAAATATCACCTGCATAAGAAACAACATTGACAGCAAAAGATTAATTCAGTATTTTACAAGTCAAGATATAAAAAGGATTTACGGTATAGCCGTAAATGAGTATTCACCAATCTTCACAGCAATGAGATTCTAATTTCCTTTCACATACTCTAAGGTGCAGTTTTCTCAAAAATTGCAGCCTGACCATTTTTCTTTTCTCCGCTTCAGGGGAAAATTCTGTCATATTCTTTATTTAATAATTGCAGCCTGCAGAAGATAGCTTTTGTGCTTTGCGCATAGTCTCTTATGCTCATATATGCTATTCTATATTACTGGAAGCGTGCAAATGAAAGGAGTTATTTTATATGTCTCATATACTTATAAATAAATTAAACTTCCACTATGATTCTCCCTACCAGGAGATATTCAGCGATCTTTCGCTTACTATATCAGAGAGTTGGAAAACAGGCCTGATTGGAAGAAATGGAAGGGGCAAGACAACTTTATTTAATCTTCTTGCCGGCAGTCTTTTACCTACATCGGGCATTGTAAGTGTCCCAATGGAAGTAAAATGTTTTCCATTTTCTCCAAATGATGAAAGTGCTTTAACGCATTCTGTCATTAAAGAAAGCGTTGCACCTTTTTCGCTCTGGGAAGAAAAGATGAATGCGCTAATTGAAAACGAAGATGAGGAGAGTCTTAGTACATATTCAAACTATATGGACCTTTTCATGCACTATGAAGGTTACACAATAGATTCCATTATTGAAAAGGAATCTGCAAAGATCGGATTAAATGAAGAGATCCTGCACAGGCCATTTAATACGTTAAGCGGAGGTGAAAGGACACGAGCTCTTATACTTTCTTTGTTCTTAAGGCGTGACTGTTTCCCACTGCTTGATGAGCCAACGGATCATCTTGATCTTAAAGGAAGAGAGATGCTTACAGAATTTCTTTCTGAGAGTAAAAAAGGTTTTATTGTAGCATCACACGACCGCTATCTTCTTGATAACTGCACCGATCATATGCTTTCAATTAACAAATCCGGCGTATCAGTTATTCAGGGTAACTATTCGACATGGAAATACCAGACAGATATTAAAGAGGAGTTTGAGGAACGCAGATATGAAAACCTCCAGCGCCAGATCAAAAGTCTTGAAAAAGCAGCTCAGCAAAGGAGAACATGGTCTGATACAAAAGAAAAGGAAAAGACAAGCGCTCCTGACAGCGGATATATAAGTCATAAGGCAGCTAAGCTAATGAAAAGAGCTACATCAATAGAAAGAAGGATTGAGGAGAACATTAACCACAAGAAGGAACTTCTAAAGAATAAAGAGCTAAAACCTTCTCTTATAATGAAGCCCTCTGAAAAGTCACCCGAAAGGTTAATTTCAATTAATGGCTTAAAGGTTTCAATTGATGATAAACAAATAATTAGCAACTTGTATATGCAGGTAAGCAGAGGAGACAGAATAGCCATCACAGGGAAAAATGGATGTGGTAAAACAACTCTTCTAAATGCGATAAGTGGCACTGTTCCAATTTCAGGCGGAGATATGTTCGTAGCACGCAACATAAAGATATCAAGGGCCTATCAGCTGCCTCTCTGGAGTAGCGGATATCTTAAGGATCATATAAAACAGGATGGAATTGATATGACATCATTCCGTTTTATTATGTCGGCTTTCGGAATGTATGGAGAGATATTTGATCATCCGCTTGAAACTTTCAGTAAAGGGCAATTGAGAAAAATAGATCTCTGCAGAACAATTGTTTCTCAGCCGCAGCTTTTAATATGGGATGAGCCTTTAAACTATCTTGATATAGATTCACGTGAACAGCTTGAAGACTTCATATCAAAAGAAGCTCTTACAATTGTTTTTGTCGAGCACGACAGAACGTTTATTGAAAATACTGCAACCGGCATTATTCGTCTTGATGAATAGAATTCTATTTGAAACCAGGTAAGATTAGTTTAAGTGTGTCAGTACTGGAGGCTATGCTTTCCAGTACTGACAAGAAAAGCAAATACTTATTTTTCTATGCAAATAGTTTTTTTCTTGTTGTTCTTACGGCATCATGCCCGGGAAGTTTCCTGTTTTCAAGTTCACTTAGTTTGAATCTGCCAATAAGATCCTGCAGGTTCACTGTAAGGCGGCTAAGGTCCTCTGCTGCCCTTGCTATCTGCTGCGTTCCTGCAGCTGACTGCTGAGTTACACTTGTTATGCCTTCAATATTTTTACTTATCTCCTCTGCAGTAGTCGACTGCTGCTCGCTTGCAGCTGCTACCTGATCTATTACATCGCTTACCTTAGTTGCACCTAAAAGTATCTCATTTAAGACGTGATCAACCTCGCCAGTTAGTTGAATTCCATTATCTACAGCTGAATTAGCCTGATCCATTGAACTAACAGCTTTCCTTACCTCTATCTGAATTGCTTTAATTGTCTCAGCAATTTCTTTTGTAGCCTTTGTTGTCCTCTCGGCAAGTTTTCTTACCTCATCTGCAACGACAGCAAAACCTCTTCCCTGCTCGCCAGCCCTTGCTGCTTCAATTGCAGCATTAAGTGCAAGTAAGTTTGTCTGGTCTGCAATATCATCAATTACCTGAGTTATTTCACCTATCTGGTCTGTTTTCTTCGAAAGAGTAGAAATAATACTAGCTGTTTCCATTGCGCCTTCGGAAATTTTATTCATACCGTGCTTTGTATTTTCCACACTAACTGTTCCATTTTTAGCCGCGAGGCTTGCCTGTTTTGAGAATTGGGCAGCCTGAGTAATACTCTGTGCCGATTCAAGAATAGTTTTTGTCATCTGCTCTACAGCGCTTGCAATTTCAGTAGCTTGAGTTGTCTGTTCCTGCGCGCCTGCAGCCATTTCCTCAGATGAGCTTGATATCTGGCTTGCTGCACTTGCAGTAGCATGAACTGCCTCACCTACTTCCGAGAGGGCTTCGGTCATTGATTCACCAAGAAGATTTATGCTATCTTTTATTATCCTGTAGTCACCCTTATAGCTGCCTGTCATACGCACCGAAAGATCGCCTGAGGCCATAGTTTTTAGGACATCACTTCCCTCTTTTACAGGAAGGATGACAGCGTCCATTGTTTCATTAATTCCATCAACAATATTTTTATAGCCGCCGGAGAACTTTGAGGCATCACCTCTTACAGTCAGCTCCCCTTCTATTGCAGCATGCGTAAGTTTATTTGTCTCTGAGATTAGTTCACGCACATTTGAAGCAAGTTTATTCAGAGCCGGAGTTATCTTATCTTCCTGGTCGGTTATTTGCGTAGAGAAATCCACATTTCCATCTGCGATCTTATATAAAGCCCCGCATATATCTTCGTCTAATTTTTTTGCAAACTGATCCAGAGCTTTTGCCATTTCGCCTATTTCATCCTCTGAATCGACACCAGCGCGTGCTTTTATGTGGCCTTTCTGAAGTTCATATGCCATGGCGAGTACTTTTTGAACGGGCTTTTTAATAATATTCGATATAAACAGGCCAAAGCCAATAGCTATCATTGCTCCAACAATTATAAGTATAGTCATTATCAGGAATGCTGTTTCAGAAAGCTTATCATTAGCCTCAGAGAACTGAAGGCCTCTCTGGACCTTAAAGTCCACCATTTCTTCTATAGATTTTAATGCCTGTGCAGTTGAAGCTTTAAGGCTTCCATTTTCAATTACGGCTTGTGCCTCTTCATCCCTGTTGGATAAAGCCATCTCTTCAATAATACTGACGTCGGCCCGGAATTTTTCTTTATTTTCTGAGAACTTTTTATAAAGAGCTCTTCCTTCTTTACTCTGAAAATGCTGTTCAAGGGCATTTGCATTTTCATCCATTTTTCTCATGCACTCTTTGGCCGATTCAACTTTTTTATTTACCAGGTCCAGGTCATTTAACTTGATCATATCGACGCATGCAATACGCGTCTCCTGAAAATTCCTTGAGATTGCTTCAAGTTCTTTGAGTGGAAGTGTAACCCGCAGGTACATATCCTTAAAGGTGCTCTTCATTCCAGCCAGGTAATAGTAGCCTGTGACACCAACAATAACAGTAATAATAGAAACAGCTATAAAACCAAATGCTATTTTCTTTCCAATTTTCAGTCTATTCAGAATCTGCATAAAAAAGCCTCAAAATAATAATATTCCAGGCTACAAATTCCGAATAAAATGATTTTTCCAAAATACTACTTGCTAGGCATTTTTATGGCTAGTTCTAGGTATTTTATTCCAGAGTGTTTATTATTTGATCTTTTCAATCAGATCTTTGGACCACATAACAAGATGTTCTCCATGCGCCAAATTGTATTTAGCTACTGCTTCATTATACGTAGGGAGTAAATCTTTTAAGTTGCAAATGCACCAGATAAGTTTTTTATATCCGAATACCTTTTCAATAACGACAGACATCTTATACCCTACTGTATACCACGGGCCCTGAGTTGTCCCCATAAAAGAAAATCCTTTTTCCTCAATCTCGTCTTTTGTCATTTTCTTATCTAATATATCAAGAAAGAATTTCTCAAGGTCTTTTAGATCATTATTAAAATTAGAGACATCTTTATCCCATCGTTTTCTTTCTTCCTGACTGCTAAAAATGTGAGGGTGGATATCAGGAGAGCCAGCTGCAGCCAGCATAGCAAAGCCTTCACCAAATGCGCCAATCCAGTTTACAGCTACTCTTGCATTTTCATCAAGCAGTGAATCTTTAGCCATCTCTGAAGATTCACAGCTTAAAGCGTAGCCTATATGGTGAAGCTCATGTGTAACGGTATTTTCAAACTTATCTTTTGTTTTCGAAGGGTCAATAAACAAAAATATTGCAGGGTCTTTGTCCATTTCAAAAACGAAGCTGTTTGTGCGTGGCTTTATAACAGGATATATTTTAGCTTTTATTGAAGCGCCTTCTGGAAGATACTTAAGTGCGCGCTTAGCCATGGCATTAAGATCGGCTTTTTTCCATTGATTAAGAGTTTGTTCTAAAGATCCTTCTTTTTGAAGAAGAGTATCCGACAAAACAAATAGCTTAAACTCTTCATCTGTAAAAGCGCGTTTCATAGATTGTTCTCTTTTCTTAAGGCGCAAATATCCTTCCGATGAAAATAAGGACTTCCAGTCATTATCAGTTATCTGCTGATCCATACTTCTTTTCTTCAGGATACTAAGCACCTGGTCAGCTTCATCTGTTATTATTTTTAGATTGACCTTTGAGCTATCAGTTTCTTTTATGGTATTTACTTGAGCTGCGAAGGCAATAGATACCGAGAAAAATAGTATTATTATAGAATAAATAGATGTTTGGAAAAAGCTTTTTTTGGATGAGGACATTTATATTCTCCCGCTTTATAACAGTTTTTGCTATGCCTTTTACAAGAATATTTATCAAAGGTCTTTTAGGAAAGCAAAATCTAATACAACATAAACGTATTAACAAGCGGTTTATTGTCTTGGAAAGGCATAAAAGATGAGAAATTGAGAATTGTTTTCATAATGCAATTATTTATTTTGCGCAAATTTTAATTTTCGGCACA
The DNA here is from genome assembly GCA_030706145.1 of Bacteroidota bacterium. GTDB lineage: Bacteria > Bacteroidota > Ignavibacteria > Ignavibacteriales > SURF-24 > JAUZPB01. The sequence continues at coordinate 7,539 of JAUZPB010000167.1, forward strand.
CAATATATAGCAAAATATTTGTGCCTGCCGGAAAAATTTGCAAAAATTTTTGCTGAATTAATAATAATTTCTGGTACAAGACATATGGTATTATTATTTTCGCAGTATAGTTTCCCCGCCAGTGTAAGAATTGACAGCTTAGTAAACTAAAATAATCTCAGCAGGTGCAAAGTGAAAAATTTCCATTTTATTTTCTGTATATCACTTATGATCGCAATCTTTTCAGCTGTACAGTTAAATGGACAGCAAAAAGCCGATAATAGCATAGTTTATGCAGATAGTGAGCTAATAGTAAAAACACTTGATCCTGAAACTTACCTGGTCATACACACCTTTCCATGGCCTGCAAACTCACTTGCTATAAGGTTTGAAGATGGGAATTATCTTTTTATAGATACTCCATATACTGATGAAGCCACAGAAAAGCTTGTAAGTTTGCTTCAAAGCAGGGACAGCGTAAAAATTAAAGTCACAGCCATTAATACACATTTCCATGTCGACAATTTGGGAGGCAATGGTTATTTAAAAAGTATTGGGGCTGTAAGCTATGGCTCAGACCTGACAGCCAAACTATTAAAAGAAAAAGGATTTGGAACAGGGATGCTTGAAAGTTTCAAAACCCCTGCTATGGAAAAGTACTATAATTATTATAAAGACAAGGCTCCTGTAGCACCTGAAAAGTTATTCCCTATAGAAGATGGACTTAAACTCTCTTATGGGAAAGATACTGTTGAAGCGTGGTATCCTGGTCCAGGACATTCACAGGATAATATTGTTGTCTATTTACCATCGAAAAAGCTTCTTTTCGGCGGATGCATTCTTAAAAGCATGGAAAGTAATACAAAGGGAAACACAGGTGATGCCGACCTAAAAAACTGGGGCAGCTCACTTGAAAAACTTCTTGCCAGGTATCCTGAAGCAAAACTTGTTATTCCAGGTCATGGCAATTATGGGGGAATTGAACTAATAAAGCATTCAATTGA
>JAUZPB010000168.1 GCA_030706145.1 Bacteroidota bacterium
CAGATGAGTATGGTAGACCCACCATAAAAAGAAGCTGGTATTGGCTTTTGATGAAAAGTTATACCCCGTAACAGGGGCCATCCTTTCGCCGGCCGGTACAACTACCCAGCCGCCTGATCTGAAATTAAAGACATGGAAGGCAATTTTATCGTCATAATTGTAAGGGAAGTACTCGCTAACAGTGCAATCCTCAGGTTGAGAAGGATTCCAGTGCCTATACCAGTTGACTGCAATTACTTCAGCCTTTTCCCTGCTTACCGGAGTTCCCGGAGTATTAAGATAGTACTGATCAAGGAAAAGGTGCCACTGCTTTTCAAAATCCTCCTGTGTGGCAAAGCCCAGTGTTGAGAAAACCGCATTGCCGACAAAACTTGCCAGTGCATGTGTTCCATATTTAGTTACAATAAAATCCGCTACAGTTGTGGAAAATTCATAACCATTATCCGCAAAATTATTTTCTATATATGTTAGCGTAGGCTTAAACCCAAGATGGTTTATTGCATAGATGACCCCATTTTTGTTACGGACAAAGGGATTATCAGCAAAATACATTGCGCATCCTTCATTAAGCCACGATTTAACAGGCACAGTCATTTTCCAGGCAACAACACAATGTGTAAATTCATGTGCAGCCGTTGAAAGAAGGGCATCATATGTATAACCTTCAGTAGGTTTATTCGGCGAAAGCATCTTGACCAGTTTCTTGCCAAATGCAGATCCCACACCCCAGTCTGCACCAGATATATCGCCTGTAGCAGTATGATGAGTCTGAATATCTTTAAATATCTCGAATTGAATTTTCGAACCTATATAGGCCTCAAGAGCCGGGACAATTCTGTTATAATCCTTTTCAAGTCTTGCTGCCAGATCGTTTAATACATTCTCATCCTGCGGGTCGCAATAGAAAAGGAAATGTTCCGTCGACTTCCTGACTTGCATATTTGAATTATTGAAGTACATTACAGCCAGTTCTGTATTTACAGTTCTTGTAAAGGCTACACGGTTACCCTGCCTTTCAACTCCTACAGAGTCACTCTCCCAGCCATTGTATTCTGCCCCCAGGGTGTTTATAAAATATTTATATTCATATGTTGTATTCGGATTGAGTGAAATTGTCGCACTATAAATATTACTCCCCTGCTGTTTTTGTAGTACGGTGCTAAGATCCCAGTTATTAAAACCCCCGCGCAGGTATACCTTATCGGTTGACGAATTGAATAACCCCTTATTTATATGATTTGTCATATCTACTCTGAAGGTTACATCAACGGCAGAAACAGATGAAGAAAACCATAAGAGAAATAATAAGAGTAATTTTAATCCATTCAGAATGTTTTTGTAACCCGGGATCATGAAACCTCCAGTTATCTAAAAATTATTCTTTCTAACATTTATTGATAAAACAAATCTCTGGGGAGTTATTTCAACTGGCAGGACGAAAAAACAACTGCGAAACCGACCACCATCGAACGCACAATTGCGAAATTTTTCTTCGTCTTTAAAGGATTTATTATGAGGAATCTACGTTACAGCAGATACTGAAGCAAATAAAGGTAGTAGCAATTTATAAATCCATACGAAATTAAGCCCGAAAAGCGCGGTTAATTCTCTAATTCTTTCGTACTGGGTAAAGTTTTTGCGAATTCAGTGGGAGTTAAACCAGTAAATTTCTTAAAAGCAGCATTAAAGGAGGATTTTGAATGGAAGCCTGATTCAGAAGATATTCCTTCAAAGGTAAGCAGATCCTGGGCATTTTCCCGTATAAGTCGCTTTGCCTCTTCGACACGGAAGCTGTTAATAAGGCTGCTGAAATTAGTCTGGTATTTTTCATTAATTAGTTTTGAAAGGTACGCAGTATTAGTGTTTAACCTTTTAGCTATTTCGCTCTGACTGATCTCCTCAGACAGAAAAACTTTTTCCTTTTCAAGAAGCTGAGTAAATTTTTCTGAGATCGAATCAAGAATTTCCGAATCCACATTTTTTTTATATTTCTCTTCGCGCTCCGGAAGCAATTCTTTTTTAACTGTTTTGAGCTTTCTTTTATCTTCCCTGATGCTTTTAATATTGGAAGAAGAAAGTATGCCTGCAATTTTAAGTTTTGGAAGAATCTTATTCTTGTAATAATAAACTATTCCGCAGATTAAGATAAAAAGTAATGAAATTACCGACCAGGTAATTATCCTATTTACTTTTAATTTTCTACTGATATTTTCATTTTTTTCCAGCCGTTCAGTTTCATATTTTACCTGGGCATTTGCTATGTACGCTTGGGCGTTCGCAGAATAAATTGAATCATGAATCCGGTTGCGCAATTGGAGGTATGCCAGAGCTTTCCTTGACTGGTTTAATTCCTTATAGATTTCCGAAAGCTGGAAATAACAATCTTCCAGCTGCTGTAAATATTCTATTTGTTTTGTGAAATAAATACTCTTATTTAAATAACGGATTGCAGCCTCATAATTCTTTTGACTGCGGTAAAATTTGCCTAAGGAATTGAATACAACGGAGTTTAAGAGTTTGTCATTAATTTCATTTGAGATCTGTAAAGATTTCTTTAGGAAAACTATTGACGAGTCAGGCAAATTTTTGCGGAGATAGGTTTCTCCAATGTTTGTCAGTGTAAAAGCTAAAGCCTGCTTATCTGTCAGCTGATTTCTGAAGAAAAGAGATTTCTTGAAATAATCCAGCGCCTTATCAAACCTGTTCATAGAAAAATAAGTCTGCCCAAGGTTGTTTAATACGTATCCTTCACCTTTCTTATCTTTAATCCTTTCAAAAAGTGATAATGCCAGAATGTTATATTCAATACTCTTTTTTAAGTCAAGGTGTGTTCCATAAATTCCTGCCAGGTTGGAATAAAGATAACCCATCATGTCATATTGATTCATTTCCTCACGGATTTTCAGGGCCATATTATAGAATTTTGTTGCAAGTTCTATTTTACCGGCATCGCTGTAAATAAGCCCCTTGCTGGAATATATTGAAGCCAAAGCTGCTTTATCCCCGGCATAATATTCTGTGGCTTTATCAAAATTTTCCAGTGCTTTTAATTTCTCACCTTTTAGATTATATCCGTATCCTGCCAGCCTGTGGCCATACCCGGTCAGCTCTTTGTTGTTAATTAAATAAGCAAAACCCAATCCTTTATTGATATAAAATAAACTGGAATCAGCGGTACCTTTTTTTAGGTACACTGAACCTTTGTTTAAATAAATCTTTGCCCTGAAATAAGGATTATTGTACCTTCCGTTCAGATTAAGAGCATTATTTAAATAATGTTCTGCCTGGTTCAGGTTTCCTAGTGTGTTGTAATAAGAAGCGATATAAATCAGTGCAGAAATTTCATGCTGAGTATCATTCAGTTCTTTTGAGAGAGATAAAGCCGTGACAGCATATTTGTATCCAAGGTGAAATGAGTCTTTATACTGAACATTATATTTATTGAATAAATCCTGCAATTTTTCAAATCGTTTATCTTTGTCAGTCAGTTCATCCCGGAGGTGGGGTTTCAAAACCAAGGAGTATTGAGGTATATTAAATATAAAAAGCCACTGTATAATAATGCTAATGAAAACTATATAATATTTCATTGTACTACTTTTTTGTGAACTCATATTTAAGAGGAACATTTGACTAAAATAATCACAGTCTAATTTAACAAATACTTGTATTATTCAAAAAGGATAAAATATTCTAAGGTAAATCTTTCCAGACATTCTCTAAACGGAGACCTGAGCATCGTGTCCAATTATTTATTTGAAAATTACCCGGCAAGGATAAAGAAAGAACTCTTCAGGTTTATACGAAATTTGATTAAATTCGCCTGGACAAAGGGACTGAGAGGATTAAAATTGAAATTAACAAAGGATGTTGATCTAGATTAGCTAGAATAAAGCTTTTAGACCACATCCCCGTTACATTTAATTTTGAATAATGCGAAGTATTCAGATAATAATATCAGTTCTTTTTAGCTCGGCCTGAGTTTTGAACTCGAGATGTGCCCGATTCCCTGATGTAATGAACCTGATTTACCTTCAGATTAGTCATAATGGTTCTGGCTTTGGAGGGCCAATCGATAATTAAAGAATCAATTTGGGTGGCATTGCCTAGTCCGAAATGCGCTCTTATTTCACTTAAACCCCTGAAGCCCATATTCGGGTTAATCTCCCTGTCCTGCCAGAAAGATTTTCCAGAGATTGTGGCTTTTATTTTCACCCTTGCGCCGATAGCGCTGCGGTTGGAAACCGAACCTTCGCATTTAACAAATACCCAATTGTTCTTATTGCCGTTGTTTTTATAGAGCCGATTTCCAGTGCCCAGGCAATTAGCGGTAAAAATATCAAGGAAGCCATCGTTATTGTAATCGGCAAAGCATGCGCCAGAGGTACCGGTAGATAAAGAATCGAATTCACCGCTGACTTTATGAAAAGTACCGTCTCCATTGTTAAGGAAAAGAACGTCGGGCTCGTAAAGCGTCCCGAGGAATAAATCGAGATAGCCGTCATTGTTGAAATCTGCCCAGAGTCCGTTCCATGAATTGCCGGAAAATTCAGCCAGTTCACCTGTTGTAATCCTGGTAAAAGTCTTATTGCCGTTATTATGAAACAGGTAATTCTGGACTTTCTTCCCTTCATTTGTTACAAAGCCGTTTGCAACGAATAGATCCATAAAACCGTCATTATCGTAATCTCCCCAGCTACATGAGATTGAAGTGTTTGAGTTCGCCGTAACTCCGCCATCTATCCTTGTAAAGACGCCATTGCCTTTATTTTCAAAAAGATAATTATCCGACAGGCAATCAGTCATGAATAAATCCATATCGCCGTCATTATCGATATCGCAGAAGTTGGCGCAAACATTATTGCCTGCTACTTTTTCGGGCTCACTTACACCAACCCGCAAAAACTTTCCGCCGCCCTCATTATGGAAGAGGTAATTAGTCACGCCATCGCCTTGCAGGAATTGTGTATTTCCCACCACTGGAATAAAAAGGTCAAGCAACCCGTCGTTGTCATAATCTACCCAGGTGCAATGAACCTGAAAACCCGGAACATTTGCCATCGGGCTATCGGTCAGCTTTGAAAAAATGCCTTTGCCTTCATTATGCAAAAGTGAGTTGCTGCCGGCCATTGATGAAATGAACAGATCGGCAAGGCCATCATTATCATAATCGCCAAGGCTCAGGCCGGAATTGCTTTTAAACGAATTTATTAAATCAGTGGGAGCATCTGAAAAAGTACCGTTCCCATTATTTATGAATATCAAGCTTTTACTTTTCATATTGTTAACAATAATATCTGGATTGCCGTCATTGTTGAAATCAAAAAAGCCGCAACCGAATCCGTAATTTTGTTTGGCCGTAAGCACTGAATCATTTACTCTGGAAAATATCTGGGCTGATATACAATTGGATGCCGCCAATACTATGGCATATACAAGAAAAATACTGATGCGGAACCGTAAAAAGCCAAAAGGAAATAATGCTGTTGTTTTCATGAAGCCACCTTATTGCTGAAAATTAATTACTTATTCCTTCCCAAAATAACCTGGTTAAAGGATAATATCGTCCGTATACATGTATCCAAACGCTTTTTTTACTTCGAAATCATGCCGGATTTCGTTATTTTCCACCTTATCGTTTTTAATCTTCATATTAATCCTGTTTAGAAGAGCCGGATAACGAAATGAAATTCGAAATATCAGATATCATCTGCTTTATTATCATCTTTCAATTAATAATATTCTCTGCATTTTTATTCGTAAGAAGAGTTAATTATATTTCGAACTATATTCTCGGCCTTCAGCTTATTGCCCAGGCTATGGGAATCTATGCAGGATTCTGTTTTTACCATTCCGCGGACCTTCCGGGAAATTTTCATTACATGATGTATATAGCTTACTCATTTGAATTTTTATGGGGCCCAACATTCTATCTATACGTAAAATCACTTGTACACAACGATTTTAAGCTTAAAGCTCTGCAATTGCTTCATTTCCTGCCGTTTATCTTAGTTTTGTTTTTTTCACTCGCGGTTTTTATACCCTTGGGTACAGAAGAGAAAAAGATTGTTCTAAAAAGCTCAGCTTATCTGCTTCACAAATTAGGCTTCTACCCGGATATATTTATCAGGGGGCAGGTCTTGTTTTATATCATACAGTCTGTCAGGGTTTATTACACAGTTCAAAGGGAAATAAAGGAGGGGCACTCGTCGGTTTCAGAAAAAAGTCTTTCCTGGATCAGGTTCTTAATTGCCGGATATGCAGTATCATTTGTTATTTCGGTTCCGGCGCTGTTAATAAATCTATACATCCTGGACAGCCCGGCACCTGCGATTAAACTGATGATGATGTTGCCCTTTCTGATATATTTCAATATTATATTTTTTAGGGCGTGGCTCCATCCGGGCATTTTTGCAGGTGTCGCGGTCAATATAAAGTATAAGACATCCAGGCTTACAAAAGAGGAAGCCGAATTGTGGATAGATAAGCTGAACCGGTATATCGCCCTAAATAAACCCTACCTTGCGGCTGATCTGACATTAAACCATCTGGCCGAAGCCCTGGATATCTCCCCGAGAACTTTATCGCAGATAATTAATGAATATTTTAACCAGAATTTCATAGATTATATAAACCGCTTAAGGATTGAGGAATCGAAACTATTGCTGCTTGACTCCACGGGCAGGAAGACCGTGCTGGAAATTCTTTATGCCGTGGGCTTTAATAATAAGTCAGCCTACAACATTGCTTTCAAGCGGGCAACCGGTCTTACACCGACTGAATTCAGAAAGAAGCATACAAACTGAACAGTCTCTGCTTATTGTTGTAAACCCATTGGCGCCCAGGACCGATCTATTGTAATAAAAAAGAAAAGAACAGCAAAGTTTAATTTATTTATGTCTCGGGCCAATCATATAAATTCTGACGACACGATCTTTATCATAAGAAATTACAAAAGTATTTTTTACAAAATAGTATGTATCATCCGTTGTTGTTCCATTTTGTATTATATCTGGTTGTCCAAGTTTACTTATTACAAAATCCCTTTCTGAGTTAATACCGATACCTTCTTTTGATTTTCCCTGATAGGGACCATCGATAATCATGCTAAAGACTCCCAAGCCAAGACCAGGGTCAAGTGAGATCCTGAGAGTCGTGTTGGATAATACACCTTTAGTATAATCAAAGGTGTAACCTTTGAAATCACCAGATCCGCCATAGTCACCGTAGCTTGTGGGCTTTCTTAGTTTCTTTACCACAGTGCTGCTATCATCGCCAATTTGAACTTTTGCAATACTTTCTCCAAAAACTATTGTTGGATCAGGTTCATTTTCTTGGGGAGTGTTTGATTGTTCGCATCCAAAAAATACCAGGAAGGAAGATAATAATAGATATTTAATAATTTTCATTTAGATAATTCCTGTATAAGAATTGATAATTTTACGACACAAAGAGTACAGAAATATCAATAAATCTAAATTATTGTTTATCAACTAGCAAGGAATAATACGATCAGAATAAGATGCATTTCTATTGACAACGAGGTTTATCAGCATTTTTTCTTTTGCTTCTGGATTTTGGGCTTTTTAACTTTAGATTGTTAATCCTCATATTATCACAAACTTTCGCCAAAAGGATACACAATGGAAGCGCTCAAAACCCTACATGTTACAACCGCTAAGGAATGGCGGGCCTGGCTGAAGAAAAATCACCTAAAGGAAAATGTTATCTGGCTTGTCTTTTATAAACAGAGTGCCAATAAGCCCATACTGCCCCTCGAAGATGCTATAGGCGAAGCGCTGTGTTATGGATGGATAGACAGTATAATTAAGAAGATAGATGAAGAACGCTATGTCAGAAAGTTTACACCGAGGACAAATAAAAATAAATGGTCAGAAGTAAATAAAGCAAGGGTAAGAGAGCTTATCAAAGAAGGCAGGATGACTGAGTTCGGCCTTTCTAAGGTTACATTTCCGCTTGAAGAAAGTTCTGAAGACAAATTACCTACTCAGAAGAAGAAAGTTTTGGATATTCCACCTTTTTTGGAAAAGGCCTTAAAGGCAGATGCCCTTGCGTGGAAAAATTTCAACAATCTTGCCCCCTCATACCGCAGGATCTATTTATTGTGGATAACGAGCGCAAAGAAAGAAGAGACTATGGCAAAAAGGGTTGCGGAAGCTGTTGAGCTTTTAAGACAGAACAAAAAGCTTGAGGGGAAATAGATGCGCCTGTACAAGAATACGTAAGAAAAGAGTCAGTTGTTACATTTTGTGTTATATTTGTTTGCCCAAGCCAAGGACAAAAAGGGCAGCATATTTCACTGCCCTTTTATAGATCTAATTTTGTTTATCTATGGCCATGTTTGAAAATCTTGACCCTCGAGAAATCAGCTTTATTGAACCTGTTGACACATAATGCAAAAAAGATTATGCCCATTACAATAATCAATAAAGTACTCATCAGGGGCATAATGATAAATCCATTTACGTTAAAGGCA
>JAUZPB010000169.1 GCA_030706145.1 Bacteroidota bacterium
ATAGTTGAAGGAAAGGAAAGCAATTATTTTGAAGAAAAACTGATAGCCCTTGATGGCACAGAAATCTACTTAGAGACATTCCTATCCCCTTTTAATTTTGAGGGAGATTGGGCAATTCTAATTGTTGGACGCGATATAACCGAGCAGAAAAGATCTGCCGAAGCTCTTAAGGAAAGTGAAGAGCGTTTTAAGACAATGGTTCAAAACATAAATGGTTATATCTACAGCGTTTCCTATAAAGGAAAGAAAGTAATTTCTTCATATCACAGCCCCAAATGCTTTAGTATTACAGGATATTCACCAGCAGAATACACAAACGATCCCGACCTCTGGCTTAAAATGGTCTATAAAGACGACCGTGATTATGTAGCAAATACATTTGAAAATCTAAAGAAAAATCTGCAGCAGACACACATTGAGCACAGGATAAACCATAAAAACGGCACTGTAAGATGGATATCCAATACATACACGCTTCAGCTCGATGAAAACGGCGATATTTCGCGTATGGATGGATTTATAATTGATATTACTGCAAGTAAACTTGCCGAAGAAGCACTGCAGGAACAAAATTTTTTCCTTCAAAAGTTAATTGATACAATCCCAAATCCAATTTTTTATAAGGATATTTACGGCATATACCAGGGATGCAACCAGGCATTTGAAAAGTATACAGGCTTTGCAAGAAAAGATATAATCGGGAAAGATATATATACTATCTTCCCTGTTGAAGTAGCCGATTCACTAAGCCGGCAGGATATTATTCTTTTTAACCAGCCCGGAGTGCAGATCTATGAGGCTTCTCTACCGCTCTCACCAGATTCAATGCGCAGCGTTATTATTAACAAGGCTACATATTTAAATAAAGATGGCTCGACAGCAGGCATAGTTGGTGTTATAATTGATATAACAAAGATGAAGGTCATTCAGGAGAAACTGCGCAGTTCAAATGAAAAGCTTGAAGAGATGGAAGTTATCATTAATAAAAGTCCGGCTATTGTTTTTCTGTGGAAAGCAATGGAAGGTCTGCCAGTTGATTTTGTTTCAAACAACATAAGCCAGTTTGGATATTCAGCTGAGGAGTTTACTTCAGAGGGACTTTTATACTCTGATATTATTTTCCAGGAAGACAGGAAACGTGTTCTATCAGATGTTCAAAGGCTATCTAGCGGTGAGATACAGGAATTTGTGCAGGATTACAGGATAATCACAAAGACAAATGAGATCAGATGGGTTGATGACCGCGTATGGGCTAAGAAAAATGAAAATGGCGAAGTCACTCATTTCCAGGGTATTGTAATTGATATTACAAAAAGAAAAATGGCTGAAAAGCTATTGCGTGAGAGTGAGGAAAGGTACAGGGCGCTTGCTGAGAACTCATATGACCTTATCTGTGAAATAAGTCATGAACTTCACTTTCTTTACCTTAGTCCCAATTTCAAAGATATGCTTGGCTATGAGACAGATGAAGTTTTATATAAATGTATACTTGATTTTGTACATCCTGACGATATACCAACTGTGATAGCTACACTAAAAAAAGATTTTGGAAGTGTAACCTTACGCTACAGGCACAAAAACGGTGAGTGGTATTGGTTTGAAAGTGCCGGAAAAAAGTTTGTTACAGCTGACGGACAAAAAAAAGGCGTTATTGTTTCGAGAGACATAACCGAAAGAAAGAAATTAGAGCAGCAGCTTATACAGACTGAAAAACTAATGGCCGTAGGCGAGATGTCGGCAATGATTGCTCACGAATTCCGTAATGCATTAACTTCCGTAAAAATGATACTACAGCTTCAGAGTGAATCAGATAATCTCAATACTAGCGAAAGGAATTCAATTAGTGTTGCAATAAACTCAATTTACCATATGGAAAGCATTGTACAGCAGCTGCTTAACTTTGCCCACCCTGTCCCCCTAGAATTTCAATATGAAGATATAAATAATGTTCTTACAGATTGCATCCCTTTTATTGAAATGCAGGCAAATAAAAAATCGATAAAAGTCTTGAAGAAATTTGATTTTTCTCTTCCAAAGATGCTTATGAACGGACCTGCAATAAAAGATGCCATATTAAATTTAATACTAAATGCAGTTCAGGCATATGACTGCAATGAATCATCAGAAAAAAAGATATCGGTTACAATTAAAAAGATTGTAATGGCAGAGCCATTGGAGGATTTTGATTTCGGTATCAGCTCCGATAAGACCAGCGGATATAAACCTAAATCACCCGACAGTCCGGAGATCTTAATCCCCAAAGGAACAACTTGCGCGCAAATAGAGATTTGTGATAATGGACCTGGAATAGATCCATTTGTGTTAAGCCGCATTTTTGAACCCTTCTTTACAACAAAAGAAAAAGGTTCGGGTTTAGGGCTCCCAATAGTAAAACGGACAGTGAATGCTCACGGCGGAATTATTAAGGTTGAAAGCAAACTGGAAGTTGGAACAACCTTCAGGATATTCTTACCCACTAATCTAACAAAGAAAAATGGCTGACAGACCCAAAATTATGATAGCTGATGATGACGAAAAGATACTTTTTGCCTTCAGCGAGCTTTTTAAAAAGGATAATTATAATGGGGTTATTGCTCAAAATGGTGAAGAAGCCTTAAACCTGGCGAATTCTCAAAAACCGGACATTGTTTTCCTTGATATAACAATGCCCAAGTTAAATGGCCTGGAAGTCCTTGAGGAGATCAAAGAAAAGTATCCACATACTCCAGTAATAATAATAACAGGTTTCGGTGCTATGCGCACCGCCGTAAGAGCCATACAGCTAGGAGCTTTTGAATACCTTTCAAAACCTCTTGATATTCAGAAGATCCGTGATGTAATCAAAAAGGCACTTCTTAGCATTAGGGGTAACATAATTCCTGTTGATGGTCATATTCACTTTGATTCTGATGTTCTGGAGCGCTATGAACTTCTTGGAAACTGCGCTCAGATGATGGAAGTGTATAAATTGATCGGTTCCATCTCTACAACTCCAAATAATACTTCCGTTCTCATATTGGGTGAAAGCGGTACGGGAAAGGAACTTGTGGCACGGGCAATTCATAATAACAGCTCAAAAGACGGAGGGCCGTTTATTGCAATAAACTGCGCTGCATTCCCCGAAAATCTGCTTGAATCGGAGCTTTTCGGCTATGAAAGAGGCGCTTTTACAGGAGCTCACGACAGAAAGCTGGGTAAATTTGAGGTTGCGCAATATGGGACAATTTTCCTGGATGAAATAGCCAATTTGTCACTAAATCTTCAGCAAAAGCTATTAAGAGTGCTTCAAAGCCGTGAATTTGAACGTCTGGGCAGTAATGAGTTAATTCCTGTAAATGCGAGGTTCATTGCTGCAACTAATGTGGACATTGCAGAAGAGATAAAAAAGGGTAATTTCAGGGAAGACCTATTTTACAGGTTAAATGTCGCATTCGTACACCTTGCCCCCCTTCGAGAAAGGAAAGAAGATATTCCACTGCTTGCGAACTACTTTTTAGCAAAGTACAATTATAATCTAAAGAAATCCATAAAGGGATTTTCAGATGAAGCAATGAAGCTGCTTTTGTCATATAATTTTCCTGGCAACATACGCGAACTACAGAACATAATAGAAAGAGCCGTTATGCTTACGAAGAGCACTGTAATACTGCCGGATTCCATAAAAGAACTTGTCCAGCCATTTTCGCAGACAGTACAGGAGGCAAAGATGCCGATAACTAGTCCAAATTTTTCAGAAGCCAGGACGCATATAATTAATCAATTTGAGAAGGAATTTGTAAGGGAACTTCTTCTTAAGAATCAAGGCAATGTTTCAAAAGCGGCCAAGGAATCATGCATGACACGTCAAAATTTCCAGAGAATGATGAAAAAGCATAATATCAGAGCAAGTGAATACAGATAGAATTCTTCAAACAATTGCTAAATTCTGTAAAAATAGGAACTTACCTTTAGTTAAAACTGTTTAATGGGTTGCAAAACGACAAAGGAATGACCTCTTAACTAATATCGTTCAGGCGTAACTCTGACAAGTGGCACTTTACAATGTGTCCAAAATAATTTGGCACTTTTCGTTTTTGGGAACAATTATACTTTATAAATGTCAAATATTTACACTATAAAATTGTGGCACGATTTTGCTTTATTAGTAAGAGTCAACAAAAAAAAAAGGAGGAGAAGATGGTAAATCCAGAAAATGTGATTATGGATGAGAAAAAAACAACTATTCTAAAACGCACATCAGGTCCGGGCAATGCAAACATAAGAAAATCAGTTAAGCAAGGTGATGTTAAGCCAACCGTTCTTGTAGTAGATGATGACAAAAAGATAATTGAAGCATTTAAATATCTAATGGAATCAGAGAACCTAAATATGATCTCAGCATCTAATGTAGATGAAGTAATGGAAAGAATTGAAGGTAAAGATCTCGATCTTATCATTACCGATTTTATGCTTGAGACAAAATCAAGTATTGAACTATTTACTTTGATCAGAAAATCGCATCCTGAAGTCCCTGTAGTTGTCATGACCGGTTATCCAGAGCTGATAAGCGAAAAAGACGTAAAGAATTTCGGTGGTAATTATCTATTAACAAAACCTCTTGAACTGACGAAATTAAGAGGAGTAATAAGGACCTGTTGCAATCCTTTGAAAATTGCCTCTTATTAAACATAAGCCCCTAATTTTTATAATAAAAAAGTCCCAGCAAATTTAGTATGTGGGACTTTTTTTGTTTTAAATAGTATGACTATAAAACAGCTTATTCGTCGTTTCCGCCGCTTAATATAGATCCCAAAAGACCGCCGGCTAAAAGTCCACCGCCAATACCGCCTAAGCCTCTTTGCTCGTCACGCTGACTAAAAGTAGCAGCAGCCATAATCCTGTCGGCCAAACGTGAGAAAGGAAGGCTCTGAAGGTAAACTGTGCCAGGGCCGCTAAGTCTGGCAAAGAACAACCCCTCTCCGCCGAAGAGTGCATTTTTAAAACCACCAATAAACTGTATGTCATAATCGACTGTCGGAGCAAAGGCAACCAAACAGCCTGTGTCTACTTTTAATACCTCACCATATGCTAGTTCTTTTTTAATTATTGTACCGCCTGCATGAATAAAAGCAAGTCCGTCACCTTCAAGTCTCTGAAGAATAAAACCTTCACCGCCAAAAAGTCCCGCACCAATTTTTTTTGTAAATTCTACTTCTATCTCAATTCCCTGGGCAGCACAAAGGAAAGCATCTTTCTGGCAGATAAACTTACCACCCAGATTACCAAGGTCGAGAGGAATGATCTTTCCGGGATAAGGAGCACTGAAAGCTACATGCTTTTTGCCCGATCCTGCGGCATTCAGGAATGTCGTTATAAAAAAGCTTGTACCTGTTATCATTCTCTTGAATCCTCTGAAGAGTCCCCCGCCTGTAGAGGTTTGCATTTCGATTCCGTCTTCCATATACATCATAGCGCCGGCCTCAGCGCGAACTCCCTCTCCAGGATCGAGTTCCACTTCAACTAACTGAAGATCGTTTCCAATTATTTTAAAATCAATTACATCTGCCATTATTTCTCCTTAGATTTATTTTATATTTGAGATAATTTCGTTTGGTAATAATTTATTTCAGATTCTTTTAACTTTTCGGACTCATCTTCAATAATTCGTTTTTCTTCTTCAAGCACTTCCACCTTCTGCTTTAGCATATCAATTTCATTTTCAAATTTAGATATTTTCCTATTAAGGTCATCCTGCTCTCTTTTCCTTAATTTCTCTGCATCCTCATCATGAATCACATGCTGTTTATTTATTTTACTTATCAGCCTTTTCTTCTTTTTATTTATTTCATAAACAGAATAGCCCGTAATTATTATTGATGAAATGATACACAGTATCAGCGAAAATGTTCCAAGCTTAAGTGCATTAAATGCAGCTGAAGTTCCATTTGAATTGCTGCCGTTAATAAATGCTGCGAAACTGACTATAATGACCAAAGCAGTAATTATTGCGCCGGAGATAATTGAGCGTCGAAAAACATATGCAGGCTTTTCCTTTTTTGATGAGCCCAGTTTTTCAAGTAATCCCTTGTTATATTCTATCATTTTTTTTGTATTAATGTCCAGATCAGCAAGGGCTTTATCAATTGCAAGTTTGGTCTTTTCCTTTTCAGCATTTACGCTTTCCTTTTTCAGTTCAATTTCCTTTTTCAGCCTTATTATTTCCCCTTCTTTCTTATGTATCTTCCTTTCGATGAACTTTTCATAATTTGTCCGGATGAGGATCGATATTGTATCAATAATTCTCTGCAGTTTTTCGTGCATTGTAAAAAGGCAGATGCGAAATAAAAAAGATTCATTCCCTGTATTTTCTGAAATAGCAGTACTAATAAATCTGATAGAACTGATGATCTGTTCTGAATAAATGTCCTCAAGCTCAAGCTTTTTTAACTCATCTATTTTCCCAAGCAGTACCTTTGGAGTAATGTTTTTATTGTTAAGAAGCATATCTATTACATCAGAAATCTCCTGTGATACCTGAGCAAATTCATCTTCGATAAGTAAGACTGAAGTTTCCGGATTGTTTAGAAAAAAATCAAAAAGCTCATATTTGTTTATTTCAATAAGATATCTTAGTCGCTCAATATCGTAAAGAACTATCTCCTGAACTGATTCAACAGCCTTTTTTTTATCATCAAGTTTTATTTGTGTAAGAGCAGTAAAGAATTTTGCCGTTATGGCAATATTTGAAGAAGTGCTTAAAGATTCCTGAAATCTCTGGTTCGCAATTTCATATCGCCTTTCCTTGTAAAACAAAATTCCTGATAATATGGACAGGATATAAAGCAGCCTGTTTTTAAGCCCGGTATCCATTATAAGAGATCCAATCACTCTTTTCGATTTTGTTATCAGATCTAATGCTTCCTGCCTTTTATGCCCTTCATAAATAAAATATACCACAATAAGAATAATAAGAGGATAATTCCTCTCATCATTATTCTGGCCAAGAAAGCTGCTGATGGCATTTGAGTATTTTATAATATCGGCTTCTTTATCTGCATAGAGCCACTTAATAAACAGGTCCTTTACCTTATAATAAATATCAATCGATTCTGCTGAGACAGGAGATTCCATTGACAGCCAGGACTCGACCTGTTCAAGAATGGTTTCATCCAGTATAACATAATATGGGATAAGGTTAAAAGGAATAATTACCGAAGAAAAAGAAGGGTTCTTTAATTTGCGTGCAGCCCGGATCTTATCCTTGAAAAGCTCAAGGCCAAGCGGCTCAGAAGCCGTGTGCTCAATTGAAAACAGGCTGCGGATATAGATCCACTTTTCAGATTGAGAAATATTTTGTTCATCCGGTCTTTGCATAAATACCCTGTATACACTGCTAATATGTAATTTAATAAATAAAAAAAGCGGAACCCAGTTCCGCTATATAACACAAATAAACCAAATATTCCAAATACTGAAAAGAAACTCAGCATCAGATCTCGAATTTTATCCCTTGGGCAAGAGGAAGGTCGCTTCCGTAGTTGATAGTATTTGTTTGTCTTCTCATATATGCTTTCCAGGCATCAGAGCCTGATTCTCTTCCGCCGCCAGTTTCTTTTTCACCGCCGAAAGCACCACCAATTTCTGCTCCCGATGTACCAATGTTCACATTTGCAATACCGCAATCAGATCCGGCTGACGAAAGGAATATTTCAGCTTCCCTTAAGCTATTTGTAAATATTGAAGAAGATAAGCCCTGCTCTACGCCATTTTGAAGATCAATTGCATTTGTAACGTCACCTTTGTACTTAATAAGGTATAATATAGGAGCAAATGTTTCTTCCTGAACAATCTGGAAATGATTTTCAGCCTCAACAATAGCAGGTTTAACATAGCAGCCTGATTCATAACCTTCACCATGGAGTATTTCACCTCCATAAAGTATCTTGCCACCTGACCTTTCAACTGTATCAAGGGCTTTTGTAAACATTTCGACTGCCGATTTATCAATAAGTGGGCCCACATGATTTGTCTGTTCGAGCGGATTGCCTATCCTTAGGCTTTTATAAGCTTTCAACAATGATTCTTTTACCTTGTCATAAATAGATTCATGAACAATAAGACGTCTTGTCGATGTGCATCTCTGGCCGCAAGTGCCAACAGCTCCAAAAACGACAGCTGGAATTGACATCTTAAGATCTGCTTCGGGGGTCATTATGATTGCATTATTTCCGCCTAGCTCAAGAATTGACTTACCGAACCTTTTTGCAATCAGTTCTGATGCATGGCGGCCTACGTTTGTAGATCCCGTAATAGAGATCAGAGGAATTCTTTTATCATTCAGCATCTTTTCGCCTATCGTTGAGCCTTTTCCAATCACAAGGCTGAATATACCTTCAGGTAGATTATTCTCGCGCAGTACTTCTCCAATAATATGCTGGCAGGC
>JAUZPB010000017.1 GCA_030706145.1 Bacteroidota bacterium
ACTCTTAAATCCCCAGTAATATGTGAGCGGCGTATCTCACTGTCTTTAATTAGGGCCAACATATTCTCAGCTGTTTCAATCTGTCCAGGATATGGGCGCAATTTATGCAATTTTAAGTCATAAGCCTTATCAGTAGCCCTAAGGGCCTCATGAGTAAGAGCAGCGCTTATATCAGCAATTTTATTAAGTTTTTGAGCCTCTAGTGAAACAAATGCAGCAAAGGATGTCATCATTTGTGTACCATTAATAAGAGCCAGACCCTCTTTTGCCCCCAGAGTCACGGGGTCCAGGGAAAATCTTCTTAATCCTTCAATAGCAGATATAATCGGCTGAGATGAAGCATTTTCAGCCATTACATCCTCTAATATTTGGACTCTTCCCTTTCCAATCATTGCAAGTACAAGGTGAGAAAGTTGTACAAGATCGCCGCTTGAACCAACTGATCCCTGTGAAGGAACAACTGGAATAATATTATTATTTATCATTTCAAGAAGCAATTGTAATGTAGAAAGCTTAATACCTGAATATCCTTTTGCAAGAGCATTTACACGCAGGAGCATCATTATTTTTACAATAAAAGGAGGCAGGTTTTCGCCTGTTCCAACTGAATGGCTTAGTATGAGATTTTCCTGTAATTTCAATAAATCTTCTTTAGAGATCTTAACATTTGAGAATTCACCAAAGCCTGTAGTCACACCATAGATGATCTCATCATTTTCGATCCAGTTTTCGACCAAATTACGGGCTTTTAATATTTTCTCGGCAGCCAGAGCTGATAGAAAGACAACAGGATTTTCCTTCAGGAAGAAATCAATTTTTTCAAGACTAAGTGAATTACCGTCAAGTTCCAGTTTGTACCTGTCCATGAATCATTCTCTTTATTTTGTTTGAGGATATGTTATTGGCTCTATATTGGATTAAGATTTTATCGTCTTCATAAACTGTCTTAATAACCTCGGCAAGAGAATATATCTTAGGGACCATAGCAGCATCAACAATATCTAACTCCAAGGTCTCCTCCATAAAAGATTCGCGTATGCACGAAGCAATCATTTCCTTTAGTCTACCAATATTAATACCTCTGGCTGCAGAGATAAAAATGCTATTTTCATATTTTCTAAGTATCAAGTCAATTCTGCTCCTATCTTCCAAAGCATCAACTTTATTGAAAATTCTAATCTGAATTTTCTTATCTGCACCTAAATCCTTTAAGGTTTGGTCAACTACGGCCATATGTTCCTCAAAAAAAGGATGGGATACATCGATAACATGCAGTATAAGATCAGCCTCGCGGACCTCGTTTAATGTACTTTTAAATGAAGCCACGAGGTGATGAGGTAATTTGCGTATAAAGCCGACCGTATCACTTAGAAGCACAGTTTGGTTATTATCTATCTGTAGTGATCTTGTTGTTGAATCGAGAGTAGCAAAGAGTTTATTTTCAGCAAGTACTCCCGCATCAGTCAAAAGATTTAGGAGTGTAGATTTACCTGCATTAGTATAACCCACAAGTGATGCTTTAATAAAGTTCTTACGATTTGCGCTTTTAGTCTGCCTTTGAGATTCAATTTTCTCAAGTTTTCCTTTTAGCATACTTATTCTTGTCCGAATCAAGCGTCGATCAGTTTCGATCTGAGTTTCGCCTGGTCCCTTAGTACCAATACCGCCATATTGTTTGGATAAATGTGTCCAGGCTCTAGTAAGTCTCGGTAATAAGTATTGTAGCTGAGCAAGCTCGACCTGAGTTTTTGCTTCCCTTGTTTTTGCTCTGGTTGCAAAAATATCAAGTATCAGTCCACTTCTGTCAAGAATCTTTTTATTAATCAAATTCTCAAGATTTCTAACCTGAACAGGTGTGAGGTCATCATCAAAGATCAAAATATCTATTTCATTCTGTTCAGCAAGTTGGGCCAGTTCTTCTGCTTTTCCTTTCCCCAGATAATAAGCAGAGTCAGTCCTATCCTTATCCTGAATAACTTTCATAATTGTTTCTGCGCCAGCTGTAAAGGCCAGCATTTCAAGTTCGTCCAAATGTTCTTCAACAGTTTCCTTAGATAGTTCTCTTGTATTAAGTGCGACCAGTATAGCCTTTTCGTTTGTCTTATTTTTAATTTCTATCATTTTGCCCTTTCAATTTTCTAACTTAACCAGCAGTTAAAACAGATAAAGTTAACTAACATGCAAATACAATCTATCAATTAATAATAATGCCAGATTTTTTTTATTTTTCATGCCATGTCTTTTTTTGCGCTACGGGAAATCAGCATTTCAGCCAACGCAAGAAAGAATGCCAAAAGAAGGAAATGCCTCCAAAGTTCAGAACCAAATCTTGCCTGTTGAATTTTTTGCGTATAGTTTTCATTTACGTCAAGAGGATATTCCTTACCCTTAAAGCTTATTTTTTTCAGATAATCATCGAATTCACCTTTAGTCAATTTTCTTGTGTCAGATTCAGATGGATTAGAATTAACGGAAAAAGCATCAATAATCTTATCACCTGAAAAGACCTTATAATTACCAGTTAAAGATGTATTATGGTAAGATAAAAAGCCTTGGTTAGTTTTATCCAGGCTAATAAATTCTTCGGTCTTATCCGGGTGAACAACCTTAACCTGTGGGAGAGTATTGTTTTGAAGATTTAGCAGTACATCTTCTCCTGCAAAATGATCAGTCTGATTATTATCCTTTGATGAAAGATAATAGACAGATTTATTGATCAAAGGAGCAAACAAACCTTTTAAGGGAAAGTTACTCCAGGTTAATGCAGGAGCAGAATACATAACCAAGACTTTCCCTTTACCGACAGAATATTCGCTTAGAAATGGAGAATTGTCAATCAGACTTATTATTGTTTTTCCCCCTTGTTTAGGACTAGCCTTGAAATAGTAATATATTTCGGGAGATTCGACCTGTTTTTTGGCTTCTTTAGCAAAGAGATTTAAGAAGACCGGATGGTCAAAATCTACTTTATCAAAAACTGCAGCAGTTTGATAATTATTCATTGATCCGGCAGCTGATTCGGGGCTAGGCAATTGGAGTCTTTGAGTCAAGTTTCTGAAATTTAAAAGATTTGATCCTGAGCCTGGCATCAGGAAGATACTTCCACCTTTTAACAAATAATCTGTAAGCCTATCAGTAAAACCTATTGTTTCCGAGCCAACTATTAAGGCGACATTATAATTATTCAGATCAACAGAAGAGATTTGGTTTAAGTTTCTTTTAGTAATACTAATAACATTGGAATTATTACCCTGTTCAGTTGCAAGAAGAGCCAGTTCAACAAAATGTGCATCTGATTCGTTTTCTGCGAACAGGACCACCGAAATTTTTTCAGGGACCAAAAAAATAAGACTCCTTTTGTTATCCTGCAGTAAATCATCGTCTTCCAGTTCTGCAGTTGCATCAATAAGGCCAGCGGATTTAAGGATTGTCTCAAATACTATTTTTTTTGTCTCTCCAGGCTGAAGGCTAACACTCTGCTGAGCACTACGTTCTCCATTAATAAATAGTGAGACGGCAGAGTTATTTGCACTCTGAGTCTTGGAGTAGTTAGTAATCTGAGCCGTAAAACTAATTGGCCTATCTTTCAGGAGTATCTGGTTATTAAGTTCCAGTTTGCCAATTCCAAGGTTAAAAATGTCCTTACCAGAAAAATCAAAGCTATAGAGTTTAACCTTATCATTAAGCAGTTCGCTTAAGTTTGAAGGGCTCTGATTTGCTTCAATAAGGCCATTTTTTTGGAAGTCAGTAAGCAGGTAAATTTCTTTATTGAAGTTTTTTGAATTTCCTAAAAGCTCTGCTGCCTTCACAAGGGCATTATTAATTGTACCTGTCTGTGAAGAAATATCCAGGTCGTTTAATTTCATCTTAAAATCCTGGAAATTTGTAGTTGCCTTAATTTCGGAATTAGAAGCATCAGCAATAGGTATTAAGGCCACCTCATCTCCTTGTTGAAGCTCATTACACAAAGATTTTATGACCTGTTTAGCCCGGTTGAAGTTTGATCCCTTTTCATTCAATATGGACATACTAAAAGTATTGTCAATAATAAAAACAGCTGTAGTTTTTGCTGAGGAAGTTGCCCCCCCGATAGAAATGCCCTGCAGAGCCGGGCGGGCAAAAGAGCCCACAACGAGTAAAATGATCAAACACCGAATTGCAAGCAGCAGCCATTGTTTTAGTTTAACTTTTCGAATCTTATTCTTCTGGAGCTCTTTCAGGAATGTAAGAGTACTGAACTCAATACGTTTTAATTTCCGTAAGTTCAGCAAATGTAATAATACCGGAATAGCTGTTGCAATTAATCCTATTAAGACTGCGGGATTAAGAAATGTCATCTATAAAGTTTAATCTTCCTTATATATTTTCTTTCTTTTGCAGTGCCTATTTTTATTGTAGGCACTGCACTTTTTAATGCTTATTTAATTACTAAAATAGGGACTTAAATGTTCAACATCAACACAAAACCTGATATTCTTTCTGATGGTTAATCTTAAAGAAGAGCAGATAAATAGTTGAGATTTTCAATTTAGTAAATCATCTTTTTAGTAAATTTTCTTTAATTTTGAGCCCTTGAAATAATGCAGAAGGATCTCATCAAAGCTATACCCAAGCTCACCCATTACAGCTGCACCAATCTGACACAAACCAACGCCGTGTCCCCATCCAGCACCAGTAAGGACAAATTTGCCCGGAATTCCATTTACGATATCATATTTATCAACGACAAAAGCAGAGCTATAAAGATGCGAGGTAGAAAGTATTCTTCTTATTTCGAGTTCTTTACCAATAGTAAGAGTCTTTTTTGAGCCGACTATCTTAAGTTTAATCAGCCTTGCCGAATACCCTCTTTCAATTGGAATCAGGTCGATAATTTCGCCAAAATCTATACCGCTTTTTTCCATAATCAGTTTAGATATTTCATCCTGGCTATACTCCACCTTCCAACGATAAAAGTCCACAGTCTTTTGATCATAGTCAAGAAGCACCTGTGAGAGGACCTTTTGATCCTGAGTGTTACAGAAAGCAGGAGGATTTGATCTTATCCATTTATCTGCGTTCTTTTCCTCTGAGAAATCAGTTTGCATATTTTCAGGAGAGAACTTATAATCGATTATATTTGACAGATAAGGATGTTTAACTGGTTCCCAAACATTTTCAAAAGCCTCAGAAATTCCGCCGCAAGATTTTGAATAGCGGGTATCGCATATTTTGTCATCATAAGTAAGGACAATTCCCTTAGTATCTTCAATAGCCTGTTTAACCTTATCAGTATAAGCCTTAGTAACCCCCTGGTACCTTTGACAATGGTCATCGGCGCAGACATCAAATTCAGTATGGTCTACCTTATCATACCACTTAATCAGTTCATCTTCAGTACTGAAAGTTGATTGGAACTTTACCTTTTCAGTATCCATCTGGTTAGTCTTTTCAATCTGAGCTAAAAGCCAGCTTCTGGAAATTATTGAATGAGCCTTTAGAAGTTCGAGTGAACTTTTTGCGCTCATCTCCGAAGAAATTACGCTGGTCAAGTAAGATTCCACAGGAAGGACATTAATAGCTGTGATTTTATCACCTTCTTTTATAAGTTTCAAGTTACCTGCAAATCTCTGATTTTCCTTCTGTTCCCAGTGAAATTTCACACCAATAACGACTTCCCTGATCAGGAAAGATTCTGATTTGAAATCAGAGGGGGCAAAAATGATCTCATTTGATACCTTAATGGTTTGCTTGTCGCATTCAAGGACAATAAAATCCTCTTCTACCTTAGCTGTATACCTACCGCTGAAAAAGTCCTTAAAACCAAAGGAAGCAAAATCGCCATAAAGGTCAAAATTAATCTGTTCAGCTGTTAATATTCCTACACTTACTGTTGGTTCGGTCATTTTTATTACTCTTTTTGTTTCTGATAATCTAACTACTGAAAAATCTAAAAATTTTTATTCTTCAATCCACGATTTGAGAAAATCCTGGAAATTTTTAGGACTAAATTCGATAAATTTATATTCTGCAAGACCCTTTTTCTGATAAGGGTCACCACTAAAGAACTCAGATATAGACTCCATTGACTCCCCTTTTGCAATTACAATTCCACCAATTCGTGGGACTTGGGGTCCTGAGAATAAAATAAAGCCTTTTTTGTATCCCTGGCCCAGAAAATTTCTATGCTCAGCTGTGGTCTCTTCAATCTTTTCAAGCGGTGCTTTATAAATAATTTCACATACAAAATGCTTCAATTAACGCTCCTAAATTAGTCCTGTAAATTTAAAAAGTTTAATATCCTATAACAAGAAAAATGGCGAATAAATTCTGATTTATTTTCTATGCTAAAATAGCCTCCAAAGCAGCTGCAGCTAAAAAGCCACAAAGAAAGGACGATTGTGATAGAATAATTGTTTCATGCCACAAGTGTAAAATAGGGAACGAATATTGCTGCTCAGAACAGTGCCGAAAGTCAACGAATAAAAGAAAGAAAATCCATGGCTGAGCAATTAAGTATTACTGCAAATGACTCCATTTATAATGAATATTGGCTTTAGACATGCATGGCTTTAAGAACCGGTTTGTAAACAGGACCGGTTCAAGGCGGCGCATAATTTTTGTTTTTTAATTTTAAAGGTTTATCTTTTAAGGAAAAATGAGGGCAGAAAGTTTTCTCTCCCAATTACAAAACAACTAGATTTTTGCACGCTTGGGAAAAC
This sequence comes from Bacteroidota bacterium, assembly GCA_030706145.1. Classification (GTDB taxonomy): domain Bacteria; phylum Bacteroidota; class Ignavibacteria; order Ignavibacteriales; family SURF-24; genus JAUZPB01. The sequence goes on from JAUZPB010000017.1 coordinate 6,702, forward strand.
AAATGAAGGCATACTGGATTCTGTTCCTTTTTATAATTCCTTCTATCTGTGTACATCCACAGGCAAAATTTGCTAAGGATATTACATTTTCTGAAGTAATGTTCAATCCTTCATCTGCAAATAGTGAATTTGTGGAAATATACAATCTAAGCGAAACCGATACTATAGACCTTTCTAATTTTAAGATCAAATATCAGTCTTCTTCTCCCGATACAATCCTTAGTGCAGGCAAAGGAACTCTATTGCCCCCAAGGACCTATGGGATAATTTTTGAATCGGATTATGATTTTTCATCTGGCATATATAGTGGGATTATTTCTGCCTCTGCCATTATATTACGAATCCATGATAATGCTTTTGGTTCGTCCGGTATGTCCAACACTGCAGACAGGACCTTGTATTTGCAAAATTCACATAATGACACAATAGATGTTTACACTTATTCGGCTAATAATGCAGTTGGAATTTCAGATGAAAAGATTATTCTAAACAAAGATAATACTGCCTTAAACTGGACAAATTCCACGAAAATAAATGGGACTCCAGGCTCTTCTTATCAAGCAATCCCAGAGGGCAACGCTCTAGAGATCAGCGAAATAAATATTTCACCACTCATGCCAGTTCAAGGAGAAGAGTTCACCTATTCCTTTACAATTAAAAACAGGGCAAGATATAAAACCGGGCCATTGAAAATTGAAATATATAAGGATTTGAATTTTGATTCACTGGGATCTTCAAATGAAAATCTTCTCACCTTTACCACATCAGCACTTAATCCAGGAGATTCGGTAATAGTAGAAAAGCGTCTCTCTGATATTGCAGATGGAATCTTTCAGTTACTGGTTGTTGCAAGCTGCAAAATGGAGGAAGACAGCTTATCTTTTCGCAAAGTTGTAAAATTTCAGGTAAGGCCTGTTCCTTTGCAATATAATGCAATTGTAATAAATGAAATAATGTATGCCCCTGCTTCAGATGAACCAGAATGGGTGGAGATTTATAACCGGTCCGAAAGAGTAATAAATCTCAAAAAGTGGAAATTTTCTGATAACTCCTCCTCAGTTGTAATTACAAACAAGGATCAAATAATTTCCCCAGGCGAATATGTTGTTCTTTGCAGGGATACATCGATAGTTGAATGCTTTCAAATCTTTGGGAAGCTAATTACCTTTTCAATGCCAACTCTTAATAATTCAGGGGATAAAGTTGCGCTAAGAGATTCTACAGGAGTAACCATTGATAGTCTAATCTATTTCCCTTCCTGGGGGGGCAGCAATGGGAGCTCTCTTGAGAGAGTAGATATATCACAGCCTACAACTATTCCACTTAACTGGAAAACTTCCCTGTCCAGCAAAAAAGCAACACCTTGGCAAATAAATAGTGTAACACAAAAAGACTATGACCTTGCAGTAAAAGAGGTGTGCATTCTTCCAAATCGACCTTTAATAGGCGATAGCATTGATGTAAATATAAAAATTGTAAATGAGGGAAAAAAGGATGCAAAGGAAGCATCTATTCAGCTTTTCTTAAGCGAAGCTGGTTCAAAAGAAAGGCGAACTATTTCAGAATTTACAAATATTATTTTGCGCAGCTGTGATTCAGCCATATTCTACCAAACAAAAGCCTGCTGTCTTGAAAAAGATATCCTTTTATATGTCAAAGTTGTCTTCCCATTGGATGAAGACACGACAAACAACTCTTTAGAATATATAGTTACACCAGGATACAAAGAGAGTGCAATACAAATAAATGAGCTAATGTATTCTCCTGAGGGAAATGAACCAGAATGGTTTGAAATTATAAATACTTCAAAAGACATAATTAATCTTAAGAATTGGTCATTTTCAACTTTATCTTCCAAGATAAAGTATAAGCTTAGTGCAAATGACCTCTTAATACTTCCTGGAAAATACAAGATAGTAACAAAGGATTCATCAATTGCTGGCTACTACCCTGGTAATACTCTTGACCTAATAGCAATGAGCTTCAAGGCCCTTAGTAACTCTTCTGATGAGATCGTATTATATGATTCATGGGGAAATGCAGTTGACAGCCTTAAATTTAGATCATCCTGGGGAGGTAAAAAAGGCAGGTCCCTAGAAAGATTTTCCCTTAAAGCCCCTACCTGCGACAGTACAAACTGGACGACCTCAATAGATAAGATGCATGCAACACCTTGTCAAGATAATTCAGCAACTGATTTGCAGTATTATTTCAGAAATTCAGTTGTAGTTAATGAGATAATGTATGAGCCATCGGCAGGTAATTGTGAATTCATTGAACTTTTCAACAGTAGTAATGATCAGGTTGACTTAGCCAACTGGCAGATAATAACAAAAAATGGCGGAGGAAATATTATAGCAAACGCACACAAAGTCCTTTCCAAAGGCGAATATTTTGTTGTAGCATCAGATTCGAATCTAATAAGGAACTATTCCTATTTAGCCGAGAGCCAGTTTAGTTCTCTTACGGGCTATTCTCCGTTTAATCTGCATAATACTGAAGACATGGTAGAAATAAAGGATGCTTTTGGAAACATAATAGATTCGGTATTATATTCATCGAAATGGCACAATAAGAATATTCTTGAAAGGAAAGACAAATCCCTTGAGAGAGTAAATCCATATTTAAGTTCGAATGCCCCTTCAAATTGGAGCACTTCAGTAAGCTCAGAAAATGCAACTCCAGGAAAGGTAAATAGTATTTATGTCCTAAATCAAAAAGCTGATAAAAAATTTTCAATATTGCCCAATCCATTTTCACCGGACAACGATGGACACGAAGATTTTACAATAATAAACTACAATCTTGACCAGAATGTCACCAGTGTGAGAATAAAGATTTTTGACAGTCGCGGCAGGTTAGTTCGCATCTTATACAGTCAGGTCTCAGGCTCACATGGTTCGATTATTTTTGATGGCCTGGATGATCATGGAAACCCATTAGGGATTGGCATTTATATTCTTTTACTTGAAGAGTTAGGTACAGATTCTATCACGCTTGAAACAATAAAATCTGTTGTAGTTGTCGCAAGAAAACTTTAATTTCCAACCTGAATATGTTCATCTTATAGAGCCAGATTCCCAAAAGTAATATAACCTAATGAAAGGTGCTTTGATGAAACATGTCATTCATTTTTCAATAATCTTTCTAGTTTTTTTCAAGATTACTTTTGCCCAAAGCAGTACTAAATACAGGCTTATCATACATGGAGGAGCAGGGCAAATAGTAAAGGGAAGTATGAGTATAGATGAAGAGGCTGCATACAGGTCGAAGCTTAAAGAAGCCTTGATGAAAGGGAATGAAATACTTAAAAGTGGAGGTAGCAGTCTAGATGCTGTTATTGCTGCTATAAACGTTCTTGAGGACTCACCACTTTTTAATGCAGGCAAAGGAGCAGTATTTAATAGTAAAGGGAAAAACGAGCTTGACGCTGCGATTATGGATGGCAATACATTAAAGGCAGGAGCCGTAGCAGGAGTTCATCACATAAAAAATCCAATAAATCTAGCAAGGCTAGTTATGGATAAATCGCCACATGTAATGATGGTTGGTGATGGGGCTGAAGAATTTGCAGTCGAGCAGGGAATGCAATTAGTCCCCGAGGAGTATTTTTTCTCAAAGAATCGTTATGAACAATATTTAAGGGTAAAGGAAAAAGAGAAGAAAGATACATTAAAAAATATAAATCAGAATGACAAAGGATCAATTGATTCGAAATTTGGCACTGTTGGTGCTGTTGCTTTAGACAAAGCAGGCAACCTAGCTGCTGGAACCTCAACCGGCGGTATGACAAATAAAAAATATGGCCGAATTGGAGACTCCCCAATTATTGGAGCCGGGACATATGCAAACGACAAGACATGTGCTGTATCTGCAACCGGATACGGAGAATTTTTTATTCGCAACGTAGCGGCCTATGATATATCGGCACTTGTTGAATACAAAAAAATTTCTTTAAAGGATGCTGCAGTTGAAGTAATTTTCAATAAACTTCTCCCTCAAGGGGGTACTGGCGGTATTATCGCAATAGATAAAGATGGAAATTTTACAATGCCATTTAGTACTGAAGGAATGTTCCGTGGGTATATTCTTGAGGATGGGTCCTGGAGAGTTGAGATGTATAAAGATAATTAGGTTCAGACAGAGAAATATCAGAATTTATAATTAACAGTTCATAAACAATTTGATTTTAGGAAAATGGAAGCAGAATTAAAAGAAAAAGGATTTTCAGTCCATACGGATAAAACGAAATTCGACTATGAAGTCATTCATGGATTTCTAAAGCATTCATACTGGGCTAAGGACGTGCCGATAGAAATAATTAAAAAATCGATTGACAATTCTTTGTGTTTTGGAGTATTTCACAAAGAAAAGCAAATAGGATTTGCGCGCATTGTTACAGATTATACCACGTTTGCTTATGTTGCAGATGTGTTTATACTAGAAGCTTTTAGAAAAATGGGTTTATCAAAGTTACTGATGAAAACAATTTTAGAATACCCGGAACTAAAAAAGCTAAGAAGGTGGATGTTAGCAACAAAAGATGCTCATGGGCTATATTCGCAATTTGGATTTAGACCTTTGAAGAATCCGGAAAGATTCATGGAAATACACGATCCTGAATTTTTTAAGAGATAAATTCAATTGTCAGCATTGAAGTTGGTTTTCCATTTACTTTTAATTGATCATTAAGAAAGTTATTGTCCCCATCTAACTTATTTACTCTTTTTAATTTGTTCAGCAATTCTTTAAGTTATCAGGAAACAGAAATGAAAACAAGCATTTTATTAATACTGGCATCATGCCTTTCATTTTTTGCATTTATGGAAAAAGAAGATAATCCGTTTTTAAAAGAATTTTCGGTTTCAAATGGAGTTCCACCCTTTGACCAGATAAAGGTCGAACATTATTTACCGGCATTCAAAGAAGGCATAAAACAACAGCAGGCGGAGATTGAATTAATAGTAAACAGCTCAGAGGCTCCAGATTTCGAAAAAACAATTGCTGCTATGGAAAGTAGCGGCGCTTTGCTTGACAGGGTAAGTAGCGTTTTCTATAACATGATGTCTTCAAATACAAGTGAAGAGTTGCAAAAAATTGCAAAGGATATATCCCCTCTTCTATCTAAGCATAATGACGATATATTGCTAAATGAAAAGCTCTTCAAAAAAGTAAAATCAATTTATGAGCAAAAAGACAAGCTGCTTCTTACCGAAGAGCAAAAGATGCTACTTGAGAAAACGTACAAAGAATTTGTAAGAGGTGGTGCAAATCTTGATGAACAAAAGAAAAACCAGTTAAGGGAAATAAACAAAGAGCTCTCTTTGCTTTCTTTACAATTTGGTGAAAATCTCTTAAAAGAGACAAATGCATTTGAACTTGTAATTGAAAAAGAAAGTGACCTTTCAGGCTTGCCACAGACACTGATAAATAGTGCTTCAGAAACAGCAAAAGGAAGGGGTTATAAAAACAAATGGGTATTTACACTACAAAACCCTAGTATTATGCCATTTCTGCAGTATGCTGATAACCGTCTTTTAAGAGAAAAAATCTTTAAGGCATATATAAACCGGGGTAATAATAGCAACAAGAATGATAATAAAGTCATAATTACGAAAATAGCTTCCCTTAGAGTAAAGCGGGCAAATCTTTTGGGATACAAGACACACGCAGACTTTGTTCTTGATGAAAACATGGCAAAGACCTCAGAAAACGTATATAAGCTTTTAAGGCAACTCTGGACTCCTGCTCTAAAAGTTGCAAAAAAAGAAACTGAGGAACTTCAACAGATGATACATAAAGAAGGCAACACCTTTAAGCTTGAGGCATGGGATTGGCGGTATTATGCAGAGAAACTAAGAAAAGAGAAATATGATTTAGATGATGAACAATTAAGGCCTTATTTTAAGTTAGAAAATGTAAGAGAAGGAGCATTTTTAGTCGCAAATAAACTTTACGGGGTTACTTTCAGTGAGCGGACAGATCTTCCTAAATATCATAACGAAGCCAAGGCTTTTGAAGTAAGAGAAGCCGACGGTAAGTTTCTAGGGATACTATATACAGATTACTTTCCAAGAGAAAGTAAACGTGGTGGAGCATGGTGCAGTTCTTTTAGAAAGCAATCAATAAAAGATGGGAAAGAAATAACTCCTGTTATGGTAAATGTTTGTAACTTTTCAAAATCAACCGGGGATAAGCCTGCACTGCTAACATTTGAAGAAGTAACTACATTATTTCATGAGTTTGGGCATGCCTTACATGGGCTTCTTTCACACACGACATACGATAAGCTTTCAGGTTCAGCTGTTCCAAGAGATTTTGTTGAACTCCCTTCGCAGATCATGGAAAACTGGGCTGGAGAACCTGAAGTGCTAAAGACCTTTGCAAAGCATTATAAAACAGGAGAAACAATTCCGCAAGAATTAGTAGATAAGATAAAGAATTCTGAGCATTATGGGCAAGGTTTTGCAACTGTAGAATATCTTGCGGCTTCATTTTTGGACTTAGACTGGCACACCTTAGCAGACACTAATAAAGTCGATGCAGAAAAGTTTGAAACAAATTCTCTTAACAAAATAGGTCTAATGCCAGAGATAGTAGTAAGATATAGAAGTACTTATTTTAATCATATTTTTAATGGAGGCTATTCATCAGGCTACTATAGCTATATTTGGGCTGAAGTACTTGATGCCGATGCCTTTGAAGCTTTTAAAGAGACTAGCCTTTTTGACCAGAAGACAGCCAGATCCTTTAGAGATAATATTCTCTCAAAAGGGGGGACTGAAGAAGCGATGACCTTATACAAGCGCTTCAGAGGAAGTGATCCAAAGATAGAGCCTTTATTAAAAAGAAGAGGGCTTGAAAGCGGGATTTAGATACCTATTTTGCTTAGTAAAACAATTTTTAACTTAAAAATGGAACTTCAATGGATCTAAAATCAAAGTGTGCCGTTGTTACAGGCGGCGCTATGGGCATTGGTTTAGCTACTACAAAAAGACTTCTTAAAGAAGGATGCACTGTTACTGTTTGGGACATTAATGAAAAAGCCTTATGCAGTGCAGAAGAAGAGCTAAAGGATTTTTCCGGAAAAATATTCTTTCACACGTGTGATGTTACCAATAAAGAAAAGGTATATGAGCTAGCCAAATTAGATATAGAGCAAATGGGGAAGGTCGATATACTAGTCAACAATGCGGGCTTTGTAAAAGGTGGAGATCTTCTTGAAAGAAGTGATGAGCAGTGGGAAAAGACAATAAACATAAACCTAACCTCTCTAGTCTATACAATACGTGCATTTCTTCCTCAGATGTATGAAAGGAATTCCGGGCACATAGTAAATTTATCCTCTGCAAGCAGCACGCTTGGAGTTCCAGGATTAGCTGTATACACAGCAACAAAATGGGCCGTATGGGGTCTAACTGAATCCTTAAGGATGGAAGCATATGACAATAAAAAATATGGAGTGAAGTATTCCACAATTCATCCAAGCTATATAGCACATGGTCTTTTTCAGGGAGCAAAGCTAGGATTTCCAGGGAATTTGCTAGTACCTCTGGTTAAGGACCATGATATTATTGCAAAGGCTATTGTAGAATCGGCAATAAAAAAGGGGAGATTCTCACCGAAAAGGCCACGAACCGTAAATCTAAATGTAAGGCTTCGCGGCCTACTGCCAGATTCATGGTTTCAAAGGATCATGATATTTTTTGGTGTCTCAGGCAGTATGAAAGCCTGGACAGGACACAAACTTGAATCTTAAAGGAAATAGGCAAAGACAATGGAAAGCGGACTTAAAAATGCTCTTGAGGAAAAAGCAGTTAAAGAAAAATTGACTACTTCGGTTAACCCTGCAACTGGTGAAGTTATCGGATATACAAAAGAAGACGCTGCTGAGGATGTAATAAATGCTGTAAAACTTGCAAGAATAGCGCAGGTGAGTTGGGGTAAAAAAACTTTTGAGGAAAGAGCCGAATATATCTTCCGAATTCGAGATTATATTGTAAAAAATTCTGATATGATCGCAGAAGTTATTTCACGAGACAACGGGAAAACAAGGATGGATGCCCTTAGCACAGAGGTTTTTCCAATTACAATGGCAATAACCTATTATGCTAAAAATGCAAAAAAGTTGCTAAAAAGGAAGTATCTTAAAGCGGGAAACATTCTAACCTTAAACAAAAGGTCCTATATAGATCATGTTCCAATGGGAGTAGTTGGCATAATAAGTCCATGGAATTATCCCTTTGCAATTCCCTTTCATGAAATTGTCATGGCTCTTATTACAGGCAATGCTGTAATACTCAAAGTAGCTACTCAGACACTTGAAGTAGGGAAAGTAATAAAACAATGCATTGATGCGGGCAAATTACCCGAAAACCTGTTTAGTTTTTTTAATATTCCAGGATATTTAGCAGGAGATGCCTTTATTGATTCTGGTATTGATAAGCTTTTTTTCACAGGTTCAGTTCCAGTCGGGAAAAAACTTATGGCAAAAGCAGCAGAAAGGCTTATGCCCGTTTCATTGGAATTAGGGGGCAATGATGCAATGATAGTTTGTAAAGATGCCGATATAAGCCGAGCCGTTAGCGGTGCAATATGGGCCGGATATTCCAATGCAGGACAATCATGCGCTGCAGTTGAAAGGATATATGTTGAAAAAGAGATCTATGAAAATTTTATTTCTAAATTGAAAGAAGGATTAAAGGCACTCAGAGTCGGCATTGACAATGATTTCAATGTTGATATGGGGTCTATGACAACAGAAAATCAGCTAAAGACAGTAAAGCTTCATATAAAAGATGCACTTGAGAAAGGGGCTACTGCATTTGTGGCTAATCCTACAGATGAAGTTCAGAGAGGTTTATTTCATCCTGCTGTTATTTTAGAAGGAGTAAATGACACAATGCTTGTCATGCAGCAAGAGACATTTGGGCCTGTAGTCGGAGTTGAAAAAGTCGAGAGCATTGATGAAGCAATTCAGAAGGCAAATAACAGTACTTTAGGGCTGACTGCTTCTGTCTGGACAAACGATAGGAAAAAAGCCCATATGATTGCATCAAGACTTGAAGCTGGGGCAGTAATGATAAACGACCACCTTATGAGTCATGGGCTAGCCGAGACACCATGGGGAGGCTTTAAGGAATCAGGTCTTGGGAGGACACACAGTTATATAGGTCTAGAAGAAATGACACAGCCCAGAGTAGTTGTTGATGATATAATGCCTGGGGTAAAAAAGAACATGTGGTGGCATCCCCATGACAAAAATGTATATGATGGGTTAAAAGGAGCTATTAATTTCCTTTATTCAAAAGACCTTTCAGAAAAAGTCTCAGGCCTAATAAAACTTTCGAAAGTCTTTATGAGAACATTCAGAAACTAAAAGGCGTTATTTATTTTTTATTTTCCCGAATATTTCGCTATAAAAAGCTTTCATTGCTTCCCAGGAGCGTTTATCGGCTTTTTCGTTATATGCAACTCCCTTAGAAGGATCATTGCCACTGGCAGGATTTGTAAAGCTATGAACAGCACCGCTGTAGATGTTCATCTCCCAATCAACTCCTGCCGCATCCATTTCTTTTTGGAAAGCCTGGCGCTGCTCAGGAGGAACTGCTTTGTCATCTGCACCTGTACAAACTAATATTTTAGCTTTAATGTTTTTTGCATCCTCTGGTGCCTTTGTATCGAGAGTAGCGTGAAAAGTGCAGACTCCTTTAATGTCGGCTCCACTTCTAGCTAGTTCAAGAGCAACTGTTCCTCCAAAACAGTACCCCATAGCAGCAACATTAGAAGGGTCCACCTTTGGATTTTCTTTTAATAGCTGTAAGGCAGCATTAATCAATTTTCGCATTTGAGACGGATCTTTTCTTACAGTTCCAGCTAGCTTTCCTGCTTCATCCGGGCTTTTAGCAACAATTCCTTTACCATACATATCTGCAGCAAAAGCAATGTAACCAAGCTGAGCAATCTGTTCGGCACGTTTTTTAGGATAATCATTTACTCCCCACCATTCATGGACAATAAGAATTCCTGGTCTTTTTTCCTTTATTGCGTCGTCGTAGGCAAGATAACCCTGATAAGTTTTACCATCTACATTATAGTCGACGTTTTGTGTGTGAATCTTTGCCTCTGAGACTGAAGACATTGTGGCCCCCATTAAAATGAATAAAAATATCAAATACATGTAATCCTCACCATTTCTTTGATTTATTAAAAAATCAATCATTAAAGCCTAGGTTATCATGATAGGTTATAATGTCATGTTATAATCTAATCCTTGTCTTACTATAATATATATGATTAGTACTTCAATCAAGGCCTTTGTAAGTAGCTTTTCCTAATAATTTTTATTGACTGCAATTAAAAAATATTCCAATTAAATAAACTTTTTAGGGCATATCAACTGTTAATAGATAAATACAAAATAAGCGAGAAATGAAAAAACACACGAAGATATTAGTCCTCATAGTTATAATACTTACAATTGGATTTGTTGCCTTCAGAGCTTTTCAGAGCAAATCCTCGCAGGAAGCTGCAGCAGCGCCAAGGCAAAACATACCACTTGTTAAAGTGGAGAAGCCACTAAGGCAGAATGTTTCCTATATGCTCAAGTATACAGGAGATATTAGTCCTATTCAGCAGGCAAACATATTTTCTAAGGTAAGCGGGAATGTTGAAAGAATATATGTAGATCTGGGCTCTGCCGTAAGGCGCAATCAGCTTCTAGCAGTTATAGATTCGACAGAACTATATCAAACCTATCAGCAAACAGCAGCTACTTATACTAATGCAAAAGTATCTTATCAGAGGACAAGGCAGTTATTTGAACAGAATCTTGTTGCCAGACAGGATTTAGATAATGCAGAAGCCGCCATGAAAGTTGCCGAGGCCAACTTTGCTACAGCCAAGACACGACTTGGGTATGCAAAGATAACAGCTCCTTTTTCAGGTTTTATAACTAAGCGTTTCCTTGACAGAGGAGCACTTGTACAGATAGGAAGTTCAACACTCTTTACACTTATGAAAAATGACAGTGTAAAAATAATCGCCAATATTCTTGAGAAGGATATTCCAACTGTTACAAGAAATAAAAAAGCCATAATAAAAGTTGACGCCTATCCAGATAAAGAATTTGAGGGAGTAATAACAAATCTTAACCAGGCAATTGATATGACGACACGTACTATGGCAGCCGAGATTGATATTCCCAACCGGGGAAACATGTTAAAGCCTGGTATGTTTGCAGAAGTATCCATATTAATTGAAAATCATCCTCAGGCAATAACAATTCCAACCCAGGCCATATTAAATGATCAGAATGGGGACTATGTATTTCTATATGAAAATGGGAAAGCCAAAAGAGTAAACATTAAAAGGGGCATTGAACAGGAAGGGCGCACAGAGATACTTAAAGGGCTTTTTGGAGATGAAGATGTAATTTCAACCGGTCAGAATTTTGCCCGAAACAATGCCCAGGTAAGGTTAGCAAATACATAAGACAAATTATACTCTTTTATAAGGTGACGAAATTAATAAAATTAATAATTGAATTGATGAAAGAATTATGTGGTTAACCAGATTAGCATTAAAGTATCCGATTTCGACTTTCCTTTTTGCAGTAACAATAATGATTTTTGGATATGTCTCCTTTTCGCAGCTTCCCGTTGATTTACTACCAAATATAACAATACCAGTTATTACAACTGTAACTTTTTATTCTGGGGCAGGTCCATTGGACATGGAGCAGTCTGTTACAACACTGATAGAGCGAAACGTAAGCTCGGTCAGTGATGTTGATTATGTACAATCTTCAACAAAAGAAGGCATTTCACAAGTAAGAATAAACTTTAATTGGGATGCAAATGTAGATGTAGGTTTAGTTGATGTTGTACAAAGGGTAAATAGAATAATCAATCAGTTACCCACAGGTGTTCAGCAGCCAACAGTACTAAGGTTTGATATTACAAACCTCCCTGTTTGTAACATTGCAGTTTCCGGTGATATGGATGAAAGAGATCTATATGATCTAGCCTACAATAATATTGAACCGCAGATTGAGCACCTTCCTGGAGTAGCTTCTGCTCAGGTTCTAGGAGGCAAGATTCGGGAAATTCACATTACAATAGACCGGGACCGACTACAGGCTCTGCAGATCCCGGTAACGCAGGTTTTAACGGCCATTGCAAGTTCGAACCTTATACTTCCATCGGGTGATTTGAAGACAGGTAATTTTGACTATTCATTAAAAACTGAAAGCCGTTTTAATGTAATCAGACCAATGGAAGATATAGTAGTCAGAGTAGTAAATGGTGTTCCTGTCAGAATAAAAGATATTGCAAAGGTTGAAGACAGCTATCAGGAACAAACAGAAATTATTAGAATCAACGGCAAGCCGGGCTTAACTCTAAGAGTACAGAAGCTTGCAAGTGCCAATACTGTTGATGTAGTAAATGCCGTTCTTAAGGCTTTACCTAAACTTAATGGTATACCGGAAAACGTAAAGCTTACACTCTCATTTGATCAGTCACTTTACATTAAGCAGACAATCTCAGGGCTGCAGAGAGAAGCAGTCCTTGGAGCCGTGCTAGCAATGCTAGTAATAATGTTATTCCTTAGAAATCTGAGGGGAACTTTAATTATTTTAGTTGCCATTCCACTTTCAATACTAATTACTTTTATTTGGTTCCGATTTGGTAACGTCACACTTAATATAATGACTTTTGGGGGGCTAGCTTTAGCAGTAGGGCGACTTGTTGATGATTCCATTGTTGAGCTTGAAGCTATTTCGCGCCACTATAATGAAAGAAAAGAAGGTCAGTCAAAGATTCAGGCCACACTAGATGCAGCAAAAGAAGTTGCCTCTCCAATTTTTGTATCGACACTTACAACTGTTATTGTATTTCTACCGATCGTCTTTTTGACAGGCATTGCAAAGATGCTCTTTATTCCTCTTACAATTACAATTGCTGTAGCGCTGTTTGGATCCTTTTTTATATCAAGAACCGTAACACCTCTTATGTGTTTAAAGTATCTTCCACCTGAAAAACTTCTAGACAGACAGTCTACAAGACTCTCTGACAGAATAAGAGTAATAGCTCATGATACATTAGATAAGATCGATGATATTTATGTTAGGCTACTAAGCTCAGTCTTAAAAAGGAAGAAAGTTTTAATTCTTAGTATTATAGGGGTTGCGGCCTTATCGCTTATACTATTTAAGTTCATTGGTACTGAATTTTTCCCAGATCAGGATGAAGGGCAGTTCACTATGTCGATTAAATTGCCAGTTGGTACAAGAGCCGAAGTTACAGATAAAACAGTAAGGGAAATTGAAAGTATAATATTAAAGAATGTCCCAGAAGTACAAGCAATGATTTCTGACATTGGGGTACCTGCAACAAGAAGCGGAAATTTTTTCTCAAGAAATGCAGGCAGTCATGCTGCAAATGTTCAGGTCGCATTAGTTCCAGTTGAAGAAAGAAATCGATCAGTCTTTGAAATTGTCAAACAATTGAGGCCAAAACTAACAAAGATTCCAGGTGCTGCAATCTTCATTAATACTGGGGGTTTTCTAAAGTTCTTGATGAATTTTGGTTCCTCAGCTCCTATTGATGTTGAGATTCGTGGATTCGACCTTGATGCAGGCTCACAGCTTGCAAAAGACATTGTTGCCATCGTGCGGGCTACTCCGGGAGCAACTGATGTACAGATAAGCCGGGAGGACAATCTTCCTGAGCTAAGGGTTAGAATCGACAGAGATAAGGCTGGCGTTTTGGGCATTAATGTTGCTGAGATCTCAAATACGATCAACACAATGATCAATGGTTCGGTAGCATCTCTTTACACAGATCCTGTAACTGGAAATCAGTATAATATACTAGTAAGGCTAAATGAAGATTACCGCTCACAGATTGGTGACCTGCAGAAAATAAATATTACAACTCCAAGTGGAGAGCAAGTACTTCTTGGGAACATTGCCACAATTGAGAGAGCTAATGCGCCAGTTCAGATCGATAGGAAGTATCAGCAAAGATTAGTTGAAGTTACGGCAAACGTAACAGGACGTGACCTAGGTAGTGTAGCAAATGATATACGTGATAGATTACAAAATGTAACTATTCCCCCAGGTTTTGAAGTAAAATTAACTGGAAATGTAGAACAGCAGCAGAAAACCTTCAGAGATTTACTACTAGCCTTCGGGCTTGCGATACTTTTAGTTTATGTTGTAATGGCCTCGCAATTCCAGTCATTCTTAGATCCATTTATTATAATGTTTACAGTTCCACTTGGAATAGTTGGAGTTCTCTGGGCTTTATTCCTTACAGATACAACTCTTTCTGTTACTTCTTTCCAGGGCATAATTGTTATGGTGGGGATAGTTGTAAGCAATGGAATTCTTTTAGTTGATTATACAAATCATCTAAGGATGAAAGGAGTCACCTTAACAGAGTCAATACTACAGGCAGGAAGGACAAGATTAAAACCTATTTTGATGACTTCCCTTGCAACTGTACTTGGCTTGATCCCCATGGCAGCAGGTATAGGAGGCGAAGCCACTCAGGCTCCTCTTGCAATTGCAGTTATCGGCGGTCTTACGGTTTCGACAATACTTACGTTATTCTATGTGCCAGCACTATATATGGTATTTGAACAGAGGATTAAGCGCGATGTAAAACCTGAGGAGGCAAATTCTGAATGATACAAGACAAATTGTTTTATTATGGTTTCAGAGCAGCTAATATTCCTCGTAAAGGGATGGTCTATATTTCACTAATAGTATTGTATATGTTATTTTCCTTCAAGGTTATAGCTCAAACGAAAGTTGTGTCTTTTAATAAACTATCTCTGCATGAGGCCACATCATTAGCTCTAGAGAACAATCCATCAATAAGGCTTGCAAATTCGGCATACAACGTCAATGTTGCAGGGCTAAGGCAAAGCAGATCGGGCCTATTCCCAAATATAAACTTCTCTGCTCAGGGCTCGCGTACTGAAGGAGCTTTTATTTTTAATCCAGATTTTCCTGCACGTGAGCAGAAATACAATAATTATACAACGGGGATTTCAATTAACCAGTTAATATATGATTTTGGAAGGACAACAAGCCGTATTGAGGCTAGTGAAGATTTAGTTGATGCTTCAAACTATGATTATATTTCTGCAAAGGAAAATGTAATAGTAAATGTGCAGGTTGCATATTTCTCATATCTTCAGGCTCAGTACGTGGCCAAAGTGAATGAAGATCTCCTTAGGCAAGCAGAAGAACACCTAAAGATTGCAAAGGCTTTTTATTCAGCTGGCCAGCGCCCACAGTACGATGTTACAAAGGCTGATGTAGATGTTGCAAATGCAAATGTAAATTTGCTTGGCGCAAGAAATCAGGTTCAGATAACGAGATTGCAGCTTGAAAATGCGATGGGAATTCAAAATCCGGAATTATATACTGTTACCGACTCACTTGCGATTGTACCATTTAATATTTCTATTGATTCAGCGCGTGCAATATCATTTAATAGCAGATCTGAATTAAAGGCCCTTAATTTCAGGTTGCAGGCAAATGAAAATTTGGTCTCATCTGCGTGGTCTCAAAATCTCCCAGCCCTAACTGCATTTGGTACATATAACTGGAATGGATTTGAGCCAACAAGTTTAAAGAGCAGGTGGAATGCCGGAGTTACTTTTAACTTTCCAATATTTCAGGGTTTTGCTGTCAGTGCACAAGTTGAGCAGAATCAGGCAAATGTTCAGCAAGTTCAGGCCAATATTGAATCAACCAGGCAAGCTATACTACTTGAAGTATCTCAGTATTATCTTTCAATGAAAGAAGCATTAAATAGAATTGACGCTGCCAATAAACTGATACAATCAACTGTTGAAAATCTTAGACTTGCCGAGGGCAGATATAATTCAGGTGTAGGTTCTGCTACTGAAATAACAGATGCACAACTTCTTCTTTCAAACGCAAGAATTACATATATACAAGGCTTATATGATTACAACACCTCTGTAATCAGGTTAAAGAAATCAATGGGAATAATATCAAATGGAAGCTGAGGCAAGGGACACTGAAGCTAAAACAAGGTACACATACACACTTAAAGAGTTATTCTTTCCATTGCCATATCGTCAATATCTTTAAATGGAGTGCATTTTTCAAGGTTCACTGTGAGATCATCACATTTAAGGAAATCAATAGCATCATCTTTTCTTAATATAACAGGCATGCGGTGATGAATTTTCTTAATAAACTCATTAGGCGGGGTTGTAATAAATGATGCGAAAAGTTCATTCTCATGTTCAATATATACAGCCGGGACAAAAAATATTTTTTCATCTTTTAGAAATATTCTAAACGGGATTTTTTTATCTCCTTCTGTTTTCCATTCATAGAAAGCAGTCATTGGCACAATACAGCGGTTTGCTTTGAATATATTCATCCAATAGGGCTTTTCCTTAATTGTTTCAATTCTTGAATTAAATATTAGAGAGGATTCCCTTGAAAATTTAATTCCCCATTTCATTGGTAAATATTTAAGAGAATCTTCTTTAAGGATAAGAGTCATGATCTTCTGTGTAGGAGAAATATTAGTTTTTGATACCTCTGGTTCTGGAACAAGATCCTTCAGTTCAAGATGGCTGAATAAATCTTCAGTCGAAATAATATTTTCAAATCTTCCACACATGCTTTTACACCTTAATAATTTTTAGATCATGTTTTACAAAATGCTCTGCCAAATACTGAGCGATATCATAATATGTATAAATATTACTAATCCTTTTGTGCAAAAGCAACAATAATTACCAGGGATGGTCTTTTTACTTTGGTAATTTTTGCATTATAAAAAGTGGGTATCAAACTATGTGGGGAAATTGCATGCAATATTAAAAGCTTAGCATCAGCTTAGCATTTCAAGGCGGCGATTTTTTCAATTTTTCTAATGAATTCTGATTTAGCTTCTGCATATTCATTTGTATCATTCCATTCACGTTTAGCAAGATCCTTTTTTAATGCTGCATACTGGTTTGCTATATCAGAATTCATTCTAAGATAGTCTCTAAATAAAAGGTGACGCCGCCAGAATTCACTTCCTTCAGATACCATGTGTATATGGTGTGTTACTTTCCCATCCATTATTTTCTTAAAGAAGCGTCTATAGGGCATTACATCTTCATATTCAGGAATATACTCATATCCCAGAGCTTTAATTTCTACAATAAGAGAATCGGCCTCAGAAAAATCAAACAGTCCAATCATAATATCAATAATAGGTTTTGCAGCAAGTCCTTTTACGGATGTACTACCAATATGTTCAATAATACTGGTTTTTGAGCCTAAGGCTTCTTGCAGCAAATGTTTTTCCTTTTTAAACAAGCTGATCCATTCTTCTGAATACTCATATAAAACTATCTTCAAATAAATTATCCTATTTTTTCATTTCCACCGGGCTTTGTAGCCCGGTAGAAATTTTGTTTTACTTATTGTTGTTTTTTAGCTTCCGGCATATTTTCAGTTGGGATTGCAATATCAATTTCATTTACTTGACCAAGACTTGAAAGCGGTTTATCAAAGTCGTTTTTATTGCCAACAACCAAGATCTGCATTTTGTCTGGTTGTAAATGTTTTTTTGCAGCAAGCAGGATATCAGCTTTTGTCACTTTTTCAACACCATTTCTTGTCTTTTCAATAAAATCCAGGGGATAATTAAAATAGGCGTAATTCATAAGGCGCTCGACAATCTTACCTTTTGAGTCAAAATTAAAGACAAAACTGTTCATATAGCTGTCCTTTGCCTTTGCAAGTTCTTCATCAGTAACTTCCTCTTCTGTAATACGTTTTACTTCCTTCAACAATAGTTCTACGGCGTAAACAGTTGAAGAGGACTTTGTCTGAGTTCCGCAATTAAAAATGCCAAGATGATCATAATCAGCGCCAAAATATCCCCAAGGAGCATATGTCAGTCCTTCTTTTGTACGCAGTACTTTGAACATTCTATCAAAAGAAAGGATCTGATTCATAATGAGTAAGGCGGGGTAATCGGGATCATCTAGCTTTCCTCCAATGTGACCAAGCTGAATATGCGACTGATTAACATCGTTCTTCTGTATAAAATTAACAGTGTATTTATGCTGATAGTTAACCTGCGGTTTTGCAGGGAAATCAATTTTCTCTTCTGGCCATGCAGAAAATGCATCTTCAAGTTTTTTCTTTAGTTCTTTCACATCAAAATCACCCCAGGCAGCTAATATAGTATTGTTAGGATGGTAATATTTTTTATAAAATGCAACAATATCATCTCTTGTAATAGAGTTAATGGTCGAATATTCAGCATATCGGGAAAATGCATGGTCCTTTCCGTAGATAAGGTTTCTAAATTCCCTGTCAGTAATAGACCAGATATTATCATTGCGTCTGGAAATCCAAGTTTTTTGTTCAATCTTTGCCAGAGCAATTTTATCTTCTGGCAAAGCAGGATGCATAAGTAAATCAGAGAAAATGCTGATTCCTTTATCAATATCTTCTTTCAGTAAAGATACATAAGCATATGTTGCATTTGTTTCCCCATAGGTTTCAATATCGGCTCCCAAGCCTTCAAGGAGTTTATCCATCTTATCACCTGGTATATTTTCTGTCCCACCTGTACGCAGCACAGTTCCAGTAATAGATGCTAAACCTATTTTGTCATTTGTTTCATATATTGATCCAGCACCAATCATGGCTCTTAGGTCAACGGTTGGATATTGGTGGTCCTCAATCAAGAATAATCTCATTCCATTTTTAAGAGTAACATTTTCAATCTTAGGCATTTCAATCTTATGTAATTGAGGATAAACTAATTTTTCTTTTGGACTCTTTTGTGCAAAAGACAAAATTGAAGAGATTAAAATGCACAGCAGAATAAGATTGGCATTTATAAGTTTAAGCAGTTTCATAAAGCACCTCCTTTTCCTTCAGGAATAATCTCTCCAATAGTTCTGTTTTTGTTGACCAGATATTTCCTTGCAACTGCTTTTACATCTTCTATTGTGATTGCATCTACTGCTTTTATAATATCGAAAGTCAGGCGCCAATCTCCACGGACAACATCATTGAAAGTCAGGCTAGCTGCCATACGCGAATTTTCTTTCATCCCATCATACATCCATTTTTTTGTCTGGTGCTTATATTTCGAAAGTTCTTCTTCGGTAATTGATTCATTAATAAGTTTTGAAATTTCGTTATCAATTACTTTCAAGCATTCATCGGATGAATGGTCTTTTGCAGGATAACAATAAACTGCAAAAAGGTTAGGATATTTTGTTCCAGGCCAACCATTAAATGAGCCGGAATATACGGCAATTTTTTTCTCCTTAACAAGTACGCTAAAAAGTCTGGAAGATCTTCCCTGGCCAAAAATGTTTGCCATTGCATCGAAGGCAATATCATCACTACTATTTATTCCTGGGCGATGGTAACCCACAATTATGAGCGGTTGCGCCTGTGCTTCCACAGTCACGTGTCTTTCTCCCCACTGCTCAGGTTCTTCTGTACGAAGTGGTTCAGGTTTAGGTCCAGATGGAATACGCGCGAAGTACAGATCAGCAAGTCTAAAAACCTCTTCAGCTTTTACATCACCTACAATTGCGACAGTTAAATTGCTGGGGCTGTAATACTTTTTGAAATATTTTTTTACATCATTTCGTGTAATTTGCTTTAGATCGGACATATGGCCAACTACTTCATGATGATAAGGATGTGATTTAAATGCGACGCTGAAAAAGTCCTCAAATAGTTTTCCCGTAGGTTGAGTTTCAACGCCAAGGCGGCGCTCTTCCATGATTACGTCTCTTTCTTCAAAAAACTCACGGAACAAAGGATTCATGAACCTATCGGATTCCATTGCCATCCAGAATTCCAGGCGGTTTGAAGGCAGGCTTACGATATATTGTGTAGCATCAGTACTAGTATAGGCGTTAAGTCCACTACCTCCCTGCTCGTCGTACATATCCCAATATTCACCGACTTTTATAAACTCTCTGGCTTCTTTCTTTAACTCTTGAAACTCATTTTGAAGAGTACTGATCTTTTGACTGTCAGGATGGACAGCTTTTTTCTCTAAGCTAAGCTGATCGTAGACTTTGTCGAGTTTATCAAGCACTTTACTTTCAGCTTCAAAATCTTTTGTACCAACTGTCTTTGTTCCCTTGAAGGCCATATGTTCAAGTATATGAGAAATACCAGTTATTCCGTATGATTCCTGGGCGGAACCTACATCGGCATAAATATGAAAAGATACGACAGGAGCTTCGTTGCGTTCTAATACAATGAACTTCATCCCATTGTTCAAGGTATGTTCTTTGACCTTTTCTTTAATTTTTTCAAAGGTTTGAGCATTAAGTAAAGACAGAAATAGAGGGAAGAACAGGAAAGAAAGAATTACGCCTGTTCGCTTTTGCTTTCTCAGGTGCATTACTCCTCCTAATTTAGGTTAATAATGAAATGTGAAAGATTAGTAAAAACGATCCTATAAAAATGGTTATTACAGCCAATACCTTAAAAGCTTTATTTACAGTCTTAAATCTTAGAAGACTGAAGATGATAGCTAAGATCAAAGTAAATGCAGCAAAATAAAATATAAGAGATGTATTGCGGAAAAATTCCGGAAAATATTTAAGATATTCCTGTATCCTCTCTTCAGGAGGAGATACTTGAGTCTTAACTGATTGAAGAATGGCCCATAATGCCCAGAAACAAAAGGAAGGCATGAGCAAAAGAAATCCAACAGCTTGAAAATAACCAATTGATAATTTATCCTTTGATTCCATTTGACCTTCCTCCATTAAATAAATTGTTAATTGAAGGTAAAAATACACCAAGTGGATAACACACATTATAAGCAAGTTCTGCTTATCTCAGGTACCTTTTCTCTTGAAAAATAATAAGGTACCCTCAGGTTACAAATACACACAAAAATGATAAAACAACACGACTATCTTTTTATTATACAAAAGTGGAGGTTTATATCCTTTTTATACGAAAGTAAATATAAAAAGAAATTCAAAGAAAATCGCAGCCAATTTTGGTCACATATAATTGGGGTAATTTATACTTCAAGCTAAAACTATTTGTCTTTTTCTTATTTGTACTTTCAGTTATGCAGTACTTGATCTTTATCAATCCTACCATCAAGAAGATGAAGTATCCTGTCAGTTTTGGAAGCAAAATGTTCATCGTGCGTTACAATAATTATTGATTGTCCATTTTCCTCATTTAGTCTTTTAAAAAGGTCATAGATCAAAGCGGAATTATGCGAATCGAGGTTACCGGTAGGTTCATCAGCAAGGAGGACAACAGGTTCATTTGCTAGTGACCTTGCAATTGCAACTCTTTGTTGCTGTCCACCTGAGAGCTGATTTGGTTTACTACTTAATTTCTCATAAAGGCCTACTTGACTGAGCAAGGCTTTTGCCCTTTCTTTTGCTTGCTTTTGGCCAAATTTTCCCCGTGCAAGCATGGGTATCATTACATTTTCAAGGGCGGAAAATTCAGGCAGCAAAAAGTGGAACTGGTAAACAAAACCAAGTTTATCATTACGAATTACGGCGAGTTCGTCTTCATTCATTTGAGATATTTCCCAGTCATTAAGAAATATTTTCCCGGAAGAAGGTTTATCCAGCCCACCCATAAGATAAAGCAGTGTAGTTTTTCCCGAGCCGCTTGGACCCGTAATTGCAGTAAACTCGCCTTGTTCAATATTAAAACTAAGATCAGGAAGGATCGTGTTTTCAATTATCCCCTCATTGCTCTTTGAAATTAAGGTTTTACAGACATGTTCCAAGCGAATTATTGGCTTTTGCATAGGCAATTTGCATTATATATAATTAAGAATTTTTTCTAAGTTAATTTATAAAAGAAATCCATAAAGCGATTTATCTTTCACCTCTTAATATTTCAACAGGATTTAATTTTGAAGCCCCCCTTGACGGACCTATAGAAGCCACCAAACTAATAATTATGGCAAAAGATGAAGCAAAAATAAAATACCAAATACTCATTCCCATCTGCAGCCTGTCAGAGCGTATAGAACCTGTTTTTGATGGAGTAATTTTTATTGTGCCCAGTACCTTAATCATAACTAATGCCAATAAGCACCCTAAAACAGCTCCGATGATTGCGACAAAGAGTCCTTGTATTAAATAGATCCAGGTAATTTCATTTCTCTGGAATCCTAAAGATTTCAGTATAGCGATATCTCGATATTTTTCAAGTACGTTAGTAATAAGGACATTGGCAACGCCGAAGCCAGCAACAAGTATAACAAAAAAGACAAGGAAATATACCATTACTGATATCATTTTATACAAAGAAATGACACTTGCAGCTGTTTCTTCCCAGGTTTTTGCATGATAATTTATCATTTTTTCAATTGAACGAGCAACGGCAGCATCTTTTGATAGATCAGTAACGCGAAGATACAAATTAGTTAACTCGTCTGATGAATAGCCAGCCAGGTTCTGAGCAAGGCGTAGGTTAACATATGCATTATTATCAATATCATTTATTCCTGTAGAAAAAACGCCAATTATTCTGACCGTAACTACTCCTCCCGAATTTGATACGATCTGAAGTTTATCTCCCATTTTTACAGACAGATCACTAGCGCTTGTTGTTCCAATTATTAAACCGTCCGGAGTTCTTTCAAGTTCAGAAAACTTACCACTAATCATATTATCGCTGAATTTTACAATCTTGTCATGCAATTCAGGGCTTATTCCCAATAATTCCAGTGGTTGTGAAAGCGTACCAAATTTGGCTATTAGATTAACGCTAACAACAGGTGCAATTACATTTACAGTTTTTTCTTTTTGAATGAGGTAGATAACTCTTGAGTAATTTTTGATTATTTCCTCATCTTTACGCTCAACGTTCTTTATAAAGTTTATATATGTTTTGCCAGATGCTTGATAAAGTGTGTCTTTTACCGTTGTTTTTATTTTTTCACCGCTAATGACTATATGTGGGGCAATATTGACAATCTTATCAATAAAACTCTGAAGAAGTCCATCCATTAGTGATATTGCAGAGATAAGGACCATAACGCCTAGACTTATCCCAGAAATAGTAAGTATAGTCTGTCTTTTTCTATAAGTCAGTTGTCTTAGAGAGATATTTCCAATAGTATAGTTAAATTTCACTTTTACCATCCTAGGCTCTAAGTATCTCAACAGGTTTTAACTTTGCTGCCCTTCTAGCAGGAATGTAACTTGAGATAGCACTTATTAGTATTGAAAAAACAGCTACAATAATATAGGACTTAACTGTTTGAGTCATTGCAATATGTTCACTTCTTATTACTGCACTCTCGCCATATGAGAAAGGGAGTGAGGCAATAAAGTTTGTAAGTAAATAACCAGCAATCATTCCTATTACTGCGCCAATAATACCAAGAATCATCCCATCTGATAGAAAGATAAGCTTAATGGAATTATTACTCACCCCCATTGATTTCATAATTGCAATATCTTTCTGTTTTTGCAGAACGATAGTAATTAAGACATTAGCTATTCCAAAGCCTGCAACAATAAATACAAAGATGACAAAGAAAATTGTAATATTATTATTTCTCTTAAATAATGTTATCAAGTTTTCATTTGCTTCTTCCCAAGTCTGGGCCTTATAACCTGTCAGATTTTCAATTACAGGAGAGACCTGATTGACTACTTCAAGTGATACAGTATGAATACCAATGCCAGAGACGACATTGTTAGCAAAGTCATTTATCCTCTGAGCAAGCGAAATATTGACATAACACAGGTTTTCATCAGTTGCCGTAAAGCCACTGGAAAAAATTCCCACGACTTTCAGATTATAGATTTCCCCATTTTCTCCTGTAAGCTGCACAAGATTATGATATCCACATTTAAGTTTTTTTGCCAGAACCGAGCCCAGAATTATTCCATCTTTGGTGTAGTTTAATTCCTCAAGATTACCTTTTACAATATTTGTCTCAAGCTTTGCAATTTTTCTTTCACGCTGAGCAATGATGCCCTTGACAACAACAGGGCGGTACAAGGTTCTATATCTTAAGACACCTTGAGTTTGTACGAAAGGAGCAACTGCATCTATTTCTTTTATGGCATCAAGAATTGATATAACCTTTGTATAAGGTTTAATCTCTTTTTTTTCATCAGGAATTATTCTTGAAGAAATATAAAAATGCTCAGAAGAATTAGGAGAGGACTTCAAAAGTAAGCGCTCCTTGCCATGAACTTTCTCTCCTTTAATAGAAATAAGGGGAGATACCTCAATGATCTTATTTTGTATTTCATCTATTATGCCTTGAGTCAAAGCAAAAGTAAGAATCATTACCATAGAGCCTACAGCCACACCGGTAATAACTAAAATAGTCTGCTTCTTTTTTGATAAAAGATGATGAAAAGAAACTGAGATAACAAATATTAAATTTGAAATCATTTCAGTTGGCATCCACTTTCATATTATCTTTTAAAGAACTTTTGGGCAAATCTACGACCTTTGTCCCTTCAGATAATTTATCTGCCGGTATCTCGGTAAACTGTCCATCAGATTGGGTTGATGCAGAGAGTAAAACTTTTTTGAGGTAGTTGTTTTGAACTACAAAAACATAGCTTTGGGAGTTTTCATCAACTATTGCAGTTTTAGGTAAAAGAAGAACATTATTTTTTTCATCTGCTTTAATATTAATTGTTGCAGTCATTCCCAAGTTTAACTTTTCTGGTCTATTATTTAGCTTTATATAGATTTTTGAAGTCTTAGTAGTTTCATCAGTCCTTGGTGTAATTCTAACGATACGGCCTTCATATCTTTCTTCAGGATAGGCATCGAAGGCAACAATAGATTGCATCTGTTTATTGATTTTCCCCAGATCCTGCTCATCGACTTCTCCCTCAATGAGAATTGAACTTGGAGCAAGAAGTTCGAAGCATTCTGCATTTGGAGGAAGATAATCGCCAAGATTAGCTTTTACATTTACAAGCAGTCCAGAAAACGGAGCAATAACTTTTGTATTAGTCAGGCTTACCTTTGCAACATCTAACGATAACATTTTTTGTTGAAGAGTAATTCTTGCAAGGTCAAGCGTCTGTATAGCATCTTCATATTCTTTTTTGGTGATTGAATTGACTTTGAAAAGATTTTCTTTTCTTTCAAAGTCCTTTTCTTTAGCTGAAAGATCAATCCGGGCCAAGCGGATCTGATTTTCAACATCCTGCAACTTTAGTAACTCATCTTTTTGATCAGTTCGAAGTATTTCATCTCCTTTGCTAACATATGTTCCCTCCTTTCCTGCAACGGAAATAACAATGCCCCCCGATTCTGAGCGCAGTAAAGCTATCGAATCAGCAGTAACTGTCCCAGTAGCATAGATCAGAGTAACTAGCTTACCTCTTTTTACAGGAACAATCTTAACCTTCTCGTGGACAAATAGTATGCGGTAGAAATAAAAAAGAAGAAAAATCATGATCAAGGCAAGTATGGCTATAAATTTCTTTTTCATTTAATTTAGCCTTTTGATAATTAAAGAAGTTGCACATAG
Organism: Bacteroidota bacterium; assembly: GCA_030706145.1. GTDB lineage: Bacteria > Bacteroidota > Ignavibacteria > Ignavibacteriales > SURF-24 > JAUZPB01. The sequence goes on from JAUZPB010000017.1 coordinate 32,249, forward strand.
GCTAAATCTAATAATTGTACATAAAAGTTTCCAAATAAAAATAAAAAAGGGAATTCCAAAGATTCTTTGATTTCAAAGAACCTTTTACGAATTCCCCTTTAAAAGATAGTATATAAAAAATTCTATACGTTTACTTCAGGTAACTGCCCAAGATACTCATTTATATGTTCTTCAGGAAGCTCATATTCATCGAGTGTATTTTTTAGATAAGCATCATATGCTCCAAGGTCCAAAAATCCATGGCCAGAAAGATTAAACAGAATAGTTTTTTTCTCACCTGACTCCTTGCATTTCAGGGCATTTTCAATAGCTGATTTTATTGCATGAGAACTCTCAGGAGCTGGCAAAATACCTTCAGTTTGAGCAAAGGTACGTGCAGCGTCAAAGACTTCGACCTGATTGTAAGCCTCGGCTTCGATTAATCCCAAATTATAAAGGTGAGATACAATTGGTGACATTCCATGGTATCGTAAACCGCCTGCATGAATTTTTGGGGGGACATATTTGTGTCCAAGAGTATACATTTTCATCAAAGGTGTAAATCCAGACATATCGCCGAAATCATAAGCAAATTGTCCTTTAGTTAGTGAAGGGCATGAAGCAGGTTCAACGGCAATTACCTCGAGATTTTTTTTCAGACCACTAAATTTATCTTTCAAGAAGCTATGGCTAATACCGCCGAAGTTACTTCCACCGCCCGCACAAGCAATAACGATATCGGGGTAATCACCAACTTTTTCCAGCTGTAGCTTTGCTTCTTCGCCAATAATTGTCTGGTGTAAAAGGACATGATTAAGAACACTACCCAAAGCATAGTTTGTATCATCTCTTTGCGCTGCAATTTCAACAGCCTCACTAATTGCAATTCCAAGAGAGCCAGGAGAATTTGGATCTTCCTTTAATACATTACGTCCAGATTCTGTAACTAAAGAAGGACTAGCAACAACTTCTGCACCAAAGAGTTGCATAAGAGATTTCCTGTATGGTTTTTGTTCATAACTTACTTTCACCATAAATACCTGACATTCCATTCCAAAGTGGCGGCAAGCCATTGACAAGGCGCTACCCCACTGCCCTGCACCTGTCTCAGTTACTAACTTTTTAATTCCAGCTTTTTTATTATAATAGGCCTGTGCAACAGAAGTGTTCAGTTTATGGCTACCTGAAGAATTAGTGCCTTCATACTTAAAGTATATTTTTGCGGGTGTATCTAAGAATTTCTCTAATCTATAGGCTCTAATAAGTGGAGTTGGCCGGTTTAGAGAATAAATATCCAAGACCTCATCAGGTATTTCAATATAACGCTCTGGGCTCATTTCCTGTTTTATAAGTTCCAAGGGGAATATCTGCATGAGGTCCTCAGGTACGACTGGCTTTTTCGTAGCAGGATGAAGAGGAGCAGCCAAAGGTTCTGGAAGATCTGCAAGAATATTATACCACTTCGTGGGCATTTCATTAACATCAAGAGTAATTTTGTTTGATTTCATTTCAAGTTCTCCATTTATTTTGTTTGCGAAAATTTTTTCACACAAAAAAAGCCGTGCTTTGAAAAGTCACGGCTTATAAAGACAAAAAGCCGTGAATAGCTTGTTTCACTATCCACGGCTTTTATTTAATATCTATAAATTATAATAGCGTCAGGAGAGCGAAACGTAATTGTTCCACCACCAACGCCAGGTGCAATTAACTTTGTTTAATATATTAATTTGTTTTTTCATTATTGATAATATAATCAGTAATAATGATATTTTCAAAAAAAAGTTAATAAAATTGTAAATTTTTCTTCAGGAAGAAAAATTTTCTTTAATTTATTACCTCTAGAACAAATCTTGACAAATTCTATAAAGTGCTAAAAACCTACCCCCTGGCCAAAATAATCGTACTTCGGGAGAATCTTTTCTCAAAATCCGTTGTTATTAAATTAACATATAACTATATGTTAGCATATAACTATATGACCCCTAGTGTCTTCTTAAATAAAGAGTGACAAAAATAAATTGAGCGCCAATAATAAACTAAATTACGTTAATTTCTCTCAAAGGGAGTTAACTGACCTATTCACTTCCTCAAAAGAAGGAAATTCAGCTTCCTTCGAAAGACTTTCACTATATATTCGAGAAATATCCTTTAGCTATTTTTTATCCAAGTACCACAGTGGAAAGCTCCATGACAGGCTTGATGTAGATGACCTTACAAATAACGTTTATTTAGCTTTCGCTGGACAATATCAAAATATTGATAATCTGGAATTCTGGTTAAGAAGAGTGCTATTTATAACATTTATCAACTTTTACAAGCATAACAGAATAAATAAGACTTATGAGTTTGACGAAACATATTACAGAAACAATGACCAATTAGAGCAGAATATATCTGAAAAACAAGTAGATGCTGAAAAGATTCTGAAGATTCTTGAGACACTAAGTGTTGATAAACAGCGGATTCTTAAGATGAGATTCTGGAAGGATTTAAAGTTTGCTGATATAGCAAAAGAATTGAATAAATCAGAAGTAGCCATTAAAAAAATGTTTTACAGAACCATTGAAGAACTTAAAAAAAAGATATAAGCCTTTATATATAATCACAATTGTGCGGCAAATATTATGACATTCCAAATATAAGTTTAATTTATCATTTTTTAGTCTTAGTAAGAGATGTCACAATCTAATAATGAAATGGCACTAATTATCTATAGCTAAAAATCATCTAAAATGAACAATTGTGAACGGATCATTGATTTATTAGATAAGAATTCTCTTTCAGATGAGGAACAAAGGGTTCTATCAGAACTAATTGAAAACGATGTTAATGCGAAAGAGTTTTATGATACATATAATAAACTAAAAGACTTATTTTACTCCTCAGGGCACATTCCTGATGATGTTCTAATGCAGTTTGTTGTTGATAAGAATGAAAAAAAAGGACTAAATAGCCCAACCTGCGCAAAAGCACCTTTTATTGAAAAGCACTTAAAGGAATGTCCTAATTGCAAGAGAGAATTCCTTATTTATTGTAATGAATATTCTTCAATTAATCTCTTCCTGGAAGATACTCTTTCTGTTAAAGGCGATGGAATCACTTCAAATTTATCCCAAAGCAAAAATAGGTTTACACGAAAAGACAGGCAAAAATACTATGGACTAATAATAAGTCTTCTTGGCGGACTTATTATACTGTATTTTGTTCTATTTCAAGCTTTTTCTTCATTTATACCCAAATATAAAAAGTATGCTTCATTGGACAAATCAGTTGATTTCTATCTTACAGGAGAAAGAGCATCAAACGAATTTCAAAAAAGTATGCTCGCAATTCAAAACAGGGATTATGAGTCGGCAATAAATTTCCTAAAGCGCGATATACAAAACAACAATGAAGATGAAGATATTTTCTATTCATACTTTATTCTTGGTACAATATATCTAGAAAGTGCAAAAACCAGTTTTCTTGGCTTGTTCCCAAGATACAATAAAAATGCTATAGAGTCTGGAATCAGCAACCTTAAGATGAGTATCCGGAAGAACAAAACAATGAGGGCTAAGGAGATTAACTTTGATTCATATTACCTAATTGGCAAAGCATATCTAATGCTAGATAATATTTCAGAGGCAAGGAAATACTTCCTTTTTGTAGTTGACTCCAATAGTAGCAAGGCAGAAGAGGCAAAAGAAATTCTCAGTCATCTGCATTAATCCTTCGTTTTCACTCTGCAAGACAATTGATCTATTTATAAATCAGATCTTCTATAAACACGTATAGGAAACTATTCATAATTGTTTCATTTATTATACACATCATTCATAAAACACATTAAAATCGCACAATTCATCTATTCTTTATTTTGGCATGCGCTTTGGATAATTATCATAAGAAATGGAAAACAGAAGGAAATAAGAGAAAATGAGGATGAGGATATTTTTGTTTTTGATGATTTTTCCAGCTATTGTAAATGCCCAGTGGAATTTATTATCCTTTAAGGCTGGTGTATACACACCATATGATCTAAAGACAGGGGCAATTTACGGTATAGACTACGGGACTGTATTTGATAATAATATATCACTAATGTTAAGCGGGGATCTATACTACAAGAGTATAATCAATGAAAACTATTTAGACAATTCAGAAAGGCTTGGCATTAATATTCGCACAGGTCAACGTTTAAGCGAATGGATAGGCTGGCACTTACCAATTACAGCCAAGATAAGATTCGAAATTCCACTTGAAAGGTCCCTGCTTCGTCCATATGCAGTTGCAGCTATAGGTTATGGTGTAACACATGTTTCTTATACTGCTTTTGATAACAACAATCAGGATAATGAGGGAAACTCATTTACTTATAATGGAGTGGTCTGGCAGCTTGGGGCAGGGCTTCTATACAGGATAGGGCGAAATACGGATCTTTTATTTGAGATCATACAAAATTCGGCTGAATTTACAGAGCACGAGGATTTTAACAGGTTTACCACATTAAACTCCTCTGGATTAATTTTCCGCTTAGGTGTAAGTCTAGAATTTTTAAGATAGCTCATTTAAATAAAGGCAAGTTTTTCTTGTGAGGGGCCGTTACAATCCAAAGCGCACTATTTTAATGTGCGCTTTGGATGAATTTTCATCACTTGGGGAAAAAATATTACGCAAATATTAAAAAACAATCATGCTTTTTTATCTTTTATTTTAGAAATAAAAGGCTAACGTAATAAATCCCTGGCTATCAATTCCGACTTTAGTTAAGCTACCACCTGTAGTCTTTTGTGTGACGCTGCCAGTAGTAATTTCCTGATCTGACTGAGAGGTGGAAGAAAACCCAAGGCGGTATTCAGCAGCAAGACTCAGCTCTTTATAGAGGAAGAATTCGGCACCAACTAGAGCAAAAACACTTACTGTAGTTCCTGCCTGATATGCTGTTCCACCAATATTTTCACCGCCCAGATTATTTTTGACTGTTGTCTGCTGCTGTATAGCAGAAACTGCATTTTTTGATTCTGTAGAGAGTGTATTAAGGCTAAGACCACCACCGATATAAGGGCTAACCCTTGCTGGGCTCAGATGATATTCAATAGCTCCGTTTATACCAAAGCCTGTGGCAGATTGTTTGCCTTCCTGTCCAGGACCATTCTGATAAGGGATTGATTCACTGGCAGAAACAAAAGACAAGCCAGCCCTTAAAGCCAGGTTCGGGGAAAAGAACAATTTTCCACCAATTCCACCTTGAAAATCCCCGGCTCCAATGTTTCCCAAACCACTAAATGTAAAAATGAGTGCAGTTCTACGGTTCGAAAAATCTGGTTTAATTTCATCTTGTGAAAAAATCATACTACTGGAAAACAGAGAAAATGCACAAAGCATTATCCAAAGTTTTTTCATTTACATCCTCCCTTTTTAATGGAAATTTTACAATAATTTTAGATGATTTTCTCAATTATAACTACTGCAAATCCAAATGTCAATAAAACGCAAAAAAAACGGGAGGCAACTTACAGACATTAAAGTCTAAGAGAAAAAACTGCTTCTGTAAAGAGGTCTTTATAATCATTAATGAATTTATCGAGATTCTCCACTGAATTAAAATGAAGGATGTCTATTATTTCCATATCAAGCTCTATCCCCTGGTCCCAATAAACACTTGCAACATTTAGTTTCTGTGTCATATAATCAGCCAGATGAACAATAGAGGTAAGGATTTTATTCTCGTTAGTTTTACTTGGAGTATGATGAAAAAGAAGAGCATCACAAAGCAACACAGGCAAGTTCCACTTTTCAGCCAAAAACTTTCCAATTTCCTGGTGTGTCAAGCCAAGAATCTCTTTTTCTTGAGAGAAAAATGAAGAAGTACCATTTTTTGCATTCTGATAAATGCTTAAGAACTGTGGGTGCAAGAACTTATGTAGTAATTGAATTCCTAGTTCATGAAGTGTACCTGCGACAAAAGCATCGCTGCCAATGTCCAAATAGCCCAAATTTTGAGAAATGCCTTTAGCAGCAGAGCCTACAACCATCGAGTGGATCCAGAATTCAGTCTGGTCAAAATCTTTATCAGATGCGACCTGGATCGTATTGGCAAGTGAAATGGCAGTAACGATATCTGCTATCTCCTTAAAGCCTAAGACAATAATTGCAAATTCAAGGGAAGTCACTTTTCTTTGTAGTCCAAAAAGTGGAGAATTTGCAATAGAAAGAATTTTTGTAGTAAGTCCCTGATCTTTTCCAATAAGTTTTGCTAGGCCACTTGTAGTCACTTCAGAAGTCTGGAGGAATTTAGTAACCTCGAACATCACTTTAGGGATCATGGGAATATTTTTAATTCCAGATAAAACAGATTCGGTTTTTTCTTTTTTTATTAAATCTTTTTGGTCCATATTCTTCAGATGAAATTCTCTTCTTGAAAAAGTTTTTGTGCTCAGAAAAGTTTTATACTCAGGCTGCTATATCATCGGAAATTTCTTTAGAAAAGTTAGAGAAAAATAGCAGTACAAAGTGTAATAAGATAATTTTGCTCATTTAATCCATAAAAACAGCAAAATCGGCTCCAATTTTGACCTGTTTTTACTATTATCTTCTTCATCTATTGTGCTTAGAGCTTTTTTTTGAGCTTCGGATCTTCGGTTCATTACATTCCTATACTAATGTAGTTGATTCAATCACTCTAATATTGAATGATAAAAATAAATCACAGAGGAGAAAAGGAAGTTAACTTTGAACTATCCGGCCTATACATTTTGAGTATTGTAATATCCTGAAATTATTTTCAGAAGAATCACATAAATAAACCAAATGTATTTTACTATGCCAATAATCGATTTTATAAAATATTTGGTTACCATATACATTTTGATTTCTATCCTGCAATCTCAAAGGGGAAAAACTGACAAGGTAAATTTATTGCATTATAAGTGGCCAAAAAATTGGCAAAAAACCGATTTTTATGTAGGTTTATAGCTCAAACTTTGTAGTCCTGGGACTATAAGGAAATTTCAAGTGGTAAATTGAACATCTAGCTTTTCTAATTCACCTTGCAGTATTTTAACAAATAAAGTATTTTTCGAAAAAATATCTACATATATGATAGACCAAATAAAAAATGAAGACCTTAGACGGTTATTTTCTCTTTCTCCTGAGATGTTTTCAATTTCTGGATATGACGGTTTTTTCAGGGCTTTAAGCCCCGCATGGGAGACCATCTCGGGATTTGCGATAGAGGAATTATTATCAAAACCATTTATTGATCTTGTTCATCCTGAAGATCTTGAGCAGACGAAAGCCGAAATTTTAAAGATCACAGAAGGTGGGAAAATTACTTCATTTGTAAACAGGTGTCTATGCAAAGATGGCTCATACAAATGGTTTCTCTGGAGTGCTGTATCTTACCCTGAAGAAGGAATCATCTATTCTGCTGCACGTGATGTAACCAATTACAAAACAATTGAACATTCACTGCGTGAAAGTGAAGCCAAATTCCGTCTAATAGTTGAAGGGAGTGAAGATATTTTCTTCTATAAAACAAATACAGATAGAATTCTTGAATATATCTCTCCATCGATAAAAAATGTAACCGGATATAGTCCTTTTGATCTATTAAATAAGACATACAAGGATTTTCTTTATAAAGATGAATCAGGCAATATTGTTGATTCAGACATAATTCCAGAGATAAGTCTGGAAAGGAAATCAAAGAACAGATATAACATGCATTTTCGTCACAAAGACGGGAGGCCGATAATATTAGAGATGACAGAATCGCCAAGCATTGATTCACAAGGCGGTTGTCACATAATGGGCTTTGCAAATGACATCACCGACCGGATTCAGGCAGAGGAAGCATTAAGTGAAAATCAGCGCAGAATGACTACGCTTATGAATAGTTTTCCAGGAATGGCTTATCGAATCAGGATGAGTACAGATTGGATAATGGAATATGTAAGCGAGGGCTGCTATCAGTTAACAGGTTATTTTCCAGATGAACTAATACAGATATACAATATTTCCTTTGGAAGTCTTACATATTATGAGGATCGCTCATTAGTTTATGATGCCGTAAAGAATGCCTTAGAGAAGAGAGAGCCATTTAAGGTTTCCTATAGAATAAACACAGCAAAAGGAATAGTAAAATGGGTCTGGGAGCAAGGGCAAGGAATATATAATGAAGATGGTACACTTCAGGCCATTGAAGGCTTTATAACAGATATAACAGAGTATAAGAAAGCCGAAGCAGAGCAAGGGAGATTAAATCGAGCCTTAAAAGCAATTTCTCAGGTAAATCAGATAATTATCAGATCTTCAGATGAAATGTCTCTTCTTGAGGAAGTTTGTCAGATAATCTGTAATATTGATGGTTACCAGATGGCATGGGTTGGTATGATGCAGTACGATTCGGATAAGACAATACTGCCAGTAGCATGGAAAGGTAAAGAAGATGGTTATTTAAAGCATGTCAAGCTTTCCTGGGGGAATAATTATCTGGGTCAAGGGCCTACAGGAGTATGCATTCGTTCAAAGAAGCCCTCAATCATGCATGATATTGAAAAAGACATGCCAACTCAGATGTTAAAGCAGGCTGCAAAAGAGCGTGGTTATGCCTCAATTTTCTGTGCTCCTTTGATGCAAAACGATGTAGCATTTGGAGTACTTGCAATTTATGCAAACAGAAAAGACATTTTTACAGCAGCTGAGCAAGAACTATTAGAACAACTAACAAATGATCTTTCCTTTGGAATATGCTCACTCAGGTCCCAGGTTGCAAGAAAGAAAGCTGAAGACTCCTTGCGGGAAAGCGAAAACAGGTATAGAGTGCTCGTAGAATCTTCACCAATAGGCATTGGAATTCAGCGCAACTACAAGTGGGTATACGTAAATCCAGCTGCAGTCAGGATCTTTAATGCAAGTTCTGCAGAAGAAGTAAAAGATAAACCTGTAAATTCCTTTGGAAACTTGCCAGAAGAAGAAAAGAGACTAATCCTTCAGAGAATTGACAGAATAAAAGCAGGACAAATACTGCAGCCATATGAATTTAATGCAGTTTTTCCAGATGGAAGAGAAGAAACCGTTCAGGTATACTCCGTTAGGATAATCTATGAGGGAGAGCCAGCAATTCTTACATTACTAAAGGATGTAACAGAACAAAAACTTGCTGAGCGAAAGCTTGAAAAATCCAGAGAAGAATTACGAAATCTTGCAGCACACTTGCAGGCTGCACGTGAAGAAGAAAGGGCTTGTATTGCCCGGGAGATACATGATGAACTTGGGCAGTTTCTGACAGGACTTAAAATAGATGCTTCTTTTCTTGAAGACATTGTTAATGAACAGATCGAGGAGTCTGCACGCTTAGCTCTACTTGAAAAAATACATTCTATGTCAGAGCTAATAGATACTACTGTCAAATCAGTCAGAAGGATTGCCTCAGAATTAAGGCCCGTTATTTTGGACAGCATGGGACTTTTGGCTGCAATTGAATGGTTGGCAGATGACTTCCAGAGCAGGACCGGCACCTCATGTCAGTGCTTTCTTACAGTACAGGAAATAAATCTTTCAAAGGAAACATCGACAGCAGTTTTCCGTATTCTGCAGGAAGCTCTTACAAATGTAATGCGGCATGCAGGAGCTTCAAAAGTCACTATTTCTCTAATAGAGGAAGGAGCTGGTTACTGTTTAGAAATAAAGGATAATGGTAAGGGAATAAAAGAAGAAGATCAAAAAAAGGCGAAATCATTTGGTTTAATAGGTATGAAAGAACGGGCCCATCTTTTCGGAGGAAATACAGAAATAGAGAGTCTTCCTGGAAAAGGGGCCACAATAATCGTAACTATTCCATTAAATAATTAGAGACTAAAGAAAAATGATAAAGATAATAATAGCAGATGACCATCCTGTTGTGCGCGAAGGACTTAAACAGATAATCTCGCAATCGAAAGAAATGATAGTCGTAGATGAAGCCTTTGATGGTAGCGAAGTTTTGGAAAAGCTAGACAAAATTGAATGTGACGTATTAATGTTAGACTTTGAAATGCCTGGAAGAGATGGATTTGATGTCTTAAAGGATATTCAGAGATTAAGGCCTGAGTTACCTGTGCTAATGCTAAGTGTTCATCCAGAAGATCAAATTGCACTTAGAGCTCTTAGAATGGGAGCTGCTGGTTATCTAAATAAAGTTGCTGCGCCAAAGGAATTGGTCAACGCAATTAAAAAGATCTATAGTGGCGGTAAGTATGTAAGTTCTTCCTTAGCTGAAAAGCTGGTTATTGGATTGACATCAAAGGAGCCGGAAGCTCCTCACGAAAAACTCTCAGATAGAGAATTTCAGACACTAAGACTTATTGTTTCGGGAAAAGATGTCGAAGAGATAGCCGAAGAAATGTTTATTAGTGTAAAAACAGTTCGTACATATAGGGACCGTATACTTGAAAAGCTTAACATGAAAAACAATGTTGAACTGACACATTATGCTATAAAGCATAAACTATTTGATTAAGATTACTCCATAGATTTTCGATATAATTGTGGACTAATTTCCTATAGTCCACAGACTACAAATTAATCCGCCTTTTGCCAATTTTTTCCTCCTAATAACCAATTTAATTTTATACTGTCAGAATTTTAAAACACTATCAGGCTAGTCACGCTATATGGATACAGAAACCAAAAGAGCATTAAGAATTGCAGTAGCAGATGATTCAGAATTGGTAAGGGATAAGATAGCGCAGAAGATGCAGAAGATGCAGGATATTGATGTAATCTGGGAAGCAAAAGATGCACAAAAGGCTATTGAAAATTATGAAAAGAATAAGCCCGATATACTAATTATTGATGTGCAACTGCCAGGAATTTCAGGTATTGAAATGTTAAAGAGAATAAAAGCATGGGAAGAGAGACTTACTTTCTTTATTGTTCTTACAAATTATCCTCATCCCATTCTTAAAAATAAATCAATAGAAGTTGGTGCAGACTACTTTTTTGATAAGACGACGGAATTTGGAAAAGTAATTGATGTGATTAAAAGCATTAAGTTAAATGGTACTAAAGAAAATAATAGAACCTTTAACAAAACCTAATTTAGTTGTTAATTAGATCGAATTAAAAATGGGAACGTCTAAACAAACAAGAAGAAGCAAAAGCATTAGAGACAGGCAAGGATTAAGTAATATGGAACAATTTAATAATGAGACTTCAATAAAGACAATTACATATAATTTGATGAGAAATGAGGAAAACTCGGATTTCTATTACAACGAAATTTCCAATTTTACTGATGCAGTTCTCCTTAAGGCAGACGATAGATTCAGGCCTTTGGTAAAACTCTACATGGAATATATCCGTCAGAACTCATTAGAGAATCTCCGCAGTGAGCATGAGTATTTATTTGAATTTATTTCACTAGGGGTCTACTGGAAGATATATGGTCTTAGGTCACTTGCAGTAAATCCATATATTGCAAAATTCCTGGCAAAGCTTTATGAATTAAGGAGGAATCATAGACATCTAAAACCTTCTATTGATTATATAAGGGGAATTCTTGGAACAATATTTCTTGTAAAAGAGGATTTAGAAGAAAATACTAATAATATCAATTCTAATATCCCCAGTTTGAACAATCTTAAAAGCCTAGTGCTTTGGTTAGAAGCAACAGGTGAATTTAAGGAAGAAGTAAAAAGATTTAAGCAATGGTTAGGATACTTATCTATTAGAAGTGTAATAGATATTAATAAATACCTTAAAAGGCTTGCCGAATTTGCATCCTGGTTTGAACTTAAAAGTGAATTTTTGCTATCAAATTATACATATAATATAGAAGAGTTTCAGAGGACAAAATTAGATGGACATAAATTCAAGGAGGACTACATTTTCTGCAGCAGAAAAAAAGTAGAATATCACCTGAGCATGTTTGGGGCAGAAGTCATGAATCGTGAATTTCGTGATGAATTCAGCAAAACTGTTCGCAAAGCAGTATTGCTTCCAGCATGTATGAGAATCAACAACGGTATGAATTGTAAAGCCAGGAAAAACTCCTTGGACCTAGTATGCACAGGATGCAACAGTCAATGCAGGATTAATCAGATAACAAATTTAGGAAAAAACAGCGGTTTTGCGGTCCATATTATCCCCCATTCATCAAGTTTTACAAAATGGCTTGAATCATGGGGAGTAGACCAAGGTATTGGAGTAGTTGGAGTAGCCTGTCCGCTAAACTTAATAACGGGTGGTTTGGAGATGAAGGCTCTTGATATTGCTGCACAATGTGTTCTTCTTGATTATTGCGGATGTAAGAATCATTGGGATAATGGTGGTATTTCAACTGCACTTAATATAAATGAGCTAATGCGAATAATAAATAGCCAGGAGGTAAATTATGCCGCTCTTGCAGTTTAGATAATCTGTGAGCTGGAGTCGGTGCACAGAGGAATATATGCTTTATATCACAGGTTTATTCTCTCCTAAATTAAGGTCAAAGTTTTTTATTTTCTTCACCTTGCATTTCATGTTTTATATCTATAGATTATTCTGAAGCAGGTTACAAAAGACAACCAAAGAGAAACTATAAGTAATTTCCAAAAGCATGAAATATTTCCCCCGCATATAATGGCTAAGAACTGATAGCTTTTCGGGCAAATTTTCTAAGGACAAAAAAAATAGTATCCCATAATCTATTAATTCACATACTTATCAAATCATTTAAAGGAGTACTCTCAATGAATATTTACGTTGGCAATTTATCAAAAGAAGTCACCGATCAGGATCTTCAGAATGCATTTTCAGCATACGGGATGGTAAAAAGTGTAAAAGTTATCCGCGACCATGACAGCGGAGAATCAAAAGGATTTGGTTTCGTTGATATGCCTCAGAATAATGAAGCACAAACTGCTATTCAGGAATTAAATGAAAGAATGATAAAGGGTAAAAAAATAAATGTAAACGAAGCACGCCCGAAAAATAATGATAACAGGCGCAGCAATAGTAGTGGGAATTTTAACCGGTCAAGGAATGCCTCTGGGAATAGTGATCGTCCATTTAAAAGGTGGTAGATCTAAAAGGTAGTAGGAATTTGCCCACTTCTTTTTGACTTTTACACTTAGTCTATTTTTCCACTGGCCTTCTTTATCAAAAAAGATGCATTTTCAAAAGGGGAAATAAGATATTACTACAGGAACGTGCTTAACTGATACGTTCCTGTTCTAGAGCCGCGTGCCCATCCAGGATTTTCAAGCCTAAATAGTGTAAAAATAATATTTTAAATTATTTTCCACGAAATCTCTTGCTATCTTATTATCAATTCGCTAAGTTAATAGAGAAAAATTTCTCGATATAATAATTCAATGATAAACGAGTTAAAATCAGTGCCTGAACCGACACTAAGAAGGCTGCCAGTATATCTTCATTACTTAAAAGATATTTACAAGGCCGGTAAGTCAGAAGTTTCTACGACTAATATAGCTGGGGAGCTAAAATTAGATCCTACTCAGGTCCGAAAGGATCTAGCCTATACCGGAATAGCTGGAAAGCCAAAGGTTGGATATGATGTTGAGGTTTTGATAAGCACGATAGAAGATTTCCTGAACTGGAATAACCTTACAGATGCCTTCTTAGTTGGAGTAGGTAATCTTGGTATGGCTATACTAGGTTATAACGGATTTAAGAAATATGGGTTAAATATAATAGCTGCTTTCGACAATGACCCCGCAAAGATCGGAAGAGAGATACACAACGTACCAGTACTTCCAATAGAAAAGCTTTCCGATTTAATTAAACGTATGCACATTCATATCGGCATCTTAACAGTCCCTGCAACAGAGGCACAGAAAATAACTGCACTTATGATTCAAGGAGGAATAGAAGCGATCTGGAATTTCGCTCCGGCTTCATTGAAAGTCCCGGAGGAAATAGTAGTTGAAAATGCTGGCTTTACTACGAGCCTAGCTGTTCTGACCAGGAAACTAGCCGAGAAACTCAAGTAAAACAATATCATTTTTTAGATTGATTTTTGAACACAAAAAAAAACGATTTTGATGTTCGGGGGATTTTTTTGTCATTTTGAAAAAGAAGACAAGAAGGTCTCCGAAAAAGACCAGGGAAAATAAATAGAATTAAAAACTTCAACTATTTAGACTTAAAATCTTAGGAGAAAACAGAAAGTAATGATGACTGATACTCAAACGATGAGCAGATCGAGGCAGTTTAGTAAGGTCTGCGAAATTCTAGAACGTTACTCATATGACTCAACAAAACTAATACCCATTCTGCAGGCTGTTCAGGAAGAATACCGTTATCTGCCAGAAGAGGTACTAACATTTGTTGCGACATCTCTAAATCTATCACCTGCACGTGTTTATGGAGTAGCTACATTTTATTCTCATTTTGCTCTACAAGCGAAAGGGAAATATTTGATACGTGTCTGTGACGGTACTGCCTGTCACGTAAAAGGCTCAGTATCTCTTATAGAGGTCATTCAGGAAAAACTCGGTTTAGATGAAAAGAAAAGAACGACTCCCGATATGCTCTTTACTCTTGAGACTGTCTCCTGCTTAGGTGCATGCGGTCTGGCTCCTGTTGTTGTAATAAATGATGAGATTCATGGCCAGATGACCAAAGAAAAAACAAATGCTTTAATTGATGAAATAATTTCTATGGAGAAGAGCTATGTACCGAGAAACAATTGATCTCAAAGAGACAGCAGAACAATACAAAGAGAGCATAAAATCTGTAAGCAGACGTATTATTGTTTGCGCCGGAACAGGTTGTATGGCAAATGGTGCAGAAAGAGTTTACAAAGCTTTTATTAGCCAGATAAGTTTATCAGGACTAGATGTTGTTGTTGAATTAAAAGAAGAAAATCATGGGATATTTGTTTCCCAGTCAGGTTGTCAGGGTTTTTGTCAGATGGGACCTTTAGTGTCAATCGAGCCAGAGAATCTTCTCTATGTCAAAGTAAAACCAGAAGATGTCAAGGAGATTGTCAAGGAAACAATAATCGAAGGCAAGGCAATAGAGCGCTTGCTCTATACAATTGCTTCAACAGGAGAGCATTGCAAAGGTCCGGATGAAATTCCATTTTATACAAGACAGTCACGTTTTGTACTTAAAAGATGTGGATATGTCGATCCAGAAAATATTAAAGAATATATATCCTTAGGTGGTTATAGCGCTGCAGAGAAAGCATACAAACTAATGGAGCCCAAAGAGATTTGTGATGAAATCCTGAAATCCGGTCTAAGAGGCCGTGGGGGAGGCGGCTTTCCAACCGGAAGGAAATGGGATCTTACAAGGATTCAGCAAGAGAAAAAGAAATATGTAATATGTAACGCAGATGAAGGAGATCCTGGAGCTTTTATGGATAGAAGCGTTATGGAAGGAAATCCTCACAGTGTGCTTGAAGGAATGATGATTGCTTCTCGTGCCATAGGTGCCGATGAAGCATATGTTTATGTAAGAGCTGAATATCCGCTTGCAGTAAAAAGAATTAGAAAAGCTGTTCATGATGCAGAACAGGCAGGTATATTAGGGGATAATATTTTTGGTACAGGAAAAAGTTTCCATGTAAATGTAATGGAAGGAGCCGGAGCTTTCGTCTGTGGAGAAGAAACAGCGATGATTGCATCAATTGAAGGAAAGCGAGGCATGCCTTCACCCAAACCACCTTATCCTGCTGTTAACGGCTTATGGGGAAAGCCCACTGTAATAAACAATGTTGAGACTCTGGCTACAGTTCCATTAATAATGACAATGGGGGCCGATGAATATAGAAAAAGAGGCACAGAGAAATCCTCAGGGACAAAGACCTTTGCTCTTACAGGTCATGTTGTCAATACAGGTTTAATAGAAGTACCTTTTGGCACTACTCTAAGGGAGATTGTTTACAACATTGGCGGTGGTGTATTAAATAATGACGGAACACTCTCAGAAGATGGTTTTAAGTCTGTACAAATTGGTGGTCCTTCTGGTGGTTGTCTTACCGAAGAACATCTTGATATGCCTTTAGACTTCGATTCGCTGCGAGGTATTGGAGCTATGGTAGGGTCTGGTGGACTAGTAGTAATGAACAAAGAGACCTGCATGGTAAAAATTGCCAGGTACTTTATGCAATTTACACAAAATGAATCATGCGGCAAGTGTGTTTTATGCCGTGAGGGGACAAAACAAATGCTAGCTCTGCTTGATGATATAATTGAAGGCAGAGCGACAGTAGAGACAATTGATCTGCTTGAAAAGTTAGCAAAAGCCGTTGCCCAGGGCTCACTTTGTGGATTAGGGAAAACAGCTCCAAATCCAATACTTTCTACGCTTAAACATTTCCGTAAGGAATATAACGAACATGTAATAAACAAATTCTGCGCTACGAAGAACTGCAAGAGCTTAAGAGCCCCGGAAATAGATCCCGTTTTGTGCAAAGGATGCACAGTTTGCAAGAAGAAATGTCCAGTTGGAGCAATTTCGGGTGAAAGGAAAATGGTTCACAAGATCGATGTTTCAATTTGTATCAGATGCGGAGCCTGTGTTGAGGCCTGCAAACTTAATGCTATTACAGGAGTTTAAAAATGGACGAAAAGAAAAGTTTATATATAAATGGGAAAAAAGTTCTCATCGAAGGTGAAAAGAATCTTCTTGAGATAATCCGCAAAGCAGGAGTTGATCTGCCGACATTCTGCTATCATTCTGAACTGAGTATTTATGGAGCATGCAGGTTATGCCTTGTAGATGTTGAAGGCAGAGGTATAATGGCAGCATGTTCTACAGAACCGCAGGAAGGCATGAAGATCAAGACAACTACTGATGAGATCCGTCAGATAAGAAAGATCTCACTTGAGCTTCTTTTAGCAAATCATGCCCATAACTGTCCAACCTGCTCAAAGAGTTCATTTTGTAAGCTTCAGGAAGTTGCAAGGAAACATGGTGTTGAAGAGGTCAGATTTAAGAAGATTCAGAAATCCTCAGCTCTTGACTACTCAACCTATTCATTAGTGCGTGATCCAAATAAATGCATACTCTGTGGTGATTGCGTCAGGGCCTGCAATGAGATTCAAGGTATAGGAGCAATTGATTTTGCATTCCGTGGATCAGATGCGACAGTATTACCTGCCTTTGGTAAGGACCTTTCAATGGTAGAGTGCGTCGATTGCGGGCAATGTGCAAGGGTTTGTCCGACAGCAGCAATAACACCAAAGTCTGAAATAAGTGAAGTATGGAAAGCAATAAGTGATCCTACTAAAACTGTAATTGCTCAGGTTGCTCCTGCAGTAAGAGTAGCTCTTGGGGAAGTCTATGGTTATGCTTCAGGAGAGGACACAACGGGGCAGATTGTATCGGCCTTAAGAATAATTGGTTTTGACAAAGTTTTCGATACTGCTTATTCAGCTGACCTTACGATAGTCGAAGAGGCGACAGAATTTCTTGAGAGAAAGACAAAAGGAGAAAAGCTGCCAATATTCACTTCATGCTGTCCAGCATGGGTAAAATTTGCGGAACAGTACTATCCTGATCTTCTACCAAATCTTTCTTCTTGCCGTTCTCCCCAGCAGATGTTTGGTTCAGTAGCTAAAGAGATCCTTTCGAAGGAGATTAAAAAAGACAAAAAAGATATAGTAATTGTATCAATTATGCCTTGTACTGCGAAGAAATTTGAAGCAAAAAGAGAAGAATTCATAAAGGAAGGTATAGCTGAAGTCGATCATGTTCTTACTACACAAGAACTTGCAAGAATGATAGACCAAGCCGGAATAGTCTTCAAGCAGCTTGAGACTGAGTCGCTTGATATGCCATTAGGCTTTAAGACAGGAGCAGGTTTAATCTTTGGGAATTCTGGTGGTGTAACCGAAGCAGCACTCCGCTATCTCTATGAAAAAGTAAGTGGTGAAAAACTTGAGCAGTTCGAGTTTCAGGAAGTTCGTGGGAATGAATCTATAAGAGAAGCAACAATAAACATAGCTGGGAATGATGTAAAAGTCGCTATAGTCCATGGTCTTGCAAATGCAAGAAAAGTTGCAGATAAAGTAAAGAAAGGATTGTGTGATTATGACTTTATTGAAGTTATGTCATGCCCCAATGGATGTATTGGCGGGGCTGGTCAACCTGTAACATTTGATGTAAAGACAAAGAAAGACAGGACAAGAGGTCTATATGAAGCAGACAAGAAGCTGCAACTTCATAAGTCACAGGAAAATCATTTTGTTACAGATCTTTATAGAAGCACACTAGAAGAACCCGGCAGTCATTTAGCTCATGAGATGCTGCATACTAATTATAGTGCAAGGCGCAGGGTATCAGACACAGAGATTCAGATATTAAATGGTTCGGCAAAGGAAAAGCTAGAGATCAGTGTTTGTGTAGGGACGAGTTGCTATCTAAGAGGTTCACAGGATCTACTTTACAAAATGATAGATCACATTGAATCAAATAACCTTCAGGACAGAGTAGATGTTAAAGCTACATTTTGTTTTGAACAATGTGACCGTGGTCCATCGGTTAGTATAGGTGGAAAAGTAATTGAAGGTTGTACATTAAAAAAAGCATGCGATGAAATGCAGAATGCATTAAAAAAATAAATAAAGCATGGTTCCAGGGGGCATTGAAAAATGCCCCTTTTTGTATTTGCTAAAATATTTCAGGTATGATATTTGAGAAATTATAAACTGGAGATTAATTTCGGTCTGCTATAGGATTATATAAAGAGCCTGGAGACTTCCCTATTCTGGGCTAAAAGAAAGACTAACTGGCAGAGAAATGCTAAGGATTCTGATAGAAAACAGGATAATTTCGAGAGATAATTCATACTTTATTTGTTTTTACTTATCACTGTACGTCTAAAAAGTTTGTTATTCATAAAGTTGTATTTCTCATAATAAAGAAAATTGCATTCCCGGAATTTATTTTCCAAATCGTGGAGTATAAGGTTGAATGTCTGATAATGCTCAATATAACAAGATTGTAATATGCATGGGGAGCTCATGCTTCTCTCGTGGCAATAATAAAAATATAGAAGTCATAAAGGAATTTGCAAAGAACAACAAAACGAAAATTGATATAGAAATAATTGGTAATCTTTGTGAAGACAAATGCAACAGGGGTCCTAATATCAGAATAAACGATAAGCTATACGACAATATTGACCCTAATTCGTTAGTTGAACTACTAAATAGGCTGCTTATAAAGTAAGGGCAAGAGATTAAAATGAACTACTTAAAACCGATATATACCGAAAAAGCAAATTGTCAGGATTGCTATAAATGTGTCAGAGCATGCCCTGTAAAGGCAATAAAGGTTGAAAATGGGAGTGCAACGGTTATTTATGAACTCTGTATTACTTGTGGAACATGTGTTGATGTCTGCCCGGCCGGTGCAAAGAAAGTCAGAGATGATCTTGGGAGGGCAAAACAACTCCTGAACTTAAAGGAAAAGGTTATAGCCTCAATTGCTCCATCATTTATAAGCGAGTTTCCTAATACTGATCCAAAACTAATTATTGCTGCACTTAAAAAGCTTGGTTTCTATGGTGTATCGGAGACTGCGCTGGGGGCACAGGAGGTTTCAGCTAATGTAGCCGAGCTTTTAAGGGCGGAGAATCCGAAACTTTTAATATCCTCTGCTTGTCCTTCAGTTGTCGAGTATATAAAGAAATATCATCCAGATAATTCTGATAATGTTACTGGGTTTCTTTCGCCATTACTATCACAGTGTAAGCTTCTTAAGAAACAATATGGCGATGAAGTTGGAATTGTTTTCATCGGTCCGTGTATTGCAAAGAAAAAAGAAGCAGAAGCACACCCAGAATTACTAGATGTAGTAATTACCTTTGAAGACTTTGAGCGCTGGATGGATGAATCAAATGTTAGCTTTGATGAATTATCTGCAAGTGAAGGTGATAAATTTATACCCGAAGATTCAAAAGAAGGAGCACTTTATCCAATTGACGGAGGGATGTGTTCGGGTATAAAAGCAAATCTTACACTGACGGACAACCAGTTCATGTCTTTTTCAGGCATCTCGAATATTTCAAATGCTTTGATGTTTTCGGAGCAGTTAAACTTAAAGAATAATCTTTTTTTAGAATTATTAGCCTGTGAGGGCGGATGCATAAATGGCCCCAAGGCCTCTAGACGATGTGCAACAGTATTAAAGAAATACAATATTTTGAACTATGCACAATATCCGGAAAATGAGATCCCAAGAAGGCCAACAATATCAATTAAGGAAAATCTTGAAATTGAGCCAATCCAGCATAAAGAGCACATAGAGGCTGCAATAAAGGATGTATTAAGGGAGATTGGGAAAGTCAGTCTAAAAGATGAGCTAAACTGTGCAGGGTGCGGATATAATACGTGTCGTGACTTTGCAATATCAATGCTTGAAAACAAGTCAGAAAAAACCATGTGTGTTTCCTATATGCGTCAGCTAGCACAGAAAAAAGCTAATGCTTTGATTCAAACCATGCCATCAGGAATTGTCATAGTTGATGATAAACTTAAGATTGTTGAGAGTAATCTGAACTGGGCAAAGCTAATGGGAGAAGAAGTTGAGCTTCTTTATGAAGTAAAGCCTGGTTTAGAAGGGGCATATCTCTATAAAATTGTTCCATTTTACAAATTATTTCAGAATGTACTCGATTCGGGCAATGACATAGTAGGGAAAGAGATCAACTTTAACAATAATGTCCTGCTTTTTTCAATCTTTACAATCGAGAAAAACCGCTTTGTTGGTGGAATATTCAGAGACATAACCGAGCCATGGGTAAGAAAGGAGCAGATAATAAACAAAGCCAAGCAGGTAATAAAGAAAAACCTGTCGACTGTTCAAAAAATAGCTTATCTGCTTGGAGAAAATGCAGCTGAAACTGAAGTAATTCTAAATGGAATTATTGAATCATTCTCTACGGATCAAATAGATGATATCGACGAATGAAATGAAATCTAACTGTTTTATTGAAGTTGATTACCACCAGGGGTTCAAAAACAAACAAATTGTTGGAGGTGATGTATTCCTGCATCATAAGATCAAGGAAGAGAACAGGATTATTGCAGTTCTTTCTGATGGTCTCGGCAGTGGAATAAAAGCTAATGTACTAGCGACGCTTACCTCAACGATGGCCATAAATTTCATTTCCAATTCAAAAGATATATGTGATACGGCAGAAACAATAATGAAGACTCTGCCAGTATGCAAGGTAAGGAAAATAAGTTATTCGACATTTACAATTGTTGATGTTGACAACATTGGCAACACGAGGATAATAGAGTATGATAACCCGCCCTTTATTTTAATAAGAAATAATAGAATTGTGAAGGTTGAGACAAAATTATTAAAGCTCAGATATAATAGGTATAAAGAAAATGTCTTAAAATACTCTGAGTTTTCCTCTCAGATGGGTGACAGGATAATTTTCTTTTCAGACGGAGTAAGCCAGTCGGGTATGGGGACAAAGGTCATGCCTTTAGGATGGGGAACAGAAAAGGTAGAAGAATATGCACTTTCACTAATAAAGAACAACCCCGAGATATCGGCCCGTGACTTAGCCCATAATATAGTAAGTAAAGCTTACGCCAACGATAGCTATAAGCCTAAAGATGACATTACATGCGGAGTAATTTATTTTAGGAAGCCCAGAAAGCTTATGGTACTTTCAGGCCCGCCAATATCAAAAGAAAAGGACAAGGAAATCGCTGAGATGATTAATAACTTTGATGGAAAGAAAATCATCTGCGGCGGTACAACTGCAAAGATCATTGCCAGAGAGTTAAACAAAACGATATCAGTCGATCTAAACGACTATGACCCTGAAATACCTCCATGCTCAACAATAGAGGGAATTGATCTTGTAACCGAAGGAACTATAACGATAGGGAAACTCCTGGAAGCTTTAGAAAGTGACATAAGACAAATTGATTATAATAGAAAAAATGCTGTACTCAGTTTGATCAACTACCTTCATGATAGCGATATTATTTACTTTGTTGTAGGAACAAAGATCAACGAAGCCCATCAGGATCCTAACATTCCGGTTGAGCTTGGTCTAAGACGAAATCTGATAAAAAATATAGTAAAGATACTCGAAGAAAAATTTTTAAAAGAAACAAAGCTGCAGTTTTTATAATTGATACTGTTTTCTTATTCCTCAGAATAGCTGCTTAGAAGTTGACTGCGGTATTTGGAAAAAATGCTGGATTTAGAGACAAAACCTATATACTTATTGTCCTTGACAACCGGCAGATTCCAGGCTCCTGTTTCGTCAAACTTTTTCATAACAATGTTCATTTCTTCTTCAAGATCTATGACTGCCTGTGGCCTGTTCATAAGATCAATTGCAGGCATATCTTTATAGTTTTCCAGTTCAAAGAGTAGTTCCCTAATATTTTCAAGCACAATAATTCCAAGAAGAGAACCATTTTTATCCAGGACAGGAAAGAGATTTCTTTTTGAATGAGCAATTATCTCGGTAAGCTGCATAATAGTAGCATCGCTTTGAACGCAGACGAAATCCTTTTCAATTATTTCCTTTACATTCAGTAATGTTAAAATTGTTTTGTCACGGTTTCCTCTTAACAAATAGCCTTTTTGGGCTAATTCCTTAGTATCCATTGAATATGGTTCAAAGTGTTTTACAATGATATAGGAAGTTGCCGAGACAATCATAAGTGGAATCATAAGTTCATAGCCGCCAGTAATTTCGGCTATTAGAAATATTCCAGTTAAAGGTGCATACATTACACCACTGAGTATTCCAGCCATTCCAACGAGAGTGAAGTTTTCTTGTGGAAGGTATGTTATTATATCGAAAGAGTTAAGGAAGCTTGAAAAGAAGTAACCCAAAAAAGCCCCCACAAATAGTGATGGAGCAAAGCTTCCTCCATTACCTCCCCCCCCTAATGTAACAGAAGTAGCAATAACCTTCACAAGGGCAATTGCTCCTGTAAAGGCAATTATAAAGTTCTGATTATAACTAAACTGAGAAAACACACTATTTTCAAGAAGTTTATTTATCTTGCCATTAGCAAGAAATTTAATACTTTCATATCCTTCACCAAAAAGCGGTGGAAAAATAAAGACTAATATGGCGAGGATCAAACCTCCTGTGATTGATTTCAAATAATTTCTCTGTTCAAGAGGTTTAAACAAATTTTCAACTTTATTATACATTCGGGCATAATAAAGAGAGACAAGACCAGAGAGGATCCCTAAAGCAATATAATAAGGTACGTTCAAGTAATTAAAAGGATGTCTTAAACTAAAGAATAGCAATATTTTTTCCTGCAGAATAACCCTAGAACAAAGCGCCCCCGTTGCAGCAGCAATTATCAATGGAATAAAGGCTGAAATAGTAGCTTCAGAAATAAGTACTTCTAAAGCAAACATAACGCCTGCAATCGGAGCATTAAATACTGCAGCTATTCCAGCAGCAGAACCGCAGGCAAGAAGTAAAGTTCTATCTTTATAGCTAACCATATTTATTCTTCCGAAATTTGATCCAATAGCAGCACCTGTTACGACAATTGGAGCTTCAAGTCCGGCTGATCCACCAAAACCAATAGTTAGAGCACTGGTAATAATATGTGAGTACATTGTAACGCGTTCCATAAGACTAGATTTTCTTGAGATGTAAAGCAATATATGAGAGGCACCTCTGCCAAACTTCCCTTTTAGAAAGAGCTTAATATATGTTACTGTCAAAACTATACCTATAGCCGGAAATATCAGATAAAAATAATCTTTATATTTAAAATGAAAGTCATGCGTTAGAATAGATTGTATATGATGCGTAAAGGTCTTTAGAAGTACTGCAGCTATCCCTGCCGACAGTCCAACAAGTATGCTAGAAAGAATAAGAAACTGCCTGTTACTTACGTTCTTTCTTATAAATTGTATAAAATTATAGTAATTTCTTATTAACCACATTTTCCTTAAGCATTCAAATCAAGTAATCTTTCTCACGTAATCTTTCAGGAATTTTATTACTGCGAAATTTTATGGCTTTATTGTAATGCCATAATATCTTTAAATTTTATTACATAAGGGAGATAATTAAAAGGGACATATTATACTCTTTTTTTTGCTCATAGATGTTTCTCTGATAGACCCATCTACATTATTCTGAATGTTGATTTTTTGAACAAAATGCAAATAATAACCTTTTTTAGGACATTGGCTTAAAAAAACGACCAGCTAGAACAATAGTACATAAAGAGCAATATCTTAAAAAAAGCATCTGCAAAAAATTCCATTGAAAAGGAATAAAAGACAATATGGCAAGATATTTAAGAACTTTTCTTTTCCGCTATGAATCAGGCCTTTTAATTGCAACGCTTGCCCTGATTTATTTTTGGCCTCAGTTAATTTCAAATTTGTTTAATTCGAATTATTTACCACATGGACATTGCTACTTTTGGGCGCCCGATCTTGTATGGCTACATGTAGTTTCGGATACGACAATTGGGCTTTCATACTGGGCGATTACATATACTCTTGTATATTTGATCTATAAGACAAGAAAAGATATTCCTTTTGCAAAAATGTTTCTATCCTTTGGAATTTTCATAATTACCTGTGGAACGACACATCTTATGGAAGTCCTCACACTCTGGGATGCACTTTACTGGTTTTCAGGGGGAATTAAGCTTATAACTGCAGTAGCTTCTGTAGCTACTGCAGTTGCACTTCCACCCTTAATACCACGAATAATAGAACTAATAAAAGCTGCAAATTTGGCTGAGGAAAGGAAATATCAGCTTGAGCAAAAGAATAAAGAGTTGAATGAGGAAATTGCTGAAAGGCAAAAGGCACAGGAAGAGATTACAAAATTAAATCAAAATCTAGAAAAAAGGGTTATGCAGAGAACATCTCAGCTAGAAGAAGCAAATAGAAAACTCAGGAATGAAATTAACATAAGAAAAAGAATCGAAGTAGAAAGAGAGAAACTATTTTTAGCTACCCGGCAGAGAGCTGCAGAACTTGATGCGGTTATTGAAAGTTTGCCCGATGGAATCATCATTGGAGATGAAAGCGGTATAAAGAAGGTCAATTCAGTAATACTAAACATAATAGGTCTTGATAAGATTGAAGAAGTAAATAAAGACATATTTACGTTATATAAGATGACTTCCCCACGATTTGCCGAAAATTCAGATCTTCTTACAGGAGAAGATTTCCCATTTATTCGTGCTTTAAAAGGAGAATCTGTTGTATCTGAAATAATTATCGATAACCTCAAGACAAATAAAAAAATAGTGTTAAGGAGTGCAGCTGCGCCAATAATTTTGGACAAAACCATTATTGGAGCTGTATCAGTATCTACGGATATAACAGAAGCAAAAAGATCAGAGGAAGAGATAAAGAAGTTAAACGAAAAGCTTGAGCAAAGAGTAATCGAAAGGACAGAGCAATTGCAGGCAGCCAATTATGAGCTAGAAGCTTTCAGTTATTCTGTTTCTCATGATCTAAGAGCACCTTTACGTGGTATTGATGGTTTTAGTAAAGCTCTAATGGATGAATATTATGATAAACTTGACGAGAAGGCAAAACATAGACTCGAACGTATTCGCCTAGCCAGTCAGAAAATGGGAGTCTTGATTGACAATATGCTAAATCTATCAAGACTAACAAGGGCAGAAATAAAGCCAAAGGAAATAAACATGAGTGAAATTGCATATTCTATTGCAGATGCACTACAAAAGTCATCGCCCAGAAGATTTGCGGAATTCAATATTACTCAGAATCTTTTTTCATATGGCGATGAAAATCTTGTAGGAATAATGCTTGATAACCTCTTTGCAAATGCATGGAAATTTACGTCGAAGAAAGAAGTGACAAAAATTGAGTTTGGATCAGTAATACAAAATGAAAAGGAAATTTTTTATATTCAAGATAATGGGGCTGGCTTCGATGCAGCATACGCCGATAAGCTTTTTGCACCTTTTCAGAGATTACATTCCCCAAAAGAATTTGAAGGTACAGGAATCGGATTAGCAATAGTACAGCGAATAGTACACAAGCATGGTGGGCAGATATGGGCAGAGGGTGAAATCCAAAGAGGAGCGAAATTTTACTTTTATTTATCACAGAAAAAAGATGAATGATAAGACAATCTGGTTAATTGAGGATAATGAAGATGATGTTGAGCTAACGCTTCTTGCTTTTAAGAAAAATAGCTTTAATAATACTTTTGTAATACTTCGAGATGGAGCAGAAGCAATAGAGTATTTTTCCAAAAGCTCAAGAAGAGAGCAAATTAAAGAAGTTAATTTGCCTTCTTTGATTCTTTTAGATCTCAACTTACCAAAAGTAAATGGACTAGAAGTATTAAAACGCCTAAGGTCAAACGAATCTACAAAGTATACTCCTGTAATAGTACTTAGTACATCAAAAGATAAAAGAGATATCATAAAGAGTTACATAAATGGCGCCAACAGCTATATTATTAAACCAGTGGATTTTTCGGAATTTTTAGAATCTGTTAAAGTTTTAGGAAAGTATTGGTTATCCTTAAATGAATTGCCTTATGAGAATGGAGTTAATTAATTATGGATAAAGAGCTAAGGATATTAATTGTTGAAGATTATGAAGATGATGCAGAACTAATAATCCTTGAGTTAAGTAAAAGCTATAATAAAATTACACATGAAGTTGTTGATAATGAAAATTCTCTAAGATCAGCACTTAACAGTAAAAACTGGGATGCAATAATTTCTGATTACAAACTTCCAGGGTTTAATGCACTTGCTGCCTTAAAAGTAATGCAGCAAATGAATCTTGATCTTCCATTCTTAATTGTATCAGGGACAATAGGGGAAGAATTAGCAGTTGAGGCAATGAAAGCAGGTGCACATGATTATATAATGAAAGGGAACCTAACGCGACTTGCTCCGGCTCTTGAGAGAGAAATAAGAGAATCAGAGGTTCGCCACCAAAGGAAGCAATCGGCAAAGAGGCTTATGGAGCAAGAACTTTTGCTTAGAAGTGTAGTTGACTTCCTCCCTGTAGGAATAGTCCTCATCGATAGAAACATGAATATAATAATGGCCAATAAGGAATTTCGTAACACTTGGGGAGAGTTCGATTCATTTAATAAGCTTCCGGAATTGTATATAAAAATAGGCGATTATGAGTCAAAGAAAGAGCTTTCTCGAAAGGATTGGGCAATAATAAAAGCAATTGAAGAATCCACCAGTATAATAAATGAAATCATACAAATTAAAACCAGCGATGACAATGCGAAAGTAATACTTAACTCAGTTGTGCCAATAATTGAGCAAAATAGTTCATCTGCAACATATGCTATTATGGTAAACCAGGACATAACTAAGTTAAAGCAGGACGAAACCAAGTTAAAGCAAACTCTAATGGAGTTAGAACGTTCTAACAAGGAGCTCGAACAGTTTGCATATGTTGCATCTCATGACCTTCAAGAGCCATTAAGAATGGTAGCTAGTTTCACACAGCTTCTGGCAAAAAGATATAAGGGAAAATTAGATTCTGATGCTGATGAATACATAGATTTTGCTGTCAATGGTGCAAAGAGAATGCAGCAGCTAATAAATGACCTTTTAAATTACTCCAGAGCCACATCCTATAAAAAAGGGTCAGAGTACCTAGATCTAAATATTTTGCTACAATCAATTATTGAGTCTATGAATAGCTTAGTTGCAGAGAGCTGTGCAGAGATCAGTATTTCACAGCTCCCACAAATATATGCAAGCCAAATACAAATGCAGCAATTATTCCAGAATCTCATTTCAAATGCTATTAAGTTCAGGAGAAACGATATTAGCCCAATAATACAGATTGACTGCCAGAGACAAATAAATTATTGGCTGTTTTCAGTAAAGGACAACGGAATCGGTATACCAGCGGCATACAAAGACAAGATATTTACTATATTTCAGAGGCTTCATGACAAGGATGAATATCCGGGAACGGGAGTAGGACTTGCGCTCTGCAAGAAAATTGTTGAGCAATTAGGAGGGCAAATATGGGTAGAATCAGTTCAGCACGAGGGTTCAACTTTCTTGTTTACTCTGCCCATAGAGAATTTTTAATTTTATAGGACCCTGATTTTTTGTTTTTTTATAGACTCCAGGTTTTACAACTAGTCATAAGGCTTAATCTTTTATAGGATTTAACAATTTTTTTCTGAGTCCAAACTATTCGTAGAGGCATAATTTTAACAAAAAAAATTGAGATATTCTTTAGATTAAGCCTTTTTTCAGCAATTATTATTTCTTTATAAAGCTAATGCTATTATTAATCTTTCTTAGCAGTAGCAATCAAGAACTTAGTAGCACCAGCACTTTTTAAGGCATCTAAGAGCTGAACAAAGCTTCCATGAAGAGCATTTTTATCAGCTTTGATTATTACCTCTTTGTTTTGTTTACTTAAGAACTGAAC